>NZ_BAAAOA010000005.1:140059-152999 GCF_039530085.1 Kocuria aegyptia
ACGGGGAGCCGGCCGGCCGTCGTCGTGACCTGGTGCCCCTGCCACGCACCGTCCAGGATGGTGGTGCAGACTGGTCCTCGCCGTGCCGAGCGCACGGCCCCGCCGCCCCCGGCGCCCGCCGGGGGCCCTCGACGATCCCGGGAGGTCGGACGGATGGGCGTCGTGCTGTTCCTCGTGGGCGTGCTGCTGGCCGCCGGCGCCCTCGTGGTGTCCATCGCCCTCCACGAGATCGGCCACCTGGTGCCGGCCAAGCTCTTCGGCGTGCGCGTCACGCAGTACATGGTCGGCTTCGGGCGCACCGTGTTCTCCCGCCGGCGGGGCGAGACGGAGTACGGGCTCAAGGCGGTCCCCCTGGGCGGCTACATCTCCATGGCGGGGATGTACCCGCCGGCGCGTGCGGGCACGACGACCCGCGCCTCGAGCACCGGCGTGTTCCAGCAGCTGGCGGCCGAGGCGCGCGGCGCGGCCGCCGGTCGGCTCGCCCCCGGCGACGAGGACCGCGTGTTCTACCGCCTGCCCGTGTGGAAGCGGGTCGTCATCATGCTCGGCGGCCCGGTGATGAACCTCCTGCTCGGGGCCCTGTGCCTGGCCGTCCTGCTCTCGGGCTTCGGGACGGCGACGCCCACCACGACCGTCGCGTGGGTCTCCGAGTGCGTGGTGGCCGCCGAGCGCCAGGCCGCCGGGCAGACCGAGTGCCGCCCGGGAGACCCCCGGGCCCCCGCGAACGCGGCCGGGCTGCGTCCCGGGGACGTCGTCACGGCCGTCGACGGCGCCCAGGTCGCCTCCTGGGACGAGCTCACCGGCCGGATCCGCGACCGGGCCGGGGAGCGGATCCCGGTGGTGGTCGAGCGGGACGGGCGGAGCGTGTCCACGGCGCTCACCCCCATCCTGTCGTCGCGGCCCGTGCTGGACGACTCCGGCGCCGCCGTGACCGGGGCGGGCGGCGCCCCCCGCTACGAGGAGGTCGGGTTCATCGGCATCAGCCCCACGACCGAACCCGTCCGACAGCCGCTGACCGCCGTGCCCGGGGCGGTGCTCGACGGGCTGCGGCAGATCGCCGGGGTGGTCCTGCACCTGCCGCAGCGGGTCTACGAGGTGGGGGAGGCGGCGTTCTCGGACGCGCCGAGGGACCCCGACGGCCCGATCTCCGTGGTGGGGGTGGGCCGGATCTCGGGGGAGATCGCCGCGCACGAGGAGATCGCGCTGCGGGACAAGGCCGCCTCCCTCGTGGGCCTGGTCGGCTCCGTCAACCTGGCCCTGTTCGTCTTCAACCTGCTGCCGCTGCTGCCGCTGGACGGCGGGCACGTCGCAGGGGCGCTGTGGGAGGCGCTGCGGCGGGGGAGCGCCCGGCTGCTCGGCCGCCGCGACCCCGGCCCCTTCGACCCCGCCCGGCTGCTGCCGGTGACCTACGCGGTGGCGGTGCTGATGATCGGGATGTCCGTGCTGCTGATCTACGCCGACATCGTCAAGCCGGTCCGGCTGTTCTGAGCCCGGGCCGGCGGGCGTTCGGCGAGGGAGGAAATCCGCCCCGCCGCCGGGGACCCGCCCGGGAGCATGGGGCACAATGGGAACCGGCGACGGGCCCGGCGAGCGGGTCCCGGCGCCACCGCTCCAGCTCCTGCCCTCGATTCCTCGGAGGAACTCCTTGACCCCGGTCAGCCTCGGCATGCCCGCCGCGCCCCAGCCCGTCCTCTCCCCGCGCCGGAAGACCCGGCAGATCCGGGTCGGGTCCGTGGGCGTCGGCTCCGACTCGCCGGTGAGCGTGCAGTCCATGACGACCACCCCCACCACGGACATCAACGCGACCCTGCAGCAGATCGCCGAGCTCAACGCCACCGGCTGCGACATCGTGCGGGTGGCGTGCCCGTCCCAGGACGACGCCGACGCCCTGCCCATCATCGCCATGAAGTCCCCGATCCCGGTGATCGCCGACATCCACTTCCAGCCGAAGTACGTGTACGCGGCCATCGAGGCCGGGTGCGCGGCCGTGCGCGTGAACCCGGGCAACATCCGCAAGTTCGACGACCAGGTCGGCCAGATCGCCCGCGAGGCCAAGGCCGCGGGGGTGTCCATCCGGATCGGCGTGAACGCGGGCTCCCTCGACCAGCGGATCATGGACAAGTACGGCAAGGCCACGCCCGAGGCGCTCGTGGAGTCCGCCGTGTGGGAGGCGTCCCTGTTCGAGGAGCACGACTTCCACGACTTCAAGATCTCCGTCAAGCACAACGACCCGGTCACCATGGTCCGGGCCTACCAGCTGCTCGCCGAGCGCGGCGACTGGCCCCTGCACCTCGGCGTGACCGAGGCGGGACCCGCCTTCCAGGGCACCATCAAGTCCGCCACGGCCTTCGGCGCCCTGCTGTCCCAGGGCATCGGCGACACCATCCGGGTCTCCCTCTCGGCGCCCCCGGTCGAGGAGGTGAAGGTCGGCAATCAGATCCTGCAGTCCCTGGGCCTGCGCCCGCGCAAGCTCGAGATCGTCTCCTGCCCCTCGTGCGGCCGCGCCCAGGTGGACGTCTACACCCTCGCGGACGAGGTCACGGCCGGCCTCGAGGGGCTCACCGTGCCGTTGCGGGTGGCCGTGATGGGCTGCGTCGTCAACGGCCCGGGCGAGGCCCGCGAGGCCGACCTCGGCGTGGCCTCCGGCAACGGCAAGGGCCAGATCTTCGTCAAGGGCGAGGTCGTGAAGACCGTCCCCGAGGACCTCATCGTGGAGACCCTGATCGAGGAGGCCAACCGCATCGCCGCCGAGATGGAGACGGACGAGAACGGGGAGACCACGGCGGGCAGCCCCGTCGTGAGCGTCAGCTGACGGGCCGGTGACGGGCGGGTGAGGACGCAGCGGAGGACGGCCCCGCGGCTGGTGCCGGCGGGGGAGGTCGATCCGGCACAGCTGGACCGGCTGCTCGAGGCGGACCCGGTCGCCCACGCGTTCGTGGCCGCCCACGTCGAGTCCTACCGCCGGAGCAAGGTCCCGCGGATCCCGCCCGTGGTCGGCACGGCCGGGCCGGACGGGGAGCTGACCGGCGCCTGCTGGGTGGGCACCAACGTGGTGCCCGTGTCCCTGGACGCCGCGGGCCTGGACCTGGTCGGCGGGCACCTGCGGCGGGGCGGGTCCCGGCACGCGTCGGTGTTCGGTCCCGCCGAGCTGGTGCTGGGGCTGTGGTCCCGGCTGGAGCGCTCCTGGCCCCGGCCCTTCGACCTGCGGCCCGTCCAGCCCCTGCTGGCCATCGACCGGGACCCGCCGCTCGCCCCGCACCCCGGCGTGCGCGTCGCCCGCCCCGGGGACCTGCCCGCCGTGCTCCCCGCGAGCGCCGCCATGTTCGAGGAGGAGGTCGGCTACTCCCCGTACACGGGCGGTGACCGCGGCTACCGGGACCGTGTCTCCGCGCTCGTCGAGGCGGGCCGCTGCCTGCTGCTGACCGACGACGGGGGCCGCGTGGTGTTCAAGGCCGATCTCGGTTCGGTGGCCCGCGGAGTGGCGCAGGTGCAGGGGGTGTGGGTCGACCCGGCGCACCGGGGCCAGGGTCTGGCGGCGCCCTGCATGGCGGCGGCCGTGCGCCTCGCCCGCGTGCGCACACCCGTGGTGAGCCTCTACGTCAACGACTACAACGTCCGGGCCCTCGCCACCTACCGGCGGGTCGGCTTCGAGCGGGTCGGCACCTTCGCCACCGTGCTGCTCTGAGCCCCCAGGGGGCGTCGATCCTGGCGCGGCGGGCCGGGCGGGGGGTGTAGATTTGACCGGAATCCGCGGCGCCGTCGGCGCCGCCCACCCTCTCGACGCCCGGGCCCGGCCGCACCACGCCGCGCTCCCCGGGAGAAACGGAGCCCTCGTGGCGCTGCGACTCTCCTCCCTGTTCCTGCGGACCCTGCGCGAAGACCCCGTCGACGCCGAGGTGGACAGCCACCGGCTGCTCGTCCGGGCCGGCTACATCCGCCGCGCCGCCCCGGGGATCTACACCTGGCTGCCGATGGGCCTGCGGGTGCTCGGGAAGGTCGAGCAGGTGGTGCGCGAGGAGATGGACGCGATCGGGGCCCAGGAGGTGCACTTCCCGGCGCTGCTGCCGCGCGAGCCCTACGAGGTCACCAACCGGTGGACGGAGTACGGCGAGAACCTCTTCCGCCTGAAGGACCGCAAGGACGCCGACTACCTCCTGGCTCCCACGCACGAGGAGATGTTCACGCTGCTCGTCAAGGACCTGTACTCCTCGTACAAGGACCTGCCGGTCATGCTCTACCAGATCCAGACCAAGTATCGGGACGAGGCCCGGCCCCGCGCCGGCCTGCTGCGCGGGCGCGAGTTCGTCATGAAGGATTCCTACTCCTTCGACGTCGACGACGCCGGCCTCGACGAGTCCTACACCAAGCACCGCGAGGCCTACGTCCGGATCTTCGAGCGCCTCGGCCTGCCCGTGGTCGCCGTCTCGGCGCAGTCCGGGGCCATGGGCGGCTCCCGCTCGGAGGAGTTCCTGCACCCCACGGAGGTCGGCGAGGACACGTTCGTACGCTCTGCGGGCGGCTACGCGGCCAACGTCGAGGCGGTCACCACCGTGGTGCCCGAGGAGTCCGATCCCGCTGCGGCCCCCGAGGCGCGGGTGCTCGAGACCCCGGACAGCCCCACGATCGACACGCTCGTGCAGCGCTCCAACGAGCTGCACCCGCGCGCCGAGGGGCCCTGGACGGCCGGCGACACCCTCAAGAACGTGGTGCTCGCGGTCGTGCTGCCCGACGGCGCGCGCCGGCTCGTGGCCGTCGGCCTGCCCGGCGACCGCGCCGTGGACCTCAAGCGCATCGAGGCCGGCATCGGCGCCGCCCTGGACGTCTCCGGCGAGCTGCTCGTGGAGCAGGCCGGCGACGAGGACCTGCGCAGCTGCCCCCTGCTGGTCAAGGGCTACATCGGTCCGGGCCTGTCCCTCGACCAGGCCGTGCTCGGCGAGAGGTCCACGACCGGCATCCCCTTCTTCGTGGACCCGCGCGTGGTCCGCGGCACCCGCTGGATCACCGGCGCGAACGTGGCCGGCCAGCACGTCTACGACCTCACGGCCGGGCGCGACTTCGCCTGGGACGGCGTCCTCGAGTGCGCCGAGGTCCTGGCGGGGGACCCCGCGCCGGACGGCTCCGGTCCGCTCGAGGCCGCCCGCGGCATCGAGATGGGCCACATCTTCCAGCTGGGCCGCAAGTACGCGGAGGCGCTGGGGCTGAAGGTCCTGGACCGCAACGGCAAGCTCGTCACCGTGACCATGGGCTCCTACGGGATCGGTGTCACCCGCGCGGTGGCCGCCCTGGCCGAGGCCTACCACGACGACAAGGGACTGCTCTGGCCCCGCCAGGTCGCCCCCGCGGACGTCCACGTGGTCGCCACCGGCAAGGGCCCCGAAGTGCTGGAGGAGGCCGAGAAGGTCGTGGCTGAGCTCGAGGCGGAGGGGCTCGAGGTGCTCTTCGACGACCGGCCGAAGGTCTCCCCGGGCGTGAAGTTCGGCGACGCCGAGCTGCTCGGCGTGCCCACCGTCCTGGTCGTGGGCCGCGGCCTCAAGGACGGCGTCCTCGAGCTCAAGGACCGCGCGAGCGGCAGCAGCGAGGACATCGCCCGGGACGGCGTCGCCGCGGCGGTCGCCGCGTCCGTGCGCGGCTGAGCCCGTGCAGGGGCTCGGCGCCTGGCTCGGGGCCTCGGGCCTGGAGCAGATGGACCCCGGCGTCGTCGCCCTGCTGGTGGCCGCAGGGCTCGCCGCGGGGTTCGTCGACGCCGTGGTCGGCGGTGGGGGCCTGCTGCAGCTGCCCGTGGTGCTGATGGTCCCGGGGATCAGCCCCGTCCAGGCCCTGGCCACCAACAAGATGGGCTCCGTGTTCGGCACCGCGACGAGCGCCCTGACGTTCTACCGGCGCACGTCCCCCGATCTGCGCACCGCCCTGCCCATGGCCGGTGTCGCGCTGGCCGGCAGCTTCGGCGGGGCGGCGCTGGCCGCGTCCCTGCCCGAGGCGGTGTTCCGCCCGATCATCCTCGCCGCGCTGGTGGCCGTGCTCCTGTTCACCGTCGCCCGGCCGACCGTCGGGCAGCTCACGGAGCTGCGTCACAGCGGGGCCCGGCACTACGGCACCGCGATGCTGATCGGCGCCGTCATCGGCTTCTACGACGGCGTGATGGGCCCGGGCACGGGCTCGTTCCTCGTCATCGCCATGATCACGCTGCTGGGCTACAGCTTCCTGGCCGCGAGCGCGAAGGCGAAGATCGTCAACCTCGCCACCAACGTGGGCGCGCTCGTCTTCTTCTTCGGCCACGGGTCGGTGCTGTGGGGCCTGGGACTCGTCCTGGGGGTGTCCAACATGCTCGGCGGCTACCTCGGGGCGCGCACCGCGGTGGCCCGCGGCAGCCGCTTCATCCGGGTCGTGTTCCTCTCCGTGGTCACGCTGCTCATCCTCAAGCTGGGGATCGACGTCCTGCGGGGAGCCTGAGCCGCCCCCGGGCGCGGGGTCACGGCGACGGGTCGTCGTGGACCACGCCGGGCAGGGCGTCGATCTCGCCCGTGATCCCGGCGCGCAGCGCGGTCGCCCGTTCCAGGGCCACGAGCGCCCAGCACCGCGTGCCGGCGTCCCCGCGGGCCAGGACGTGCGCGGCGGCGTCCTGCACGTCCCGGGCCGCCGTGTCCGCGACCCGGCCGGGGTGCTCCCGCAGATCGCCGGGCAGGACGTAGGCACCCGCCGGCAGCCCCGGGTCGGCCGCGAGCACCCGCCGGGCGGACGGGACCTCGAGGAGTTCCTGGAGGTCCTGCCGGGCCCGGTCCGGCAGCCCGGCGCCGGGCGGGGCGGCGTCCGCGGCAGCACCGTCCGGAACCGTCCCGGCATGGGCGGCCAGGGCCTCGAAGGCGTAGCCGGCACGGTCCAGCGCCGACCACAGGACGGCGCCGGGAGCGGTCGCCCCGCCGGGGGCCGGGTCCCCGCCCGCCTCGCACAGGTCGGCGCCGGCCGGTGCCGGGGACCCGGGCCCGTCCAGCTGCCGGGCCGCCGTGGTGCGCGAGACCGCCGCCGCGGCGAGCACCCGTGCCAGGGCGGGGTCCTCGGCGGCGAGGGCGTCCCCGGTCAGGGCCGCCGCCGTCGACCGCAGCGCCGCGGACGCCGCGGCGCCCGCGTCCCGGGCCCCTGCGGCGTCCGGGCCGGCGGCGGGGGAGGGGCGCTGCGCGCGGGCGGCGGCGCTCGTGCGGTCGTCGGGCGCGGGACCGAGGGCCTCGAGCTGCCGGGCCAGGTCCGCGCGCACGTCCTGCCACGCGGCGGCGGGCGCCGGGCCCGGGGAGGGGTCCTCGAGCAGCGCCTCGGTGCGCAGCCACGCGTCGGCGCGCACGATCTCGTCCGGGGGCACCGGACGGCCGTGGTCCAGCCACCACGCCCCGGCGGCGCCGGTCCCGAGCAGGATCCCCAGCAGCAGCGGGAGCGCCCGGCGTGCGGGCGTGCGGGGATCGGTCACCGGGAGGCTCCTGGGGGACGGGGCGGAGGACGGCGGAGGGCCGCGTCCATCATAGGATTTCCAGGACCGACCCCGCCGTCCCGACAGCACGAGGAGACCCCGTGAGCGAGCACAGCACCCCCGGACCCGACGACCACCGGCTGGCCGAGCTGATCGGCCCCGCGGTGGAGGAGTCGGGGCTCGTCCTGGAGGACGTCGCCCTGAAGCCCGCCGGCAGCGGTCTCGTGCTGCAGGTGCTCGTGGACCTCCCGGAGGACAGCACCGACAGTGTGGACATCGACCGGATCGCCGCCGTCTCCCGTGCCGTGTCCGACGTCCTCGACCGCACGGACCCCGTGCCGGGCTCCGCCTACGAGCTGGAGGTGTCCTCCCCGGGGGCCACGCGGGAGCTCGTGGCCCCGCGGCACTGGCGCCGCTCGATCGGCCGGCTGGTGCGCGTCACCCCGGTGGAGGGCGAGAAGTTCACGGCCCGACTGCTCGAGGCCGACCAGGACGGCGTGGTCCTGCAGCGCAGCCACCAGGTGAAGAAGGGCATGCCGCCCCGGCTGCTCGACCCCGAGCGCTGGGCCTTCGGCGCCGTGCGCCGGGCCAAGGTGGAGGTCGAGTTCACGGACTGAGCGGCCCGCCCCGCTCCGGCACGAGTGTAAGATGTGCCGTTGACGCCGCGGCGCCCACCGGCGCCGCGGTCCGTAGTGCGACGACAGCCGAGGGCGACGACGAGTGCGCGAGCACGACCCGCGGCGGCGTTCCGTCACCCCGACGGTGCGCTGCTCCGTCCCCGGGGTCGTCAGGTGAGGAAGGCCGGACATGGACATCGATATGAGCACCCTCCGACTGCTGGAGCGTGAGCGCGACATCCCCGTGGACCTGCTCATCCCCACCATCGAGCAGGCCCTCCTGCTGGCCTACCACAAGACCCCCGGCGCGCTGCCGGGGGCGCGCGCCGAGATCGAGCGCAAGACCGGCCACGTCACCATCTGGGCCCCCGAGCTGGACGAGGACGGCGAGGCGGTCGGGGAGTTCGACGACACCCCGGCCGGGTTCGGGCGGATCGCCGCCTCCACGGCGCGCCAGGTCATCCTCCAGCGGCTGCGCGACGTCGAGGACGACGCCGTCCTGGGGCACTTCAAGGGCCGTGAGGGCGAGATCGTCTCCGGGCAGATCCAGCAGGGGCACAACCCGCACATGGTCCAGGTCGACCTCGGCACCGTGGAGGGCGTGCTGCCCCCGCACGAGCAGGCCCCCGGCGAGAAGTACCCGCACGGCGCCCGCATCCGCGCCTTCGTCGTCGAGGTCAAGCGCGGGATGAAGGGCCCGTCCATCACGCTCTCGCGCTCCCACCCGGACCTGGTCCGCCGCCTGTTCGAGATGGAGGTGCCGGAGATCGCCGACGGCTCCGTGGAGATCATGGCGATCGCCCGCGAGGCCGGGCACCGCACCAAGATCGCCGTGCGCGCCACCCAGTCCGGGATCAACGCCAAGGGCGCCTGCATCGGGGAGATGGGCTCCCGCGTGCGCGCCGTGATGAACGAGCTGCACGACGAGAAGATCGACATCGTCGACTGGTCCGACGACCCGGCCCGCTGCATCGCCAACGCCCTGTCCCCGGCCAAGGTGTCCCGGGTGAGCGTGCTCGACGAGCGGGCCCGCTCCTCCCGCGCCGTCGTCCCCGACACCCAGTTGTCCCTGGCCATCGGCAAGGAGGGGCAGAACGCCCGTCTGGCCGCGAAGCTCACCGGCTGGAAGATCGACATCGTCCCGGAGTCGAAGGCCGCCGAGCGCGGCTGAGCCCCGCCGCGCCAGGGTCCGTACCGCCCCCCGGGGGCGGCCCCGAGGTCCCCTCGCGCGCCCGGTTTCGGCCCAGGGCGGTCCCCGGGATAGACTGGACAGCGGTCAGACCGTTGGTGGTCCCTGTCCGGCGCCGTTTCCCGGCCCGCGCGGGACGTCCCCGACGTCCCGGCGCGAGACGAGGAGCAGCGAACGAGTGAGTGCAGACTCCCGTCGCACGTGCATCGGATGCCGGACCACCGAACACCCTGACCAGCTCGTACGTGTGGTGACCGAACCGACCGACGGCGGCCTCCGGGCCGTGGTCGACCGGACCGGGCGCCTCGGCGGTCGCGGAGCCTGGCTCCACCCCTCCCACGAGTGCCTGGACTCGGCCCTGCGCCGGCGCGCCTTCCGGCGTGCGTTCCGGGCAGTCGTGGACACGGAGGCGGTCGCCCCCGCACTGGCCGCCCTGCTGTCCACGGGGGCCGCCCGGTGACCGGGCGCACGAGTGCCGACCACAGCCGTCCCCGGACGGCAGCCCGCGCGGTCCGACCGGACCGGTGACCACGTCCGTACGCGGGTGAAGAACTGGAAAGCGAGTCAGAGAACCGATGGAAAACCGATGAGTGCCCAGCGATGAGTGCTTCGTTGTGCTCTGCCAACGGCCTCCCGCGACCCCGCGCCGTCCTCGACGGCCGATGCTCCGGGAGCCTCAACGGAAAATAAGTGGTTCGTGCCTGTTTCGGTGCGAACCGAGACAGGAGAGAAGTGGCCAAGCCCCGCGTTCACGAGCTCGCGAAAGAGCTCGGAATAACGTCCAAGGAAGCGATTTCCACGCTTCAGACCCTGGGTGAGTTCGTCCGAGGCGCGTCCTCGACCGTCGAGCCGCCCGTCGCCAAGAAGCTGCGCTCCGCCCTCGCCGGCCGGGCGGAGAAGCCCGCTGCCGCGGCGCCCGCCGGCAGGCCCGCGTCGAAGCCCAGCACCGCGCCCCGGCCCGGTGCCAGTGCGCCCGCACCGGGCCCGGCGGCCGGCAAGCCCGCCGAGAAGGCACCGGAGCGGGCGCCCGAGAAGGCCGCCGAGCAGCGGCCCGCCGCGAAGGCGCCCGAGCAGCGGTCCCCCGAGCAGCCCTCCGCCCCGGAGCGGTCGGCCCCGGAGCGGTCCGCGCCGCAGCGCCCGGCGTCCCCGGGTGCCAAGGCACCCGCCCCGGGCCCGCGCCCGGGCAACAACCCGTTCGCCAGCCAGCAGGGCATGGGCCGCAGCGGAGCGCCGCGTCCCGGCTCCGCCGCGCCGCGCCCCGGTGGCAACGCGCCCCGTCCGGGCTCGGCCGCGCCGCGCCCGGGTGCTCCCCGCCCGGCCGGACCGCGCCCGGGCAACAACCCGTTCGCCGCCCAGCAGGGCATGCGCTCGGGCCGTCCCGAGCGCCAGGGCGGCCCCCGCCCGCAGGGTCAGGGTCAGGGTCAGGGCCCGGGCCAGGGCGGTCCCCGTCCGCAGGGCCAGGGCGGTCCCCGTCCGCAGGGCCAGGGCGGTCCCCGTCCCCAGGGCGGTCCCCGCCCCGGTGGGGCCCGGCCCAGCCCGAACATGATGCCCGGTCACACCACCGGCGTGGCCCCGATCGGCTCCCGGCCGGCCGGCGGCGGCGCAGGTCCCCGCCGCGGCGGTCCCGGTGGCGGCGGGGGCGGGTTCTCCCGTCCCGGCGGCGGCCCGGGCCGCGGTGGCCGCGGCGGCACCCAGGGCGCCTTCGGGCGCGGCGGTGCCCGTGGCAAGCAGCGCAAGTCGAAGCGGGCGAAGCGCCAGGAGCTCGAGCAGATGAAGGCCCCGTCCGTCGGTGGCGTCTCCGTGCCCCACGGCGACGGCACCACGGTGGTGCGCCTGCGCCGCGGCGCGTCGCTGACGGACTTCGCCGAGAAGATCAACGCGAACCCGGCCTCCCTCGTCACGGTGCTCATCCACCTCGGTGAGATGGCCACGCAGACGCAGTCCCTCGACGAGGAGACCTTCCAGCTGCTGGGCGCCGAGCTCGGGTACCGGATCCAGGTCGTCTCGCCGGAGGACGAGGAGCGCGAGCTCTTCGAGTCCTTCGACATCGACCTGGAGGCCGAGGCCGCGGCCGAGGGCGACGACGTCCTCGAGGCGCGTCCTCCGGTCGTCACCGTCATGGGCCACGTCGACCACGGCAAGACCCGCCTGCTCGACGCGATCCGCAACACCAAGGTGATCGAGGGGGAGGCCGGTGGCATCACCCAGCACATCGGCGCCTACCAGATCGCCACCGAGGTCGACGGCCAGGAGCGGCAGATCACGTTCATCGACACCCCGGGCCACGAGGCGTTCACCGCCATGCGTGCCCGTGGTGCCCAGGTGACGGACATCGCCGTGCTCGTGGTCGCCGCGGACGACGGCGTCATGCCGCAGACGGTCGAGGCGCTCAACCACGCCCAGGCCGCCGGCGTGCCGATCGTGGTGGCGGTCAACAAGATCGACAAGCCCGAGGCGAACCCGGAGAAGATCCGCGGCCAGCTCACCGAGTACGGCCTGGTCCCCGAGGAGTACGGCGGCGACACCATGTTCGTCGACGTCTCCGCGCGCCAGAACCTCAACATCGACGACCTGCTGGACGCGATCGTGCTGACCGCGGACGGGGCGCTCGAGCTGTCGGCGAACCCGAACAAGGACGCCCGCGGCGTGGCCATCGAGGCGAACCTGGACAAGGGGCGCGGTGCGGTCTCGACCGTGCTCGTGCAGTCCGGCACGCTGCACGTCGGCGACGCGATCGTCGCCGGTGCCGCGTACGGCCGTGTGCGCGCCATGTTCGACGAGAACGGGCAGTCCGTCGAGGAGGCGGGTCCCTCGCGGCCCGTGCAGGTCCTGGGCCTGGACTCCGTGCCCCGGGCGGGCGACACGTTCCTCTCCACCCCGGAGGAGCGCACCGCGCGCCAGATCGCCGAGAAGCGCCAGGCGGCGGACCGCAACGCCCTGCTCGCCAAGCGCCGCAAGCGGATCACGCTCGAGTCCTTCGACGAGGCCGTGGCCGCCGGCAAGATCGACACGCTCAACCTCATCATCAAGGGCGACGTGTCCGGTGCCGTGGAGGCCCTCGAGGACTCCCTGCTCAAGATCGACGTGGGCGAGGAGGTCCAGCTGCGGGTCATCCACCGCGGCGTCGGCGCCATCACCCAGAACGACGTCAACCTGGCGACCGTGGACAACGCGATCATCATCGGCTTCAACGTCCGTCCCGCCGAGCGCGTGACGGAACTGGCCGACCGCGAGGGCGTCGAGATGAAGTTCTACTCGGTGATCTACAACGCGATCGACGACGTCGAGAGCGCGCTCAAGGGCATGCTCAAGCCGGAGTACGAGGAGGTGGCGCTCGGCACCGCCGAGATCCGCGAGGTGTACCGCTCCTCCAAGTGGGGCAACATCGCCGGTGCCTACATCACCAAGGGCACCATCCGCCGCAACTCCAAGGCCCGGCTCGTCCGGGACGGCAGCGTCGTGGCGGACAACCTCTCGATCGACTCGCTGCGCCGGTTCAAGGACGACGCGACCGAGGTCCGCGAGGGCTACGAGTGCGGTATCGGACTCGGCTCCTTCAACGACATCCACGAGGGCGACCTCATCGAGACGTGGGAGATGCGCGAGAAGCCGCGCGCCTGACCCGTCCCGAGTCCCGCGCCCCGCGCGCGGGACACCCGCGGCGGCACGGGCGGGCCC
>NZ_BAAAOA010000005.1:153030-211156 GCF_039530085.1 Kocuria aegyptia
AGCGCCCGCCCGTGCCGCCGCCCCCGTTCCAGCCCGGTTCCCGCCTCGATGCCAGCACGACACCGAGCACCACCCCGTCCCGACCCGAGGAGCACCCACCATGGCCGACGCAGCACGCGCCGCCCGACTCGCAGACCGGATCAAGGTCGTCGTGGCCCAGGCGCTCGAGCGCCGGGTCAAGGACCCCCGGCTGGGCTTCGTGACCATCACGGACGCCCGCGTCACCAACGACCTCCAGCACGCCACCCTGTACTACACGGTGTTCGGCACCGCGGAGGAGCAGGAGAGCACCCGCGCCGCCCTGGAGTCCGCCAAGGGCGTCCTGCGCAGCGAGGTCGGCCGCAACATCACGGCCCGCCTGACCCCCACCCTGACCTTCGTCCCGGACGAGATCCCGGTCAACGCCTCCCACCTCGAGGAGGTGCTGCGCGCCGCCAGGGAGAAGGACGCCGAGGTCGCCGCCCAGGCCGCCGGCGCCAGCTGGGCCGCCGGGGAGGACCCCTACCGGAAGCCGGCCGAGGAGGACGACGAGTCCTCCCCGGACCGCTGAGCACGCGGAGGCACCGGGGACGTGACCCGCACGAATCCTGACGTCCCGAGCCCGGACCCGTCGCTGCCGACGCCGTCCGGGCTCGTGGTCGTGGACAAGCCCGCCGGCTGGACCAGCCACGACGTCGTCGCCCGCACCCGCCGTCTCGCGGGCACCCGCAAGGTCGGCCACGCCGGGACCCTGGACCCCATGGCCACGGGCGTGCTGGTCCTCGGCGTCGACCGGGCCACCCGCCTGCTGACCTGGGTCGTCGGGCAGCACAAGACGTACGCGGCGACGATCCGGCTCGGCGTGGCCACCGTGACCGACGACGCCGAGGGAGAGGTCCTCGACGTCGCCGACCCCGGGGCCGTCGCCGCGGTGGACGAGGACGCGGTGGCCGCCGGCGTCGCCCGGCTCACCGGGGACATCCAGCAGGTCCCCGCGAAGGTCAGCGCCATCAAGGTGGAGGGCCGCCGCGCCTACGCCCAGGTGCGCGCCGGGCAGGACGTGGAGCTCGCCGCGCGCCCCGTCACCGTCTCCGAGTTCGCCGTGCACCGGCTCGTGCGCACCGCCGACGACGCCGGGCGGGCGGTCCTCGACGCCGAGGTCACCGTGACCTGCAGCTCCGGCACCTATGTCCGGGCCCTGGCCCGGGACCTCGGCGCCGGCCTCGGCGTGGGCGGTCACCTGACGGCGCTGCGCCGCACCCGGGTGGGCGCGTGGACCCTCGAGGACGCCTCGACCCTCGACGAGCTCGCCGCTGCGGTGGCCGCCGGCCGGCCGCTGCCCGTGACGAGCCTCGAGGAGGCCGCCGCCGGGCTGTTCCCCGCCCGCCCGCTGAGCACCGCGGAGGCCGAGGACGTCGCCCACGGCCGCCGGATCGGGCCCAGCGCCGCGGACGCCGGCGAGGGTCCGCTCGACAACGACGCGGTCACGGCCGGCTTCGCCCCCGACGGGCGGCTCGTGGCCCTGCTGTGCGACCGCGGACACCGTGGCGAGCGCACCGCCAAGCCCGTCCTCGTCTTCCTGCCGGGGGAGCGGTTTCCCTCGCCGGAGGCCTCCCGGGAGGAGCACTGATGCTCTGGGGCTACGACGGCTGGTTCTGGGCCGCGGCGCTGCTGGGCGGCCTCTCCTTCCTCGTGTGCGCCGTGCAGGCCCTGCGCGGACGGCGGCCCGACGACTGGACTCAGGGCTCCGTGCTGCTGCTCGAGGCGTTCCTGCTGGTCTACGCCGTGGGCACGGTCGTGATGCAGGTGCTGGGCCCCGGTCCCACCGGATCGGCCCTGGAGTACTGGGGCTACCTGCTGACCGCCCTGCTCATCCCGGCCGGAACCTTCGTGTGGTCGCTCGTGGAGCGCTCGAGCTGGTCCAACTGGGTGCTCGCGGCCGCGGGACCCGTGGTCGCGATCATGGTGTACCGGATGAACTACATCTGGTACTACCAATGAGCCCCCGCACCCGCCCCCGGACCGCCACGACCCCGCAGGAGACGTCCCGATGACGCACCAGTCCCCGCAGAACGGCCCCACCCGGCTGCAGCAGCGCTTCGGGCCGCGCGCCGCCACGGCCCGCGGCGACCGCAAGTCCTCGGGCTTCGGCCGGCTGGTCGTCGTGGTCTACGCCGTCTTCTCCCTCTCGGCCGGGGTCCGCTCGCTCTACCAGATCGCGACCGACTTCGGGGCCGCGCCCCTGCCGTACCTGCTCTCCGCGTTCGCCGCGGCCGTCTACGTGGTGGCCACCGTGGCCCTGGCCCGGCCCGGCCCCCGCTGGCACCGGCTGGCCACGGCCGCCGTGGCCGTCGAGCTGCTCGGCGTGCTCGGCGTGGGCGCGCTGTCGGTGCTCGCCCCGGGGCTGTTCCCCGAGGCCAGCGTGTGGTCCCACTTCGGGCGGGACTACGGCTACGTCCCCCTGGTGCTGCCGGTGGTCGGCCTCGCCTGGCTGCGTCGGTCCCGGCCCCGGGGCGGGCACCCACCCGCCTGACCTGCCGCCGTCCGGCGCTGCGCCCCGGCACGCACCGGGTAGGCTCGGTCGCGGGCCGGAGCGCCCCGTGCCGCACGACTCCCGAAAGGATCCCCGCCGATGCCCGTACGCCCCGACGGCGCCGAGGACTACGACGTCCCCGTGCTCACCGACGGCACCGTGGTGCTGCGCCGGCTCGAGGAGCGCGACGTCCCGCAGCTGGCCCGCAACTGCGCGGACCCCGCGGCCGCGGAGTTCACCACCGTGCCCCTGGGCTACACGGAGGCCGATGCCCGCTGGTACGTCGAGGAGTTCGTCCCCACCGCCTGGCGCGCCGGCCGCGAGTACAACTGGGCGGTCGCGGACGCCCGGACCGACCGGCTGCACGGGACGGTGGGGCTCAACGCGCTGCGGGGGACCACCGCGGACGTGGGGCTCAACTTCGGCCCCCACGCCCGCGGCACCGGGACCGCGGAGGCCGCCTGCCGGCTGCTGCTCGAGCACGCCTTCGGGACCCTGGGCCTCACCTATGCTTACTGGATGGCGAAGGTCCCCAACTGGGCCAGCCGGAAGCTCGCCTGGCGGCTGGGCTTCCGCTCCCCGGTGCGGATCGACGGGTTCATGGAGCAGCGCGGGACCTCGGTGGACGCCTGGATCCTGACCCTCGGCGCGGAGGACCCCCGCTCCCCGCAGGCCCCGTGGGACGGCCCGCCGTCCCCGGCCGCCGCGCGCCCGGAGCACCCGGGCGGGCCGCCTCGGCCCGCCGCGCCCCGACCCTGACCTGCCTGTCCCGTTCCTGCGAGGAGAACCGTGTTCCGCTGGCGAGATCTCTCTGACGTCCCCCCGGGCTTCGGCCCGTCGGTGGTCACCATCGGCAATTTCGACGGTGTCCACCGGGGCCACCAGCGGGTGCTGTCCCAGCTCGTCGACTCCGCCCGCGAGCGGGGCTGGGCGTCGGTGGTCGTGACCTTCGACCCGCACCCGGCGCAGGTGCACCGCCCCGGGAGCCACCCGGGTCTGATCATGGGCACCGAGGACAAGCTGGACGCCCTCGAGCGGGCCGGCGCGGACGCCGCCCTCGTGCTGGAGTACACCCTCGAGCTCGCGGAGCAGTCCACCGAGCAGTTCGTGCTGGGCACCCTCGTGGGGCCGCTCGGGGCGGGCTGCCTGGTGGTGGGCGAGGACACGCGCCTGGGCAAGGACAACTCCGGCAACATCGACACGCTCCGGGAGCTCGGGCGGCGCCACGGGTTCGAGGTCCGGGTGGTCGACGACCTGCTGGACCCCCTGCACGAGGAGCACCCGGAGCACGCCCCGACCGCTGCCGGGGGGCGGCGGTGCTCCTCCACGTGGATCCGCGCCTGCCTGGAGGCCGGGGACGTGCACGCGGCGGCCCGGCTGCTCGGGCGCCACCACCGGATGCGCGGCGAGGTGGTCCACGGGGCCGCCCGCGGGCGGGAGCTCGGGTACCCCACGGCCAACCTGTCCCCGGACGCGGCCGGGTTCGTCCCCGCGGACGGGGTGTACGCCGGGTGGCTGGTCGACGCCCACGGCACGCGCTGGCCCACCGCGATCTCCGTGGGGTCCAACCCCACGTTCGAGAACGTGCCCCGGCAGGTCGAGGCGCACGTCATCGACCGCCCCGAGGAGCGGGTCGAGGACTTCGACCTCTACGGTCAGGAAGTGGTCGTGGAGTTCGTCGCCCGGCTGCGCGGGATGGTCGCCTACGAGGGCGTCGACAAGCTCGTGGCGCAGATGGACGACGACGTCGAGCAGACCCGGGAGATCCTGGCGGCCGAGGCCTGAGCCCCGGCCCGCCCGCTGCCTGCCCTCACATCTCCTGGTGCGTGTTCGGGTCGTAGCCGGACCCGCTGATCCCCGTGTGCAGCATCTGCATCCGGTGCATCTGCTCCTCGTCCAGCTCCCAGTCGAGGACGTCGAGGTTCTCGGCCATGCGCCGGGGGTCGGAGCTCTTCGGGACCGGCACGGTGTGCGACTGCAGGTGCCAGCGGAGCACGACCTGCGCCGGGGTGCGGCCGGTCCGCCGGGCGATCCGCGCGATCCAGTCGTGCTGGAGCAGGTCGGTCTTGCGGCCCAGCGGGGACCAGGCCTGGGTGATGATGCGGTGCTCCTCGTGGAACTCCCGCAGCCGCTCCTGCTGGTACTGCGGGTGCAGCTCCACCTGGTTGACCGCCGGCGTCCCGCCGGTCTCCTCGACCAGGCGCCGGATGTGGGCGGGCGTGAAGTTGGACACCCCCACCGAGCGGACGAGTCCCTCCTGCTGCAGCTCCAGCATCGTCCGCCAGGTCTCGACGTACCGGCCGACCGAGGGGTTCGGCCAGTGGATGAGGTAGAGGTCCACGTGGTCGGTGCCCAGGCGCCGGAGGGAGCCCTCCAGCGACCGGCGCACGGAGTCCGTGCCGTGGTCCCGGCCCGGCAGCTTGGTGGTGAGGAACAGCTCGTCGCGCGGCACGCCGGCCGCCGCGACCGCGCGCCCCACGCCGGTCTCGTTGCCGTAGTTCACCGCGGTGTCGACCATCCGGTACCCCAGCATCAGGGCCTCGGCGACGTTCACCTCGGCCTCGGCGTCGTCCATCGGGTAGGTGCCCAGCCCGATCGCGGGAATCCGCCGGCCGTCCCGCATCGTGTGCGTGCGGTCGGCGACCACCAGGCCCCGCCCGCCTTTCTCGTCCTTGCTCACGCGCTGCTCCTGCTCGTCTCGTGCTGCTCGTCTCGTCCTTCTGGTCCCGTCGCGGCCACCGGACGCCCGTGCGCCGGGCCCCCGCCGTCGTGCCCCTCCCATCTTGGCCCACGGACCGGGGGAGTCCCAGCGCAGCGCGCCGCGCCGCCAGGGGTGGGGCGGCGCGCCCGGGTCCGCTAGACTGGACGACGGTCCGACTGCAGTCCGTGGTTGTCGGGCCCCCGGGGCGCTCCCGGGACCCGGCGGCGAGCCCGTCGTCCGGGCCGCACGGTACTGACTCGAACGGAGTTACACGTGGCACTCGACGCCGCCATCAAGCAGGAGATCATCAAGGACTTCGCGACCCACGAGGGCGACACCGGTTCGCCCGAGGTGCAGATCGCGGTCCTGACCCGCCGGATCGCCGATCTGACGGAGCACCTGAAGCAGCACAAGCACGACCACCACACCCGCCGCGGCCTGATGGCCCTGGTGGGTCGCCGTCGCCGCATGCTGACCTACCTGCGCGACACCGACATCACGCGCTACCGCACGCTCATCGAGCGGCTCGGCCTGCGCCGCTAGTCGGCACCCGGCGGCGTCCGCCCGGCAACGGGAGGACGCCGCCGAGCACCACCCCCGCACGGCACAGCAGCCGGACGGGTTCGTCACACCACCACAGACAGCACCATCGAACACCAGACGGGGCCACCGCGCCGATCATTCGCGGTCCTCGGTAGTGATCTCCGGACACCGGACGGCCCCTGCGGCCCCGGCCCTTCCGTGGATCTCGATCGAAGACCGGGTGACGCGCGGACGGTCCCGCGGACACGAAACGGAGGTGACCCTTGGAGGGTCCCGAGATCCAGTACGCCGAAGCCGTCATCGACAACGGCTCCTACGGAAAGCGCGTCGTGCGCTTCGAGACCGGCCGCCTCGCCAAGCAGGCCGCCGGCTCCACCCTCGTCTCCATCGACGAGGACACCACCATGCTCGCGGCCACCACGGTCGGCAAGTCCCCCCGCGAGGGCTTCGACTTCTTCCCCCTGACGGTCGACGTCGAGGAGCGGATGTACGCCGCCGGGCGCATCCCGGGCTCGTTCTTCCGCCGCGAGGGCCGCCCCTCCACCGACGCGATCCTCACCTGCCGGCTCATCGACCGCCCGCTGCGCCCCGCCTTCGGCAAGGGCATCCGCAACGAGGTGCAGGTCGTCGTCACGATCCTGTCCATCAACCCGGACGAGATCTACAACACCGTGGCGATCAACGCCGCGTCGATGGCCACGACCCTGTCGGGGATGCCCTTCCAGGGTCCCGTCGGCGGCGTGCGCGTGGCCCTCATGGCCGGCGAGAACGGCCAGCACCAGTGGGTCGCCTTCCCGAAGCACTCGCAGCTCGAGAACGCCGTGTTCGACATGGCCGTGGCCGGCCGCGTCGTCACCGGCAAGGACGGCTCCGAGGACGTCGCGATCATGATGGTCGAGGCCGAGGCCACCGACAACTCCTGGAACCTGATCAAGAACAACGGCGCCGTGGCCCCCACCGAGGAGCTCGTGGCCCAGGGCCTCGAGGCCGCCAAGCCGGCCATCAAGGCCCTGTGCGACGCCCAGGCCGACCTCAAGGCCCGCGCCGGCAAGCCGGACCTGGAGCTGCCCCGCTTCGGCGGCTTCGGCGACGACGTCAAGGAGGCCGTCGCGGCCTCCGTCGGCACCAAGCTCGCCGAGGTGTACTCGATCGCCGCCAAGCAGGAGCGCGAGGTCGCGACCGACGAGCTGCACCAGAGCACCCTGGCCGAGCTGACCGGCGAGGGCAAGCCCTTCGCCGACCGCCGGGACGAGGTCAACGGCGCCTACCAGGCGCTGACCAAGCAGACCGTGCGCCAGCGGATCCTCACCGAGCAGGTGCGCATCGACGGCCGCGGCCTGACGGACATCCGCCAGCTCACCGCCGAGGTCGAGGTCCTGCCCCGCGTGCACGGCTCCGCGATCTTCGAGCGCGGCGAGACGCAGATCATGGGCGTGACCACGCTGAACATGCTGAAGATGGAGCAGCAGATCGACTCGCTGTCCCCCGTCAAGCACAAGCGCTACGTGCACCACTACAACTTCCCCCCGTACTCCACCGGCGAGACCGGCCGCGTGGGCTCACCGAAGCGCCGCGAAATCGGCCACGGCGCGCTGGCCGAGCGGGCCATCACCCCGGTGCTGCCCTCCCGCGAGGAGTTCCCCTACGCCATCCGCCAGGTCTCCGAGGCGCTGGGCTCCAACGGCTCCACGTCGATGGGCTCCGTGTGCGCCTCGACCCTGTCGCTGCTCAACGCCGGCGTGCCCCTGCGCGCACCGGTGGCCGGCATCGCCATGGGCCTGGTCTCGGACGAGGTGGACGGGGAGACCCGCTACGCCGCGCTGACCGACATCCTGGGCGCCGAGGACGCGCTGGGCGACATGGACTTCAAGGTGGCCGGCACCGCCGAGTTCGTGACCGCGATCCAGCTCGACACCAAGCTCGACGGGATCCCCTCCTCGGTGCTGGACGCCGCGCTGACGCAGGCCCGCGAGGCCCGGCTGCACATCCTCGGGGTGCTCAACGCGGCCATCGACCAGCCCGACGAGATGAGCGAGTTCGCGCCGCGCGTGATCTCCGTGACCGTCCCCGTCTCCAAGATCGGCGAGGTCATCGGCCCCAAGGGCAAGATGATCAACCAGATCCAGGAGGACACCGGCACCGACATCTCGATCGAGGACGACGGCACCGTCTACATCGGCGCCACCGACGGACCCTCGGCCGAGGCGGCCCGCGCGGCGATCAACGCGATCGCCAACCCGCAGGTCCCCGAGATCGGCGAGCGCTACCTGGGCACCGTGGTCAAGACCACGACCTTCGGCGCCTTCGTCTCCCTCACCCCCGGCAAGGACGGCCTCCTGCACATCTCGGAGCTGCGCAAGCTCAACGAGGGCAAGCGCGTCACCGACGTCGAGGACGTCCTCGGCGTGGGCCAGAAGGTCCAGGTGGAGATCACCAAGGTCGACGACCGCGGCAAGCTGTCCCTGGCGCCCGTGGTCGCCGAGGAGCCGAACGTCCCCGCCGAGGACGACGACGCCTCCGAGGCCTGAGCCGGGCCCGTCCCGCGCACGGCACCGCACGAGCACAGAAAGCAGCAGCACCGGATGACGGCAGTCGATCTGCCGCTGGAGGCGGGCGACCGCGGCCCGGGGAGCACCCCGGGCCCGGACGCCCGCCTCTCGGCGGTTCCCCGCAGTTCCCCCTCCGCCGCGGCCGCGGCCCTGACCACGGCCGCCGCGGGCTTCAGCCACACCCTTCACGAGGGCGCCGGCGGCAACGTGGTCCGCCGCACCGTGCTGCCGTGCGGCACCCGGGTGCTCACCGAGCGGATGCCCGCCCAGCGGGCCGTGACGGTCGGCTTCTGGGTCGGCGTCGGCTCCCGGGACGAGCAGCCGGGCCGGCTGGGCTCCACGCACTTCCTGGAGCACCTGCTGTTCAAGGGCACCGAGCGGCGCTCGGCGCTGCAGATCGCAGAGGCCTTCGACGAGGTGGGCGGGGAGTCCAACGCGGCCACGGCCAAGGAGCACACGTGCTACTACGCGCGGGTGCTCGCGGAGGACCTGCCGATGTCCATCGACGTCATCACCGACATGGTGACGTCGGCCGCCCTGGACCCCGATGAGCTCGAGCGGGAGCGGGGGGTGATCCTGGAGGAGCTCGCGATGGACAAGGACGACCCCGAGGACGTCGCCTTCGAGGAGTTCACCCAGCGGGTGCTGGGGACGCACCCCCTCGGCCGGCCCATCGGCGGCACCCCCGAGGAGATCCTCGCGGTGCCCCGTGACGCGGTGGTCGAGCACTACCGCCGCCACTACCGGCCCGAGGGCCTCGTGGTGACGGCCGCCGGCGGGCTGGAGCACGACGTCGTCGTCGCCCTCGTCGCCGAGGCCCTCGGGCGCGCGGGCTGGGACCCGGCCGTCCCCGCGGCCCCCGTCCCGCGGCGCGGGCGCACCCCGGCGCCCCTGGACCCGGACTGGGGCGAGCACTTCCTGGAGCGGCCCGTGGAGCAGACCAACGTGGTCGTCGGCCGGCCCGGGCTCGTGGCCGGGGACGACCGCCGGTTCGCGATGACCGTGCTCAACGCGGCCCTCGGCGGCGGGATGTCCTCCCGGCTGTTCCAGGAGATCCGCGAGAAGCGCGGCCTGGCCTACAGCACGTTCTCCTTCTCGGGGGCCTACTCGGACGCCGGCTACTTCGGGATGTACGCCGGGTGCTTGCCCGCGCGCACCGACGAGGTCGTGGCGCTCATGACCGGCGGGCTGGAGACGCTCGCCCAGGACGGCATCGGGGCGGACGAGCTGCGCAAGGTCGTGGGCCAGCTGGGCGGCGGCACCGTGCTCGCCCTCGAGGACACGGGCTCGCGGATGTCCCGGCTGGGCTCCGCGGAGCTGAAGTCGGGGGAGTTCCTCGACATCGACGAGTCCCTGGACCGGGTCCGCTCCGTGATCCCGGACCAGGTCCGTGAGCTCGCCGGGTGGCTGGCCGAGGGGCCCGTCGTGACCACCATCGTGGCGCCCACCCGCCGCTGACCGCGCGCCGCCGCCGGCCGTCCCGGCGGTGGCCCCACCCGTCCCGTGACCTAGAGTTGGAGCCATGACCGAGCGCACCGCCACCGAGACCACCACCGCCGCGGCGACCTCCGCCTCCGAGCTCAGGGTCGCCGTCCTCGGCGCCCGCGGCCGGATGGGCAGCGAGGCGGCGCAGGCCGTCCGGCGCGCCGACGGGCTGCAGCTCGTCGCGGAGCTGGACCACGAGGACTCCCTCGAGGTCCTGGTCGCGGCGGACGCGCAGGTCGTGATCGACTTCACCGTCCCCTCGGTCACGGAGCACAACGTGCGCTTCGCCGTGGAGCACGGCATCCACTGCGTGGTGGGCACCACCGGCTGGGACCACGAGGCCCTGGACCGGACCCGGGCGCTACTCGCCCGGCACCCGGGCGTGGGCGTGCTCATCGCCCCCAACTTCTCCATCGGCGCGGTCCTGGCCATGCGCTTCTCCGCTCAGGCCGCCCGGTTCTTCGAGTCCGTCGAGATCGTCGAGCTGCACCACCCGGACAAGGTGGACGCCCCCTCGGGCACGGCCGCGCGCACGGCCGCCCTCGTCGGCGAGGCGCGGCGGGCCGCGGGGGTGGGTCCGTCGCCCGACGCCACCGAGCAGGACCCGGACGGGGCCCGCGGCGCGCTCGTGGACGACGTCCGGGTGCACTCCGTGCGCCTGCGCGGACTGGTCGCCCACCAGGAGACGCTGCTCGGCAGCCTCGGCGAGCAGCTCACCATCCGGCACGACTCCTTCGACCGCGTCTCCTTCATGAGCGGCGTGGTGCTCGGCGTCCGGCAGGTCGTCTCCCACCCGGGGCTCACGCACGGGCTCGACGACTACCTCGACCTGGGCCTGTAGGGCCGATGGACTCGGTCCGCGCCTGGATCTGGGGCCTTCTCGCGGCGGCCCTGCTGACCCTGTGGCTGCTGCCGATCCCCGGCGGCTCGAAGCTGTGGATCCTCGCGGTGCTCGTCTTCGCGGGCGTCTTCACGCTCCTCGAGTCGACGAGCAAGGCGAAGCTGCTCGCCGCGGCCATGGTCACGCTGCTCGTCGTCTACCTGGGCCTGAGCCTGCACCGCGCGGTGCTCCTGCTGGGCACGGAGGGCTGGATGGCCAAGGCCTTCGGCGTCGCCATGCTGGTGCTGCCGGCCGTGGGCGTGTGGGCGCTGGTGCGCGAGATCCTGTTCGGGGTGCGGACGGAGCAGCTCGGCCGGGCCCTGCACGAGGAGGGCGGACTGCCGCCCGACGACCTCCCGCGCACCCCCGGCGGGCGCATCGTGCGGGAGGCCGCCGACGAGCGCTTCGGGACCTACCGGGCGCAGACCGAGGAGGACCCGGGCGACTGGCGCAACTGGTACCGGCTCTCCCTGGCCTACGCGGCCGCCGGGGACCGGACCCGCGCCCGCTCCGCGATGCGGGACGCCGTGGCCCTCTCGCGCGGGCGCCCCGCCCGCAACGTGGAGCCCGCCGACCCCCCGGGCGAGGGGCGGGCCTGACCGTCGCGGCCGAGTCCGTGGACGGCGCGGATCCCGCCCACCGCCCGGCCGGCCGGGAGCAGGTCACCGCGGCCGCGGCGGCCCGGTCCGGCCCTCCCGCCGGTGGCCCCGGCGTGGAGACGGTAACCTGGCACCCATGACTGCCAATGCCTCGCCCTCCTCCGCCGACCTCCCCGCGACCCGGTCCGAGCCCCTGTTCGGGACCCTGCTCACCGCGATGATCACCGTCTTCGCCGAGGACGGCGCCGTGGACCTGGACGCCACCGCGGCCGTGGCCGAGCAGCTCGTCGACGACGGCTGCGACGGCCTCGTGGTGTGCGGCACCACGGGGGAGTACTCCACCATGACGGACGAGGAGAACCTCTCCGTGTTCCGCGCGGTCAAGGACGCCGTCGGTTCCCGCGTGCCCCTGCTGGCGGGCACCGGCTCCAACGACACCGAGCACTCCCGCTACCTCTCCCGCGCGGCCGAGAAGCTCGGCATGGACGGGCTGCTCATCGTCACCCCGTACTACAACAAGCCCACGCAGGCGGGCGTCGAGGCCCACTTCCGCAGTCTCGCCGACTCCGTCGACCTGCCGATCATGCTCTACGACATCCCCGGCCGCGCCGGCATCCCGATCGCCACCGAGACCCTGATCTCCCTGTCCGGGCACCCCAACATCGTGGCCGTCAAGGACGCCAAGGCGGACCTGTTCGCCGCGACGCGCGTGCTGGCCGAGACGGACCTGCTCTACTACTCGGGCGACGACGGGCTGACCCTGCCCTGGATGGCCATCGGCGCCTCCGGGCTCATCGGCGTCACCACCCACGTGGCCACCGCCGAGTTCCGCCGGCTCATCGACGCCGTGCGCGCCCAGGACCTCACCACGGCCCAGCAGCTCCACCTGGAGCTCGAGCCCGTGGTCCGCGCCACCATGACCCGCGCCCCCGGCGCCGTCGCGGCCAAGACGATCCTCACGTGGCAGGGCCGGCTGCCGCACGGCACCGTGCGGCTGCCGCACGTCCCGCCCACGGAGGCCGAGGCCGCCCTGATCCGCGCAGACCTGAAGGGCTCGGTCATCGCCGACACCCTCCTCGAGACCATCGACTGACGAAAGGGGTCCCATGACCCAGTGGCACACCGACCTGTCGGCTCCCCCCGCCCTCGACCAAGACGTCCTGCGCGTCGTCCCGTTGGGCGGGCTGGGCGAGGTCGGACGGAACATGACGGTGTTCGAGATCAACGGGCAGCTGCTCGTGGTCGACTGCGGGGTGCTCTTCCCCGAGGAGACCCAGCCGGGCGTGGACCTCATCCTCCCGGACATCAACCACATCATCGACCGGCTCGACGACGTCGTGGCCGTGGTGCTGACCCACGGCCACGAGGACCACATCGGCGCCGTCCCGTACCTGCTCAAGCGCCGCCCCGACATCCCCGTGATCGGCTCGCGGCTGACGCTCGCGCTCATCGAGGCGAAGCTCCAGGAGCACCGGATCAAGCCCTACACCATGGCGGTGCGGGAGGGGCAGGTCGAGCGGCTCGGCGAGTTCGAGTGCGAGTTCGTGGCCGTCAACCACTCGATCCCCGACGCGCTCGCGGTGTTCCTGCGCACGAAGGCCGGCACGGTGCTGCACACCGGCGACTTCAAGATGGACCAGCTGCCGCTCGACGGCCGGATCACCGACCTGCGCCACTTCGCCCGGCTGGGGGAGGAGGGCGTGGACCTGTTCCTCACCGACTCCACCAACGCCGAGGTCCCCGGGTTCACCCCCACGGAGAAGCACATCGGCCCCGTCCTCGCGGACGTGATCGGGCGCGCGCCGAAGCGCGTGGTCGTGGCATCCTTCTCGTCGCACGTCCACCGCGTGCAGCAGGTGCTCGACGCCGCCGCCGAGCACGGGCGCAAGGTCGCGTTCATGGGCCGGTCCATGGTCCGCAACATGACCATCGCCGAGAAGCTGGGCTACCTCGAGGTCCCGCCGGACACCCTGGTCGACCAGAAGCGGATCGACGACCACGCGGACTCGCAGCTGGTCATCATGTGCACCGGCTCGCAGGGGGAGCCGATGGCCGCGCTGTCCCGGATGGCCAACGGGGACCACAAGGTCCAGCTCACCGAGGGCGACACCGTGATCCTCGCGTCGTCGCTCATCCCGGGCAACGAGAACTCCGTGTTCCGGATCATCAACGGGCTCCTGCGGCTCGGCGCGAACGTGGTGCACAAGAGCAACGCCAAGGTCCACGTCTCCGGGCACGCGGCCGCCGGCGAGCTGCTCTACTGCTACAACATCATCGAGCCCGAGTACGTCATGCCCGTGCACGGCGAGGTCCGCCACCTCATCGCCAACGGCAAGCTCGCCGAGGAGACCGGCGTCCCGACCGACCACGTGCTGCTCGCGGAGAACGGCACCGTGGTGGACATGGCCTCCGGCCAGGTCAGGATCACGGGCCAGGTCGAGTGCGGCGACGTCTACGTGGACGGGTCCTCCGTGGGCACCATCACCGACGCCGACCTCAAGGACCGCCTCGTGCTGGCCGAGGAGGGCTTCATCTCCGTCATCACCGTGGTGAACCGGGACACCGGCAAGGTCGTCTCCGGCCCGGACGTGCACGCGCGCGGCGTCGCCGAGGACGACAAGGTCTTCGACGACATCAAGCCGAAGATCACCGCCGCCCTCGAGGACGCCATCAACCACTCGGGCAAGAACCACACCACGCAGCAGCTCCAGCAGGTCGTGCGCCGCACGATCGGCTCGTGGGTCAGCCGCAAGCTGCGCCGCAAGCCCATGATCGTCCCGGTCGTCATCGAGGCCTGAGCGCCCGGCCTCCCCCCGTGCGGCACCGCGGACGGGGGGAGGCTGTGGTCTACCCTGGGAGCATGGCGACTCGTACTTCCCCTGCCCGCAAGGGCGCCTCGACGTCGCGTGGCAAGAACAGCACGTCTTCTGCGCGGTCGTCGGGAACCAGCCGGTCCACCCCCACCCGCCGTCCGTCGACCGCCGGACGTGGCTCCTCGGCGCCCGCCGGCAGCTCCGCCCGCGTGCTGCCCGGTCTGGGCGCCGCCCTGGCGTGGTGCGCCCGCGTCGTCGGCGGCGTCTGGATGGGCCTCGCGCACGTGGTCGGGGGCGCCGTGCGCCGCATGGGCACCCTGCGCACCGATGTGCCCGCGGAGGTGCTGCGGGACGGGGGCGCCCTGTTCCTGCTGCTGCTCGGCCTGCTCGCCGCGGCCGTCGAGTGGTGGAACCTGCCCGGTGCGTCCGCGCCGTGGCTGGCGATCCCCGCCATCGCCGTGCACGAGGTCCTCGCCGGGACCTTCGGCTGGACGGCCCTCGTGCTGCCGCTGCCGCTCGTGGGCTTCGCGCTGCGCCGCTTCCGCCACCCCGAGGACACCTCGGCCAACAACCGCATCGCGATCGGGCTGGGCGCCGCCGTCGTCGCGGGCTCCGGCCTCGCGCACGTGCTCCTGGGGCAGCCCTCCCCGAGCCAGGGCCAGGAGGCGCTCCGGAGCGCCGGCGGCTACGTGGGCTTCCTCGCCGCCGACCCGCTGAGCGCGCTCATCACCCCGGTCGGGGCCGGCGCCATCTTCGTCGCGGCCCTGTTCCTGTCGGTGCTCGTGGTCACCGCCACGCCCGTCAACCTCATCCTGCCGCGGCTGCGGCAGGGCTACTGGCGGCTCATGGGCCAGGACGGCCCGGTCTCCGCGACCGACGTCTCCGCGGCCCGGCACGACCGCTCCTACCTCGACGAGCACTCCGCGCGCGCCGAGGCCGCCAAGACCCGCCGCGAGAAGCGCCGCGAGCGCAAGGCGGCCGAGGCCGAGCGGCGCGCCCTCGACGGCTACCGCGGGGACGAGGCGTTCGAGCGCGCCGTCGTCGAGGAGGAGCCCGCCGACGGCCAGGCGCCCACCCGCGTCTTCGACGTCGACTCCGCCCGCGCCGCCCGCCGGCGGGCCGCCGCGGCCGGGACGGCGGCAGCGGCCGCGGCCGGACCCGCCGAGCCGGCCGAGCCGGCCGCCGGCGAGGGGGACGGGGACGACGCCCCGCGGCCGGGGCAGAAGCGGCCCACCCAGGAGCAGCTCGCCGCCCGCCGGCTCCGCCGGGAGCAGGGTCTCGAGCCGGCCGCGGACACCGCCGCGGGCTCCGGCTCCCCGGCGCTCGAGGACGTGGCCGCCGAACCCGCCGGCTCCACGTCGGTCACCGCCCGCACCCACACCCCCGAGTCGCCCATCCCCGCGCGCGCCGAGCAGCTCAAGCTGGAGGGGGACATCGCCTACTCCCTGCCCGTGCCCGGCGCGCTCGTGCAGGGGCCGCCGCCGAAGGAGCGCTCCGAGGCCAACGACGCCGTGGTCGCCGCCCTGACGAGCGTGCTGGAGCAGTTCAACGTGGACGCCGTGGTCACCGGCTTCTCCCGCGGGCCCACCGTCACCCGGTACGAGATCGAGCTGGGCTCCGGCACCAAGGTCGAGCGCGTCACGGCGCTGTCCAAGAACATCGCCTACGCCGTCGCCTCCGCGGACGTGCGCATCCTCTCGCCGATCCCCGGCCGGTCCGCGATCGGCATCGAGATCCCGAACACCGACCGCGAGACCGTGTCCCTGGGCGACGTCCTGCGCTCGCACAACGCCCGCAAGACCGAGCACCCCATGGTGATGGGCGTGGGCAAGGACGTCGAGGGCGGCTACGTCGTGGCCAACCTCGCGAAGATGCCGCACCTGCTCGTCGCCGGGGCCACCGGCGCGGGCAAGTCGAGCTTCGTGAACTCGATGATCGTCTCGCTCCTGATGCGCGCCACCCCCGACGAGGTGCGGATGGTCATGGTCGACCCGAAGCGGGTCGAGCTCACCGCCTACGAGGGCGTGCCCCACCTGATCACCCCCATCATCACCAACCCCAAGAAGGCCGCCGAGGCGCTGCAGTGGGTCGTGCGGGAGATGGACGCCCGCTACGACGACCTCTCGCACTACGGCTACAAGCACGTCGACGACTTCAACAAGGCGGTGCGCAACGGCAAGGTCCAGCCCGAGCCCGGCTCCAAGCGCGTGATCCGGCCGTACCCCTACCTGCTCGTGATCGTCGACGAGCTCGCGGACCTCATGATGGTGGCCCCGCGCGACGTCGAGGACGCGATCGTGCGGATCACCCAGCTCGCCCGCGCCGCCGGCATCCACCTGGTGCTGGCCACCCAGCGGCCCTCCGTGGACGTGGTCACCGGCCTGATCAAGGCCAACGTGCCCTCCCGGATGGCGTTCGCCACGTCCTCGGTCACCGACTCCCGCGTGGTCCTGGACCAGCCGGGCGCCGAGAAGCTCATCGGCCAGGG
Source organism: Kocuria aegyptia (assembly GCF_039530085.1). Taxonomy (NCBI): domain Bacteria; kingdom Bacillati; phylum Actinomycetota; class Actinomycetes; order Micrococcales; family Micrococcaceae; genus Kocuria; species Kocuria aegyptia. The sequence goes on from NZ_BAAAOA010000005.1 coordinate 169,601, forward strand.
CGACGCCCTGTTCCTGCCCATGGGCGCCTCGAAGCCGATGCGCGTGCAGGGCGCGTGGGTCTCCGAGTCGGAGATCCACGAGGTGGTCGACCACGTCAAGGGCCAGATGAAGGCCCACTACCGCCAGGACGTGGTGCAGGAGGCCCCCAAGAAGGCCATCGACGAGGACATCGGGGACGACCTCGACGTCCTGCTGCAGGCCACCGAGCTCGTGGTGACCACCCAGTTCGGGTCCACCTCCATGCTCCAGCGCAAGCTGCGCGTCGGCTTCGCCAAGGCCGGCCGGCTCATGGACCTGCTCGAATCCCGCGGCGTCGTCGGCCCCTCGGAGGGGTCCAAGGCGCGCGACGTGCTGGTCAAGCCCGACGACCTCGCCGCGACCCTCGCCGTGATCCGGGGCGAGGAGCCGCCCGCGCCGCAGGGCGGGCCCGGCGGGTCGGTCGACTACGGTGAGGACCCGGTCGAGGCGTCGCTGGCCCGGACCGCGGCCGACCACGGCGACGGCGCCGAGGACCCCGAGGGCTCCGAGGACGCCTGGCAGCTGACCGGCCGCTGAACCGACCCCGCCCCACCCCACCAGGAAGCGAGCACCCGATGAGCCCCGCGGACCAGGCGTCCAACCTCAACCTGCCGAACGCGCTGACCGCTCTGCGCATCGTGCTCGTGCCCTTCTTCGTCTGGTTCCTGTGGGCGGGAGGCACCCAGGGCGAGGACTCCCTGGGCATGCGGTGGGCCGCCCTGGCGGTCTTCGCGGTCGCCATGTACACCGACAAGCTCGACGGCGACATCGCCCGGGCGCGCGGGCTGATCACGAGCTTCGGCAAGATCGCCGACCCCATCGCGGACAAGCTGCTGACCGGTGCCGCGTTCGTGGTGCTGTCGATGCTCGGCGAGCTGTGGTGGTGGGTGACCGTGGTGATCCTCGTCCGGGAGTGGGGGATCACGGCCCTGCGCTTCGTCGTCATCCGCTACGGGGTCATGGCCGCCTCGAAGGGCGGCAAGCTCAAGACCGTTCTGCAGACCGTGGCGCTCCTGCTCCTGCTGCTGCCGCTGGTGCCCCTGGTGGGCGCGTGGTGGCCGTGGCTGGGCTGGACCGTTATGGGGGCGGCCCTCGTGGTCACCGTCGTGACGGGTGCGGACTACGTCGTCAAGGCGGTGCAGCTGCGCCGCCGGGCGCTGGCCGAGCGGGACGCGGCGTGACGCAGCCGCAGCCGGCCGCCCGGGCGCTCGTCGAGGAGGCCGTCCGCCGGTCGCTCACGGTCGCGACCGCGGAGTCCCTCACCGGCGGGGCGCTGGCCGCCGCCGTCGTCGACGTTCCGGGGGCCTCGGCCTGCTTCGAGGGCGCGGTGGTGTCCTACTCGAACCGGGTCAAGACCGAGGTCCTCGGCGTCCCGGCCCGGCTGCTCGCCGAGCGGGGCTCCGTCGACCCGGACGTCGCGGTCGCTATGGCGGAGGGGGCCCGCCGCCGCCTCGGCACGGACTGGGCCGTCTCCACCACGGGCGTCGCCGGCCCCGAGCCGCACGACGGCAAGCCCGTGGGCACGGTCTTCCTGGGCGTCGCAGGACCGGACGGGTCCGCCGTCCACGAGCTGTCCGCCGCCGGGGACCGGGCCGGGATCCGGGCGGCCGCCGTGCGTGCCGCCCTGGAACGGCTCACCGCGGCGCTGGCGCTCCCAGCCAACTCCCAGTGAAAAATTGCCCCCTGCGGGGAAGAATGGAACCATCAGCGAGGTTAGCAATGATCGCAGGCTCGAGTTGAGCCGATCGAAGTCAAGATGTCGACCGGCCGGCGCCGGGGCACCGTCAGCAGCAGGCGGTGAAGCTGCCGTACACACGAGGAGACAAGCGATTCACATGACCAAGCAACCCGTGTCCGTCAATGGCGTCGTCCGTTGGAAGGACGTGGGAGTCGACGAGGACGCCAGCACCGAGACGAAGGACATGAAGATGGGTGTACTCCGCCAGGAGATCGGTGAGGTCCTGCGCAGCGTCCGCCAGCGCCAGGGCCGCACCCTGCGAGAGGTCTCCCACAGCGCCCGCGTCTCCCTCGGCTACCTCAGCGAGGTGGAGCGCGGCCAGAAGGAGGCCTCCTCCGAGCTGCTCGCGTCGATCTGCGCCGCTCTCGACATCCCGATGTCCCAGATGTTGCGCGAGGTCGCGGACCGGCTGGCCTACGCCGAGGGCCTGCTGGTCCCGGACACGGTGCCCAGCGATCTGACCGAGCAGTACTCGCGGGAGTTCGGCCGCGTCAACGGCGGCGAGGCCGCCGCGGCCGGCGCCCGCTGATCGACCGGGCGGCGCGCCGCCCGTCCACGACGTCCCGGAGGGCTCGTCGGTCCCAGGACCGCCGGGCCCTCCGGCCTGTGCCGGCCCGGATGGCAGGATGGACGGGCCCGGCTCCCGGCCGGCAGCACCACGAAGGAGGACGCGGATGAGGCTGAGCAGCTTCTGGCAGCTCATGGCCGACGAGTTCGGCGCGGGCTACAGCAAGGTCCTGGCCCGGGACCTGGTGCTCGGGGAGCTCGATCACCGCACGGCCGCCGAGGCCATCGAGGCCGGTGTCGACCCGCGGACCGTGTGGTTCGCCGTCTGCCGGGCCCAGGACGTCCCCGAGTCCCGCTGGTGGGGCGTGGACCGCCCGCCCCGGGACTGACGCGCACCGGGCTCCCGGCGCGCCCGTGGACCCGGGGCGACGTCGAAGGTATATTCGAACCCTCGGGGCGGCCTGCACAGCCCGGCCCGTCCCGGGCCGGTGGCCCCCGCTCCTCCCCAGGCCCCCGCGCGAAGCCTTACGGTGTCCGACCCCGGCGATACCGTGGAACACGAAACGACCAGCAGCAACGGTTCCTGCCGCACCGGCGGAACCCCCCGAACACGAGGTGAACCATGGCAGCCAAGGGCAACAAACAGAGCGCCGACCAGCAGTTCGGCAGCGACCGCGAGAAGGCTCTCGAGACCGTCCTCGCGCAGATCGACAAGAACTACGGCAAGGGCTCGGTCATGCGTCTGGGCGACCGCCCGGCGACCAAGATCGAGACCATCCCCACCGGCTCCATCGCGATGGACGTCGCGCTGGGCATCGGAGGGTTCCCCCGCGGGCGCGTCGTGGAGATCTACGGCCCGGAGTCCTCCGGCAAGACGACCGTGGCCCTGCACGCGGTGGCCAACGTCCAGAAGGCCGGCGGCATCGCCGCCTTCATCGACGCCGAGCACGCCCTCGACCCCTCCTACGCGGAGAAGCTCGGCGTGGACACCGACAGCCTGCTGGTCTCCCAGCCGGACACCGGTGAGCAGGCCCTGGAGATCATGGACATGCTCGTGGGCTCCGGGTCCATCGACATCATCGTCATCGACTCGGTGGCGGCCCTGGTGCCCAAGGCCGAGATCGAGGGCGAGATGGGCGACAGCCACGTGGGCCTGCAGGCCCGCCTGATGAGCCAGGCGCTGCGCAAGATCACCGGCCGGCTCTCCCACTCGAACACCACCGCGATCTTCATCAACCAGCTGCGCGAGAAGATCGGGGTGTTCTTCGGCAGCCCCGAGACCACCACCGGCGGCAAGGCGCTGAAGTTCTACGCCTCGGTCCGGGTGGACGTGCGCCGCATCGAGACCCTCAAGGACGGGGCCAACCCGGTGGGCAACCGGACCCGGGCCAAGATCGTCAAGAACAAGATGGCCCCGCCCTTCAAGCAGGCCGAGTTCGACATCCTCTACGGGGAGGGCATCTCCACCGAGGGCGGGCTCATCGACATGGGCGTGGAGCACGGCATCGTGAAGAAGTCCGGGGCGTGGTTCACCTACGAGGGCGACCAGCTCGGACAGGGCAAGGAGAACTCGCGCCGGTTCCTCAAGGACAACCCGGAACTGGCCGAGGAGATCGAGCGCCGGATCCTGGTGAAGCTCGGTGTCGTCGAGGAGACGGCCGAGGAGACCGCGGAGGAGCCGCCCGTGGCCGGGTTGCCCACCGAGGTCGCCGGCCCGGCCTTCTGAGCGGGTCCGTGACCGAGAGCCCGTACGCACGCCGGCGCCGCCGGTCCTCCGCCCGTCACCGCGGGCCGGAGGGCCCGGCGGCGTCGTCGTCCCCCGCGCAGGACCCCGAGTCGGACCCCCGGGAGGTGGCCCGGGCGATCGTCCTGCGCCAGCTCACCGCCTCGGCGAAGAGCCGCAAGCAGCTCGAGGACAAGCTCGCCGACCGCAACGTCCCCGAGGACGTCGCCCGGGAGGTGCTGGACCGGTTCGAGGAGGTCGACCTCGTCGACGACGCCCAGTACGCCGAGCTCTACGTCCGTTCCCGTGCGAGCTCCCGCAAGCTCTCCCGCTCCGCGATCCGGCGCGAGCTCGCCACCCGCGGGGTGACGGGGGAGATCGCCGAGTCGGCGCTCGAGCAGCGGACCGACGAGGACGAGCGGGAGGACGCCGCCGAGCTGGTGCGCCGCAAGCTCCCCGCCGGGCTGGACCTGACCGACCGCGCCGCGCGGGACAAGGTCGTGCGGCGGCTGGTCGGGATGCTCGGCCGGAAGGGCTACCCGCCGGGTCTGGCCTTCGCCGTGGTGAAGGAGGAGCTGGCGGAGCGCTCCGGCGCCGCGGTCCAGGACGAGGAGATCGGCCAGGAGCACCCGGAGAGCCCGTGACCGTGCGGGGGCGCCGCGCACGGCGTGCAGACCCGGTCACCTCGTGAGCCCGGGCCCGGGTGCACCCGATGCGTGCGGGCCGCGCCGTGCCCGCACGGCGCGGCCCGCGTGCCCGTGCCGGCCGCTCCGGCGCCGGTGCCCGACCGCTCGCGCGGGCGGACGGCCGCCGACGGGACGGGCGCGGCCGGCGGCCCGTACAATTGACCGGTGATGTCGACCCCCGCAGCCTTCGTCCCGGACCCCACCGCGTCCTCCGCCGCAGCCGCCCCGCGCTCCTACGAGGTGCGCACGTTCGGGTGCCAGATGAACGTCCACGACTCCGAGCGGATCACGGGCCTGCTCGAGGCCGCCGGCTACGTCCCTGCCGCCGGCGGCGAGCCGGACCTCGTGGTGTTCAACACCTGCGCCGTGCGCGAGAACGCCGACAACAAGCTCTACGGCAACCTCGGCCAGCTCGTGCCCGCCAAGAAGCGCAACAAGGAGTTGCAGATCGCCGTCGGCGGCTGCCTCGCGCAGAAGGACCAGGACACCATCCTGGCGAAGGCGCCGTGGGTCGACGTGGTCTTCGGCACGCACAACATCGGCTCCCTGCCCGCCCTGCTGGAGCGCTCGCGGCACAACGCCGAGGCGCAGCTGGAGATCCTCGACGCCCTGGAGGTCTTCCCTTCGACGCTGCCCACCAAGCGGGACAGCGTCTACTCCGGGTGGGTCTCGATCTCCGTGGGCTGCAACAACACCTGCACGTTCTGCATCGTGCCCTCCCTGCGCGGCAAGGAGAAGGACCGCCGGCCCGGGGAGGTGCTCGCCGAGGTGCAGGCGCTCGTCGACGACGGGGCGGTCGAGGTCACGCTCCTGGGCCAGAACGTGAACTCCTACGGCGTCGAGTTCGGGGACCGCGGTGCGTTCGCGAAGCTGCTGCGCGCGTGCGGGCAGATCGAGGGCCTGGAGCGGGTGCGCTTCACGAGCCCGCACCCGGCCGCGTTCACCGACGACGTCATCGACGCCATGGCCGAGACCCCGAACGTCATGCCGCAGCTGCACATGCCCCTGCAGTCCGGGTCCGACCGGATCCTGAAGGACATGCGGCGCTCCTACCGCTCCAAGCGCTTCCTCGGCATCCTGGACACCGTTCGCGAACGCATCCCGGAGGCCGCGATCACCACGGACATCATCGTGGGCTTCCCGGGGGAGACCGAGGAGGACTTCCAGGCCACCCTCGACGTCGTGGCCGCCTCCCGCTTCTCCTCGGCCTACACGTTCCAGTACTCCGTCCGGCCCGGGACCCCCGCCGGGGAGATGGCCGACCAGGTGCCGAAGGCCGTGGTGCAGGAGCGCTTCGAGCGGCTCGTGGCCCTGCAGGACCGGATCGCCGCGGAGGAGAACCGGGTGGTCGTCGGCCGGCAGGTCGAGCTGCTCGTCACCGCCGAGGCCGGCAAGAAGTCCGAGCAGACCCACCGGCTCTCGGGCCGCGCGCGGGACCAGCGGCTCGTGCACTTCTCCGTGCCGGAGGGCGCCGAGGTCCCACGGCCCGGAGACTTCGTGACCGTCGTCGTCACCGGCGCCGCCGCCTACCACCTCATCGCCGACCCCGCATCCCCGCAGGACTACGCGCTGCGGCGCTCGCGCGCCGGCGACGCCTGGGACCGCCGCCAGGCCGCGTCCTGCGGCGTCCCCGCCGCCCCGGGCGCCGCCGGGCCCGGGCCCGTGAGCCTGGGCATGCCGGGCCTGCCCGTCCGGTGACCCGCACGGAGCCGCCGGTCGTCGCCGTCGTCGGGCCCACGGGCACCGGCAAGACCGCGCTGGGCGTCGAACTCGCGCTGCGCCTGGGCGGGGAGGTGGTCAACGCCGACTCCATGCAGTTCTACCGCGGGATGGACATCGGCACTGCCAAGGCCACCGTGCAGGAGCGGCGCGGAGTGCCCCACCACCTCCTCGACGTCCTCGACGTCACCGAGGAGGCCTCGGTCGCGGACTTCCAGCGCGCCGCCCGGACGTGCTTCGCGCAGATCCGCTCCCGCGGCCGGATCCCCGTCCTGGTGGGTGGCTCGGGGCTCTACGTGCGCGCGGCCCTGGACGTGCTCGAGCTGCCCGGCACCGACCCCGCGGTGCGGGCCCGGATCGAGGGCGAGCTCGCGGAGCGGGGCCCCGGCGCCCTGCGGGAGCGGCTGCGGCAGGTGGACCCCGAGTCCGCCTCCCGGCTGCAGGACGAGCGGCGGCTGGTGCGCGCCCTGGAGGTGTGGGAGCTCACCGGCCGCCCGTTCACCTCCTTCATGCCCCGACGCGAGCACGTGGAGCCCACGGTGCAGATCGGCCTGGACGTGGAGCGCGCCGAGCTGCACGACCGGCTCGCCCGGCGGGTCGGGGCCATGGTCGAGGCCGGTCTGGAGGCCGAGGTGCGCGCACTGGCGGCCCGCGGGCTGCGCGAGGGGCGCACGGCCTCCCGGGCCCTGGGCTACGGGCAGTTCCTCGAGGTGGTGGACGGCCGCGCCACCGTGGCACAGGCGGCCGACGCCACCGTGGTGGCCACCCGGCGCTTCGCCCGCCGCCAGCTGACCTGGTTCCGCGCGGATCCCCGGGTGCACTGGCTGGGCTGGTCGGGCCCCGAGCTCGTCGAGCACGCCGCGCGACTCGTCGAGCGGTCCGCGGCCGACCCCCGCACCCTGTAGGCGTGCGGGCCTTCAACCCCGGCTGGGACGTCGCAGCCACCACCGGTCCGCGACGGCCGCCGGGACGATGAGCGCCCAGGTCCAGGTCGCGAGCACGGGGTCCCAGAAGGCCACCGGGATGCTCAGGGCGAAGACCGCCGGAGCCGGCAGGAGCGCCCGCAGCACGTAGTGGTACAGGGCCGCGTCGACCACGGATGCCATCAGCCCGGCGTGCCACGCGTGGACCCAGACCAGGTTCAGGGAGGCGTACACGGCCGCCGTCACCGCGGCGTACAGCGCCACCGGCCAGGGCGAGCTCCCTCCGCCGTAGTCGCTGAGCAGGCTCGTGGGCATCGGCAGCAGCGCGACGAAGAACAGCGACAACAGGTTCAGCCACTGCAGGCGCCGGTCGTAGCGCAGGATGACGGTGAACCGCCGGTGGTGGCTCATCCACGCTGTGCCGATGACCGCGAAGCTCAGCACGTAGGCGAGGAACGGCGGCAGGTGCGCCCGGAGCGCGGCGTCCAGCTGCGCGGGGTCCAGGTCCGCCGGGAGAATGAGCTCGAGCACCAACAGTGTCATCGCGATGGCGAAGACGGCGTCGCTGAAGAACACCGTCCGCTCGGTGGACTCGCCGGAGCCGAACAGCCGCCGGTACCGCTGGGCGGGCCCCTCGTGCCGTGCCGGGTCGGAGTGGTCCTCAGCAACCATCGGGCACCTCCCCCGAGTGCTCCGGGAGCGGGCCCTCCCGCACGTCGACGACAAGCAGGCCACCGTCCGTCTCGATGGCGTCACCGCCGCCGTTGCGGGCGTGGTAGCCCGTGGAGTAGTGCCGGAGGACGTCCACCCGGGCGCCCTGCGACCGCAGCGCGGTCACGACGAGATCGGGCTCCCCGTCGGTGTACTCGGCGATCCGGTGCGTGACCTGCAACGTGAACAGGGACAGGCCCACCCGCCCGTCGTAGCTCGCCGCGCCCACCAGGTCGACGACGAGGTCTCCGGGCAGCCGCCACTCCGGCGGGCAGGACCAGAACCGCATGTGGTGGCGCTGGGCGGGGCTGCCCGCCACCTCGCGCTCGAACGCCAGCGACTGCTTCTGCCCGAAGACGAAGAGCGGGCTCACGGGCGCCGCCGGAGAGCTGCGGCGCAGCAACGACGCCCGGACGATGCGCCAACCGGTCCCGGGGGTCAGCGGGTCCGCCGCCGTCCAACCGGCCCCGAGCATCGCGGCCGTCAACCGGGCCGGGGTGCCGACCGCCGCCACGTTGATCGGGTCCCCGAGCAGGCCGTCCGCCGTACGGGTCCGCCCGATGTAGTACCCGGGGACGTAGATCCCGGTGAGCACCCGGTTCAACCGGGGCAGCAGCACGTAGGCGGACAGCACCCAGATGGGCAGGAAGGCCCAGGCCAGGCGCTCGTCGTCGTCCACCTCCTCGCGGGCGAGGTGGTAGACGCCCCATCCGGCCAGCACACTGATCAGGAGGTGCGCGGACCGGTGCAGCCACAGGACCGCGGTGGCGCCCGGGTGCCGGCCGGCCCCCGGCGCACGGGCCTTCCCGGCCCGGTCCCTGCTCCGTGCGTCCACCCGGCGCTCCCCGTCCCCACGTCCTCCGCTCGGCGCCCCCGCCGGTGCCCCCAGGCTAGCGGCGGGGGCGGCGCCGGAGGAAGGATGTGATCACCTCCGCCGTACCACGCCGGGCAGGCCCGCGTATCATGAGCGGGTGACTTCTGCGCAGCCCCTGACCGCCCGCCCCGCTCACATCCCGGACGACGCCCTCGGCCCCTGGAGGGAGCTGCGAGGCCGGGCCTTCGCCAAGGGCCACGGGACGGGCAACGACTTCGTGCTGCTGACCGACCCGCACGCGGAGCTGGCCCTGGACGCCGAGCTGGTGACCCTGGTGTGCGACCGCCACCGCGGCATCGGGGGCGACGGGCTGATCCGCGCCGTGCGCTCCGAGGCGATCCCCGAGGGGCGGGCCGTCCTGGAGGCGGCGCCGGGCGCAGAGTGGTTCATGGACTACCGGAACAACGACGGCTCGGTCGCCGAGATGTGCGGCAACGGGGTCCGGGTGTTCGTCCACTACCTGGTCCAGCGGGGCCTCGCGGAGGTTCCCGAGGGCGACGTGCTGCGCATCGGCACCCGCGCCGGCGTGAAGACCGTGGCCCGCACCGACTCCGGCTATGCCGTGGACATGGGGCCGTGGACCTTCCTCGACGGAGAGGCGGCCCGAGCCCGCGGCTCGGACGCCGTCGTGACGGCCGAGGGACTGAAGGTGCCCCGTCCCGCGCTGTCGATCGGCATGGGCAACCCGCACACCGTGGTGGCGCTCGCCGAGGGGGAGAAGCTCGACCAGCTCGGGCTGCACGCCGCGCCCGCCGTCCGCCCGGAGCCCCAGGACGGGACCAACGTCGAGTTCGTGGTCCCCGCCGACGGCGACGACGACGGCGTGGGCCGGGTGCGGATGCGCGTGCACGAGCGCGGCGTGGGCGAGACGCAGTCCTGCGGGACCGGCGCGTGCGCCGCCGCGGCCGCGACCCGCTTCTGGGGCGGCGCCACGGCGCCCGACCAGTGGCTCGTGCAGGTTCCCGGCGGGATCGTCGCCGTGACGTTCGTCCCCGCGCCCGACGGCGCCGAGCACGTGGTGCTGGCCGGACCGGCCGTGCTGGTGGCCGACGGCACCTTCGTCTGAGCCCCACGGCCCGTCACGCGGTCACGGCCCCACGCCCGGTCCCCGGTCCTGGAGCAGGGCTCGGAACTCAGTCCCGCCGTTCGACGAGCAGCACCCGGAACCCCTTGCCGGTCGTGTGCCGGGAGATCCGGAAGCCACCGCCCAGTGCGGCGCCGAGCCACGTCTGCAGCGAGTCCGCGCCCAGGTTCTTCTGCACCACCAGCCACGCCGTCCCGCCGTCGGCCAGCCGCGGCAACCACTGCAGGAGCAGCTCGTGCAGTTGCGCCTTGCCGATCCGGATGGGCGGATTGGACCAGATGGTGTCGAACCGCCGTCCGGCGGGCACCTGGTCCGGCAACAGGGCCTCCACGTTGGCCAGGCCCAGCGCCGCGGCGTTGTCCCGGGTGAGCCCCAGCGAGCGCTCGTTGACGTCCACGGCCGTGACCCGGGCCCCCGGGGCGGCCGCGGCCAGGCTCAGGGCGAGCGGACCCCAGCCGCAGCCGATGTCCAGCAGCTCCGCACCGGCGGGGTCGGGAACATTTTCCAGCAGCACGGACGTTCCCTTGTCGAGACCACGCGGGCTGAAGACCCCGTTGGAGGTCTGCAGCACGACCTCCCGTCCCCGCAGGGTCACGGTCACGGACCGCCGCACCTCGGGTACCGAGGGGTCCTCGGAGAAGTAGTGCTCGGTGCCCGGGTTCGGGGTCGCCGGGCCGGCCACGGGATCGGGGGAGTCAGGACGCGGTGCCATAGCGACCCATGCTACCGACAGCGCCGGCCGGCCCCGCACCGGGGACCGTCGCCCCACCGCCCGGGAGGACCGGCTCCACCGCCGGGATGTCCGGATCCGCCACTAGAATGTACTGATCAGCATCTCGTCCGAAAGGAACCATGACCCACCCCCATGAAATCCCTGCCGAGCCCCGCGCCGCCGCGGAGCCCGAGAACGGTCTGAGCCGGCAGGACCTGGAGGACGTCGTCGAGCGCGTGCTGTCCCGGGCCCGGGCCCGGGAACAGGCCGCCGGGCAGGACACCGCCCCCGAGGACGACTCCACCACGCCGGGCCGGCTCTCCGGCCGGGCCCGCGAGCTCGCCGAGGCCGAGGACGGGCACACCGCCCACGACGGCGACCAGCAGGACCTCGAGGAACGCCGCGCCCTGCGCCGCGTCGCGGGCCTGTCCACCGAGCTCGAGGACGTCACCGAGCTCGAGTACCGCCAGTTGCGCCTGGAGCGGGTGGTGCTGGCCGGGCTGTGGACGGAAGGCACGCTCGCGGAGGCCGAGAACTCCCTGCGTGAACTCGCCGCGCTCGCCGAGACCGCGGGCTCCGAGGTGCTCGACGGGATCGTCCAGCGCCGGCTCAAGCCGGACCCGGCCACGTACCTGGGCTCGGGCAAGGCCAAGGAGCTGCGGGACATCGTCGCCGCGACCGGCGCGGACACCGTCGTCGTCGACTCCGAGCTCGCCCCGTCCCAGCGGCGCGGGCTGGAGGACGTCGTGAAGGTCAAGGTCATCGACCGCACGGGCCTGATCCTCGACATCTTCGCGCAGCACGCCAAGTCCAAGGAGGGCAAGGCCCAGGTCGAGCTCGCCCAGCTCGAGTACCTGCTCCCGCGCCTGCGCGGCTGGGGCGAGTCCCTGTCCCGCCAGGCCGGTGGCCGGGCCGCAGCCGGTGAGGGCATCGGCTCCCGAGGCCCCGGTGAGACCAAGATCGAGCTGGACCGCCGGCGCATCCGCACCCGCATGGCCAAGCTCCGGCGCGAGATCGCCGCCATGAAGCCGGCCCGCGAGACCAAGCGGCTCAACCGCCGCCGCCACTCCGTGCCGTCGGTGGCGATCGCCGGCTACACCAACGCGGGCAAGTCCTCGCTGCTGAACCGGCTCACGGACGCCGGGGTGCTCGTGGAGAACGCCCTGTTCGCCACCCTGGACCCCACGGTCCGCCGGGCGCAAACCCCGGACGGCATCGGCTACACGCTCTCGGACACGGTCGGCTTCGTCCGCTCGCTGCCCACGCAGCTCGTCGAGGCGTTCCGCTCCACCCTGGAGGAGGTCGCCGACTCCGACCTCATCCTGCACGTGGTGGACGCCTCCCACCCGGACCCGGAGGGGCAGATCCGTGCGGTGCGCCAGGTGTTCACGGACATCGACGCCCAGAACAACCCCGAGATCATCGTCCTGAACAAGGTGGACGCCGCCGACCCGTTCGTGGTCGAGCGGATCAAGCAGCGCGAGCGCAACGTCGTCGTGGTCTCGGCCCGCACGGGAGAGGGCATCGAGGAGCTCCGGCAGCGGATCAGCGAGTCCATCCCGCGCCCCGAGACGGTGCTGGAGCTGGTGGTCCCGTACCAGCGCGGCGACGTGGTCAGCCGGCTGCACGACTGGGACGCGGAGATCCTGCGCACCGAGCACCTGCCCGAGGGCACCCACCTGCTCGTGAAGGTCCGTGAGGACCTCGCGGCCGAGCTCGCGGAGTTCACCCCCGAGCACGCTCCCGGCTTCGGCGCCGAGAGCGCCTGAGCGCGTGGCCGCCGCATTCGTGGACGAGTCCGGGCAGGACGTCTCGGGCCTGCGCCCGGAGGCCCTGCCCGGTGCCCAGGACGCCCTGGCCCTGCTGGACACCGCCGTGACCGCGATGGGCGGGCAGGTCCGGGACGGCCAGCGGCTGATGACCGCGAAGGTCGCGGAGGCCCTGGACCGGGGCCGGCACCTGCTGGTGCAGGCGGGGACCGGCACCGGGAAGTCCCTCGCCTACCTGGCCCCGCTCGTCGAGCACGCCCAGCGCGCGGACAAGCCGGTGGTCGTGGCCACCGCCACGCTCGCGCTGCAGTCGCAGATCGTGGGCCGGGACGTGCCGCGCCTGCTCGCCGCGCTGGAGGGCGAGCTCGAGCGCGACGTGGACGTGGCCCTGCTCAAGGGCCGCAGCAACTACGCGTGCCTGCACAAGATCGAGGGCGGCTACCCGTCCGACGACGAGCCGGGCGCGCTCTTCGCACTGCCCGACGCCGCTCCGCACCCGGGCGCCCCGCAGCCCGAGACCGCCGAGCACCCCGGGCGGCTGGGCCAGGAGGTCCAGCGCCTGCGGGAGTGGGCGCGCGAGACCGGCACCGGGGACCGGGACGAGGTGCTCCCGGGGGTCAGCGACCGCGCCTGGCGCCAGGTGTCCGTCACGGCCAAGGAGTGCCTGGGCCGCAGCTGCCCCCTGGTCGAGGACTGCTTCGCCGAGCTCGCCAAGCAGCGGGCCGGCGAGGCCGACATCGTCATCACCAACCACGCCCTGCTCGCGATCAACGCGTTCGAGGGCATCACCGTGCTGCCCGAGCACGACGTCGTGGTCATCGACGAGGCCCACGAGCTCCAGGACCGGGTGACGGGCGCCGTCACGGGCCAGCTCTCCTCGGCCATGGTGCGCTCGGCCGCCGCGTCCGCGCGCAAGCACACCTCCGCGAACCCCGATTCCCTCACCGCCGGAGCTGCGAACCTCGAGGCGGCCCTGATGGGCGCTCCCGCCGAGCTGCTGCACCGCGGCCTCGGGGACGCCCAGGCGGCGGCCGTGGCCCAGATCCGGGACGCCGCCCGCACCGTCATGACCGAGTCCAAGGCCGGTGCCGGGGAGAAGGACGGGGACGCCGGCCGGCAGATGGCCCGCTCCCGGGTGAGCGACGTCCTCGACCTGGCCGAGCGGATCCTCGCCGCCGAGGAGCACCGAGAGGTGCTGTGGATCTCCCGGCAGGGCGGCTGGGAGCCCGGCCGCGGCTACGTGCCCGCGGAGGACACGGACCCCGCGACCCTGCACGTGGCGCCGCTCAGCGTGGCCGGCACGCTGCGGGAGGGGCTCTTCGACGGGCGCACCGTGGTCCTCACCTCGGCGACCCTGTCCGTCGGCTCGTCCTTCGACTCCGCCGCCGGCGCCCTCGGCCTGCGGGGGGAGGGCGCTCCGCGCTGGGAGGGCGTGGACGTGGGCAGCCCCTTCGACTACCCGCGACAGGGCATCCTCTACCTCGCCAAGCACCTGGAGAAGCCCGGCCGCCGGCTCACGGAGGCCCAGCTGGACGAGATGCTGGCCCTGCTGGAGGCCTCCCGGGGCGGGGCGCTGGGGCTGTTCTCCTCCCGCCGGGCGGCGGAGGAGGCGGCCGAGGCCCTGCGCGAGCGCACCGATCTGCCGATCCTGTGCCAGGGGGAGTCCTCGCTCGCGGGACTCGTCCAGGAGTTCACCGACGACCCCGCCACGAGCCTGTTCGGCACGATGAGCCTGTGGCAGGGCGTCGACGTCCCGGGGGCCTCGTGCCGGCTCGTGATGATCGACCGGATCCCCTTCCCGCGCCCGGACGACCCGCTGGCGAGCGCCCGCAGCCGCGCCGCGGAGCGGGCCGGCGGAAACGGGTTCATGTCCGTCTCCGCGACGCACGCGGCCGTGCGGCTGGCCCAGGGCGCCGGGCGGCTCATCCGCGCGGGCGGGGACCGCGGGGTCGTGGCGATCCTGGACTCCCGGATCGCCACCGCCCGCTACGGCGGGTTCCTCCGCGGGTCCCTGCCGCCGCTGTGGACCACCACGGACCGCTCGGTGGTGCTCGGGGCGCTGCAGCGGCTCGCCGTGGGCTGAGCACGCCCGGCCCCGGGCCCTGACCCGCTCGGGGCTCGGGCGAGGTGGACGCCGCGACGGCGCCGGGCCCGGACCACACCGGAGGGCCCCGGGCCCCGGCCGGCGGCGGAGAGCCCTGGGCACGGCGGCTCAGAGGCTGCGCAGCACCGAGACGACCTTGCCCATCACCGTGGCGTGGTCGCCCAGGATCGGCTCGTAGCGCGTGTTCTGCGGCAGCAGCCAGGTGTGGCCGTCGCGCTGGCGGAAGGTCTTGACCGTGGCCTCGTCGTCGAGCAGGGCCGCCACGATGTCGCCGTTGTCGGCGGCGCTCTGCCGGCGCACCACGACCCAGTCGCCGTCGCAGATCGCGGCGTCGATCATCGAGTCGCCCTTGACGCGCAGCATGAACAGCTCGCCGTGCCCGACCAGCTGGCGGGGCAGCGCCAGGACGTCCTCGACGGCCTGCTCGGCCGTGATCGGCCCGCCCGCGGCGATGTGGCCGACCAGGGGGACCATGGTCACGTCCGCCGAGGTCGACAGCTCGGCCACGGCGTCGTGGGCGGCGGGGCGCGCTGTGCGCCCGGTCGGCGCCGCGGCGTCCTCGCGCGACGATCCGTCGGCCTCCGCCCCGGCGGTTCCGCGCAGCTGCAGGGGAGTGAGCACCTCCATGGCCCGGGGGCGCTTGGGGTCGCGGCGCAGATACCCGAGCTTCTCGAGCTGGGAGAGCTGGTGGGTGACGCTGGAGAGCGAGGCCAGGCCCACGAGGTCCCCGATCTCGCGCATGGACGGCGGATAGCCGTGCTCGGCGATGGAGCGCTGGATGGCCTCGAGGATGGTGCGCTGGCGCACGCTGAGCCCGCGGCTGCGCGAGCGCGCCCCGGGGCGGGCGCCCCGGGTGCCGGGCTCCTCGGGGGTGGGGGGCTGGGCCATGGGAGCGTCGTCCTTTCCCGTCCGGCTGCTGGTGCCGCCGCCGGTCCGCGCGGTCCCGGTTCCGATGTCGGACCCGGGTGGTTCGATGGGTCCCGTCCGGAAGGCGCCGGGGGTCCGCAGCGCGCGCCGGCCGGAGGCCCGAACCTGTCCTCAGCCTAGGCGACACGCCGTGCGCGTTCAAACACATGTACGACCCGGTGTCGACAGCATTCGCAGACACGTGCTAGACATGGGTCATCGGTATTCGAAGGTATGTTCGATCGAATGGAGGTCCGGAGGGACCCTCGACCGGACCGGTGTTCGAGATCGCCCGCTCCGTGCGGGAACGTCAAGGAGTTCATGTCATGAGTGCCAGTGCCACCCTCAGCGCCGTCGCCGCCCGCCGGCGCGAGTCCGCAGGACCCGCCCGAGGCCTCGGCCGTGCGCTCCGGCGGGTCCGCCCCGCGCGCTCCGGATCCCGCACCCCGCTGACCCTCACCCGCCGCGGCCGCCTGGTGTTCCTGGGGCTGCCCGTCCTCGCCGGCTCGGCCGCCCTGGTCGTGCTGGCCGTGATCTTCCTCGTCCCCTCCACGGCCACGGCCACGAGCGAGCCCGTCCCGGGCTCCGGGACCGAGCAGACCACCGTGTTCCCGGGGCAGAGCCTGTGGGAGCTCGCCGTGGCCGCCGATCCGGAGCGCGACCCGCGGGACGTCATGGACGAGATCGTGGAGCTCAACGACCTGGACAGCTCCGTGCTCGTGGCCGGACAGCGCCTCGAGGTCCCCGCCGCCTGAACGACCCGCCCCGGGCGGAGCACTAAACTGTCCGGGTGACGCAGAACCTGGACCGACTCAACGCCCTCCCGCTCCGCGACGACCTGCGCGGCAGGGCGCCGTACGGCGCCCCGCAGCTCGACGTCGCCGTGGCGCTCAACACCAACGAGAACACCCATCCGGTCCCGGCGGACGTGCACGCGGCGATCGTCCAGGAGGTGACCGAGGCGGCCTGGGCGCTCAACCGGTATCCGGACCGCGAGTTCACCGCCCTCCGCGAGGAGCTCGCCGCGTACCTCGGACACGGTCTCGGCCCCGCGAACCTCTGGGCGGCCAACGGCTCCAACGAGATCCTGCAGCAGATCCTGCAGGCCTTCGGCGGCCCCGGGCGCACCCTGCTCACCTTCGTCCCCACCTACTCGATGTACCCGCTGCTGGCCTCCGGGACGCACACCCGCTTCGTCGCGGGGGAGCGGGCTCCCGACTTCGGTCTGTCCGCCGAGTCCGCGGCGGAGCAGGTGCGCCGGCACCGCCCGGACGTCGTCTTCCTCTGCTCGCCGAACAACCCGACGGGCACGGCGCTGGGCACGGACGTGGTCACGGCCGTGTACGAGGCGGGCGAGGAGTTCCGCACGGTCGTGGTGGTCGACGAGGCGTACGCCGAGTTCTCCCACGGCGGCACCCCCACCGCGCTCACGCTGCTCGAGGGCCGGCCCCGCCTGATCGTCTCCCGCACCATGAGCAAGGCCTTCGCGCTCGCCGGCGCCCGCCTGGGCTACTTCGCGGCGGCACCCGAGGTCGCCGACGCCGTGCGCCTCGTCCGGCTGCCGTACCACCTCTCCGCCGTCACCCAGGCCACGGCCCTGGCGGCGCTGCGCCACTCCGGGGCGCTGCTGGCCAACGTGGAGGACATCAAGAGGCAGCGCGACCGGATCGTCCACGAGCTCGAGCGGCTCGGCCTCGAGCCCGCCGAGTCGGACTCGAACTTCGTGTTCTTCGGCGGCATGGAGAACTCCCGGGCGATGTGGGAGGCGCTGCTCGAGGACGGGGTGCTCGTGCGGGACGTCGGGATCCCCGGCCACCTGCGCGTCACCGCCGGCACCGAGGCGGAGACCACCGCGTTCCTGACCAGCATGGAGCGGCTCGTCACCGGCGGCTGAGGAGCCCGGGGAGGGGGCCTCCCCGACCCGGATAGCATGGAAGCAGACCACCACCGGGCCAGCGGTGCCGCCGCGCGGCCCGGCCCGGACCACCCGCGGCCCGCCGACGGCCGTGCCGCGCCCGCGAGGAGTGCCCACCGAATGAGCGACCAGACCACCACCGGCGCCCGTGCGCCCCGCCGCGCCGCCCTGGAGCGGCGCACGAGCGAGTCCACCGTGTCCGTCGAGATCGACCTCGACGGCACCGGCGAGAACGACATCGACACCTCCGTGCCGTTCTACGACCACATGCTCACCGCGCTGTCGAAGCACTCGCTGATCGACATGCGGATCCGGGCGACCGGGGACACCCAGATCGACGTGCACCACACCGTCGAGGACACCGCCATCGTCCTCGGGGACGCCCTGCGCCAGGCGCTGGGCGAGAAGGCGGGGATCCGCCGTTTCGGCGAGGCCACCGTCCCGCTGGACGAGGCCCTGGCCAACGCCGTGGTCGACATCTCCGGCCGGCCCTACGTGGTGCACACCGGCGAGCCGGAGGGCCAGCAGTACCACCTCATCGGCGGGCACTTCACCGGCTCCATGGTCCAGCACGTCTTCGAGTCCCTGGCCCACCACGCCGGGATCTGCCTGCACGTCACGCTGCTGGCCGGCCGGGACCCGCACCACATCGCCGAGGCCCAGTTCAAGGCCGTGGCCCGTGCCCTCCGCCAGGCCGTGGAGCCCGACCCCCGGGTCCGCGGGATCCCGTCCACGAAGGGAGCCCTGTGAGCACCGACGACACCGCCACGACTGACACCGCCACGACCGACGGCGGCACCCGGCCCACCGTCACGGTCCTCGACTACGGCGCCGGCAACGTGCGCTCGGCCGTGCGCGCCCTCGAGGCCGCCGGCGCGGACGTGGTGCTCAGCGCCGACCCCGAGGCGGTGCTCGACGCCGACGGCCTCGTGGTCCCCGGCGTCGGCGCGTTCGCCGCCGTCATGGACGGACTGCGCTCCGTGGACGGGCTGCGCCTCATCGGCCGCCGCCTCGCCGGCGGCCGCCCCGTGCTGGGCATCTGCGTGGGCCTGCAGGTCCTCTTCGAGTCCGGGGTGGAGCACGGCCAGGAGACGGAGGGCATGGGCGAGTGGCCCGGGGTCGTCGAACGGCTGAAGGCCGACGTGGTCCCGCACATGGGCTGGAACACGGTCGAGCCCCCCGCGGGCAGCGTCCTGTTCCGGGGCATCGAGGACCAGCGGTTCTACTTCGTGCACTCCTACGGGGTGCAGGAGTGGGACTTCCCGCAGAGCATCCAGAAGATGCAGCCGCCGCAGGTCACCTGGTCCGACCACGGCGGGCGGTTCATCGCGGCCGTGGAGAACGGGGCCCTGTGCGCCACGCAGTTCCACCCGGAGAAGTCCTCCGAGGCCGGCATCCAACTGCTGCGCAACTGGCTCGGCACCCTGCCGCGCACGGGACGCCTTGACCACCTCAAGTCCGGTGACCCCCTGGGCGGGGACACCCTGGCCGGCCGGCCCACCCTGGAGAGCCAGGACGGCACCGCGTGAGCGCGGCCGTCATCGTCATGGTGCTCGGGGCCTTCGTCGCCGGCGGCGCCATCTCCTTCCACCGGCAGCACATGCCGCGCTGGACGGTCGTGCTCCTGGCCCTGACGGCCGCGGGCCTGATCGGCTTCGGCTGGTACGCCTGGTTCCAGGGCCGTTGAGCCCGCCCTTCCCGTCCGAGACCCCGAACCCCCAGGAGAGAGATCCCATGTCCCTGAGCGAGACCCCCCGCCTCCAGCTGCTGCCCGCCGTCGACGTCGCGGACGGCCAGGCCGTGCGCCTGGTCCAGGGCGAGGCCGGCTCCGAGACCGGCTACGGCGACCCGCTCGAGGCCGCCCTCGCGTGGCAGGAGGCCGGCGCCGAGTGGATCCACCTCGTGGACCTCGACGCCGCCTTCGGCCGCGGCGACAACATCGACGTGCTCCGCCGCGTCGCCGCCGAGCTCGAGCTGAAGGTCGAGATGTCCGGCGGCATCCGCGACGACGCCTCCCTGGAGCGGGCGCTGTCCCTGGACCCCGCCCGGATCAACCTGGGCACCGCGGCCCTCGAGAACCCCGAGTGGACGCAGAGGGTCATCGCCGAGCACGGCGACGTCATCGCGGTGGGCCTCGACGTGCGGGGCACCGTCCTCGCCGCCCGCGGCTGGACCGAGGAGGGCGGGGACCTCTGGGAGGTCCTGGACCGCCTCGAGGACCACGGCTGCGCCCGCTACGTGGTCACCGACGTCACCAAGGACGGCACCCTGAAGGGCCCCAACCTCGGGCTGCTGCAGGAGGTCGCGACGCGGACCGACAAGCCCGTGGTCGCCTCCGGCGGCATCTCCTCCCTCGACGACCTCGCGGCCCTGCGGACCCTCGTGCCCTCGGGCGTCGAGGGCGCCATCGTGGGCAAGGCCCTCTACGCGGGCCGGTTCACGCTCGAGGAGGCCCTCGACGTGGCGGGCCGTCCGGCGGCGCGGTGACCGAGCGCCGGCTCCCCGGCCACATCGCGGCCCAGCTCGCGAGCGCCGGCGGCACGGAGGACACCGGCGGCCAGGCCTGGGCGGGACGCAACCTGGGGGAGGGCACCAGCCACACCCACCGGTTCCCCGACGACGACGGCGCCGCCGCCGCGGCGGTCCTCGACGCGCTCGCCGGTCTGCGGGCCGGCACGGGGGACGAGGCGCAGGTGGTCGCCGCCCTGGCCGGCACCCGGGTGTTCGTGCCGGTCGTGGCCGAGGTCTCATCCTCGACCGTGACCGCCTCCGGGCACGTGGCCGACAAGGAGGCGGACATGGCGCTCGTGTCCCTGCGGGCGGCCGACGGCCGCCCGGTGCTACCCGTGTTCACGTCCACCGCGGCCCTGTCCGCCTGGCACCCCCAGGCCCGGCCCGTGGCCACCGACGTCCGCCGGGCGGCGGTGGCCGCGGTGAAGGACGGCACCCAGCTGCTCGTGCTGGACCCCGGCGCGGACCTGCCCTTCGTGGTGCGCCGGCCGGCGCTCTGGGCGCTGGCCCAGGGCCGGGCCTGGACGCCGTCCTACCGCAGCCCGGCCGTCGCCGACGCGGTGCGCCGCTGCGCCGAGGGGCTGCCCGGGGTGGCGTCGGCGGGGACCGCGCCCGGCCACGGCGTCGCGGCCCGGACCGCGGACGGCACGGTCGTCGACGGCGGGGGAGCCGGCCCGGAGCTGGCGGTCGTGCTCTCCCTGCGTGCCGGGCTGGACCGGACGCAGGTGGACGACGTGCTCGCCCGCTTCCAGGCCCGGCTCAGCGTCGAACCGGCGCTGGCCGAGGACGTGGACTCGATGCAGCTGCGCCTCACGACGGCGGGCTGACCCGGCGCACCGGATCAGCCCGCGTCGAGGTGGTGCTCGGGAGCCCGGTCAGTTCACCGGGCCCGTGAACCGCTCTCCGGGTCCCTGCCCGGGGGCGTCCGGGTAGAGGGAGGCCTCGCGGAAGGCCAGCTGGAGCGTGCGCAGGCCGTCGCGCAGCGGGGCGGCGTGCTGGGAGCCGATCTCCGGCGCGGCGGCCGTGACGAACCCGGCCAGCGCCGTGATGAGCTTGCGCGCCTCGTCCAGGTCCTTGAGCTCCTCGGCGTCCTCGCCGGCGGCCAGGCCGCACTTCACGGCGGCCGCGCTCATGAGGTGCACGGCCGCGGTCGTGATGACCTCGATGGCCGGGACCTCCGCGATGTCGCGCATCTGCTCGTCGACGGCGCTGACCGTCTCCGGCGGGATCTCCTGCGGCATCTCCTGGCCGGGCCGGGCGGCGTCGTCGTCGAAGCGGAAGGTGTGCTCGGAAGTCATGGCCCAACTCTGCCACACCGCCGTCCGCCGCCCCGACCGTGCTGCCGCCGTCGGGACTATCCTGCAGGGGAGGCCGGGGGCCGGCCGGAAGGAGGCGGGGACGCCGTGTGGATCGGGTGGATCGAGTTCGACGTGCTCCTCGGGGACGTCCACTCCCTGAAGGGCAAGCGCTCCGTGGTGCGGCCCCTCGTCGCGGAGCTGCGCCGCCGGTTCCCGGTGACCGCCGCCGAGGTCGGCCACCTCGGGCTCCACCGCCGGGCCCTGGTGGGCACCGCCGTGGTCGCGGCGGACGCCGCCCGCCTGGTCGAGGTCCTGGACGAGGTCGAGCGCTTCGTCGCCGCCCGGCCCGAGACGGAGCTGCTCTCGGCCCGCCGGGCCCTGCACAGCACCGAGGACGAGTGACACCCCGCGGCCCCGGTTCCCGAACCCGCGGCCCATGGGCTAGACTGGCCCGCAGTGTGCAAGTGGAGGAGACTCCCACCCGCGCCGGCCACGGTCCCGAGCCTCTCGGACGACCGGTTCACGGCCGCCGGGTCCGCGACGACATCGTCCGCACGACGGCACGGCCGGGACGCCCCGCGACCGCTCCGTCATGCAGCGCCACCCCCGGGTGCCGCACCGATGAGCCTCCGCTTGCCGACCGCAGCGGGGGCTTTTGTCGTTGCGGACCGGACCGAACCATGAGGTCCCCGGAAACCTCCGGGCGACCACGCAGAACATCAGGAGCACGGCATTAGCGATCCACGTATCAATGACAGAATCCGAGTCCCCGAAGTCCGTCTCGTCGGACCCGCAGGCGAGCAGGTCGGCATCGTCCGCGTCGAGGACGCACTGAGGCTGGCCCGCGAATCGGATCTCGATCTGGTCGAGGTGGCGCCCAACGCCAAGCCGCCGGTGGCCAAGCTCATGGACTTCGGCAAGTACAAGTACGAGGCCGCGGTCAAGGCCCGGGAGTCGCGCAAGAACCAGACGAACACGGTCCTCAAGGAGGTCCGGTTCCGGCTCAAGATCGACACCCACGACTACGAGACCAAGGTCGGCCACGCCAAGCGGTTCCTCGGAGCCGGCGACAAGGTCAAGGCCATGATCCAGTTCCGCGGCCGTGAGCAGCAGCGCCCCGAGATGGGCGTGCGCCTGCTCGAGCGCTTCGCGAACGACGTCGCGGAGGTCGGGGCGGTCGAGTCGAGCCCCCGGGTCGACGGCCGCAACATGGTGATGGTCGTGGGCCCGCTGAAGAACAAGGCCGAGGCCAAGGCCGAGGCGCGCCGCCAGAAGCAGCGCGACGAGGCCAGGGCCGAGAACGAGCGCAGGGCGAAGGACAAGGTCGACACGTCCTCCGCGGCGCCCGTGACCCAGACGATCGGGGACGCGTTCCCGGCCGAGCTGCGCGAGCGGGCCGGCCAGGCCGAGGAGCCGGTGCAGCCGCCGGCCCCGGAGCCCGAGGTCCAGGAGCCGGCACCGGCCAAGGAGGCGGCGCAGCCCGTCGCCCCCGAGGTCGCCGAGGCGGCGGAGCCCGCGGTCGCCGAGGCGGCGGAGCCCGCGGTCGCCGAGGCGGCGGAGCCCGCGGTCGCCGAGGCGGCGGAGCCCGCGGTCGCCGAGGCGGCGGAGCCCGCGGTCGCCGAGACCCCGGCGCCCGCGGTCGCCGAGGCACCGGCCCCCGAGGCCGCCCAGGCCCCGGCGCCGAAGGCCGCCCCGAAGCCGCCGGCTCCCCGGGCCCCGGCTCCTCAGGCACCGACGCCCAAGGCTGCGGCGCCGAAGGCGCCCCGGCCCGGCCCCAAGCCAGGTGCCAGGCCCGGGCCCCGGGCCTGAGCGTCGCACCACCTTCCGCGCGAGCGGAGCAGAACTGACAGCGCCCCGTGGCGCGCAGCCGGTCCCCGGCTGCGCCCAGGGGCACCGTGGAGGCGCGGCGGACGTCGTCGCGCCCTCCGGTGGCCACCACCGGACGAATCACAAGGAGAGCGGCCCACATGCCGAAGATGAAGACCCACAGCGGGGCGAAGAAGCGCTTCAAGCTCACCGGCACCGGCAAGGTGAAGCGCCAGCAGGCCAACCGCCGCCACTACCTGGAGCACAAGTCCTCCCGGCTGACCCGTCGGCTGGCCTCCGACCAGATCGTCGCCCCCGGCGACGCCAAGGTCATCAAGAAGATGCTGGGCAAGTAGTCCCCACCGCATCCGTCGGGGAGCCACCCTCCCCGCCCCGCACAGATTTGACCTCCCGGCCGAGCGGCCGGGACCGAAGTGAAGGAGTACACACGTGGCACGTGTGAAGCGGGCGGTCAACGCCCACAAGAAGCGCCGGGAAATCCTCGAGCAGGCCTCCGGCTACCGCGGCCAGCGCTCGCGCCTGTACCGCAAGGCGAAGGAGCAGGTCACCCACTCGTTCGTCTACAGCTACAACGACCGCCGCAAGCGCAAGGGCGACTTCCGCCGGCTGTGGATCCAGCGGATCAACGCCGCGGCCCGCGCCAACGGCCTGACCTACAACCGCTTCATCCAGGGCCTCAAGGCCGCCGAGGTGGAGGTCGACCGCCGCATGCTCGCCGAGCTGGCCGTGAACGACCAGCAGGCGTTCGCCGGCCTGGTCGAGATCGCGAAGAACGCCCTGCCGGAGGACACCTCCGCGCCGCGCGAAGCCGCCGCCTGAGCCCAGTCGGAGCAGTGAACCTCACGGAGCGCCTGGCCGCCCAGCCGATGTCCAACCCCCGAGCCGATCGGGTCAAGGACGTCGCGGGACTGGCCGGGCGCTCCGCGCGTTCCAAGCGCGGGCTGTTCCTCGCGGAGGGCCCGCAGAACGCCCGGGAGGCCCTCGCCCGGCACCTGGAGTCCCCGTGCGTGGACGCCGTCTACGTCACCGAGGACGCCCTGGGCCGCCATCCGGACATCACCGCCCTCCTCGAGCGCGTGGCCGAGGACCGCTCCGTGTTCGTCCGCCTGGTGACGCGGGAGGTCCTCGCCGCCATGAGCGACGCGGTGACCCCGCAGGGCGTCGTCGTCGTGTGCCGCCCCCTCGACACGGACCTGGGGAGCGTGCTCGCCGCCCGGCCCCGGCTCGTGGCCGTGCTGGCCCGGGTGCAGGACCCGGGCAACGCCGGCACCGTGCTGCGCGCGGCGGACGCCGCCGGCGCGGACGCCGTGGTGCTCACCGCCGGCAGCGTGGACGTCTACAACCCCAAGACCGTGCGCTCGACCGCCGGCTCCCTCTTCCACCTGCCCGTGGTCGTGGGCGCCGAGCTGCCCGCGCTGCTCGGGGCCGCCCGCGCCGCCGGGTGCGGTGTGCTGGCCGCCGACGGCCACGGGGACGTCGACCTCGACCGGCTCCAGGACGCCTCCGCCGCCCGCGCCGCCGGAGCGGGCGGCGTCGGCACCGGGTACGACCTGGCCCGGCCCACCGTGTGGCTCTTCGGCAACGAGGCCCGGGGGCTCTCGGAGGAGGAGAAGGCGCTGGCCGACCACCGCGTCGCCGTGCCGGTGCACGGCCGGGCGGAGTCCCTCAACGTGGGCACCGCCGCGACCGTGTGCCTCTACGCCTCGGCCCGCGCGCAGCGGCGCCCCGCAGCCGGGGAGCCGAGCCGATGACCGCCGCGTACCGCACCCAGGTGGTCGGCGCCGCCCTGCTCGACGACGCGCGCCGCCCCACGGCCTTCCTCGCCGCCCAGCGGACCTATCCCGAGGAGCTGCGGGGCCTGTGGGAGTTCCCCGGCGGCAAGCAGGAGCCGCACGAGAGCTGCGAGCAGGCCCTGGTGCGGGAGTGCGCCGAGGAGCTCGGCGTGGACGTCGAGCTCCTCACGGAGGTGCCCGGCCCGCACGCGCAGGGATGGCCGCTCAAGGACACCGCCGCCATGCGGGTCTGGACGGCCGTGGCGTCCTGCGGCGAGCCGCTGCCGGTGGTGGGGGAGGACCACCTGGCCGTGCGGTGGCTCCCGCTGGACGACCCCGCGGCCGCCCTCGCCCTGCCCTGGATCCCGGCCGACCTGCCGATCGTGCACGCCCTGCTCGACCACCTCGCCCGCTGACCCCCGGGCCGTGACCGGGACCCTGCCGGCTGATCCGCCCGGTCCCGCGTGAGCCGTTCACCCGTGGTCGTCCGGGCGGTGCCGGGTCGGCGGGGAACCACCGGGGCGGTCGTGCTGACGGGGACGGTATCCGCCGTCGGCGAGACCCGCCCGCACCTCGAAGGGGTTCTGCAGCGCCGGATGCCCGCAGCGCAGCATCGACCACGACGCGGCCACGAGGTAGGCGGGCAGGAACGGCAGGCCCAGGCACTTGGCCCACTGGCTCGCGTGGCGGGACTCGTGGGCCACGAGCCGGGGCCGGGCCGCGACGTCGGCGATCCCGGCGCGGAACAGGACCACGTTGCCCACCGTGAAGGCCCCGGCCCGCGGCAGCCGGGGCCGATAGCCGAACCCGAGGACGAGCCCCTCGGGGCCGCGGACCACCCTCGTCCGCGTGGCCGCGGCCACCAGGAGACCCAGGGGCGTGGACAGGTTCGCCATGTTCCACACCTGCCGCAGGCGCGCCGATCGGCTCAGCTTCCGCGTCATGCCACCAGCCTAGGCCGATCCGGTGCGTCCCGCCCAGCTTCGAGGAACGCCTCACGGCGATCACCAGGAGCAGGAGGAGACCGGATCCGGACGGGGCTCCTCCCGGGTGGACGCGCTGCCCCCGGACCGGACATGCCACGACGTGGCGCGGGAACGGTGGGCGGCCCGCAGGGCCCGTGCCCTGGCCCGTGGGACCCGTGTCATAGACTGGGACCCGCCCGCGATCCGTGCCGATCCGGGCTTCCCCGTGCTGCATGTCCCACGGACCGTGGAACAGCGTGCGCGGACGACGCCGTCCCCGAGCCGAAGAAGTCACCAGCTGATGTCTGAACTGCCACCCGAGACCGCGCCGAGCGGCGCGGTCGACCCGACCGACGAGGCCGCGGTCACCGCCGCGGTCGAGGCGGCCCTGGCCGCCGTCGAGAACGCGAAGGACCTGGACGAGCTCAAGGAGGTCCGGCTGGCCCACGCGGGGGAGCGGTCCCCCCTGGCGCTGGCCAACCGGCAGATCGGCTCCCTGGACAAGGCGCAGAAGGCCGCCTCCGGCAAGCTGGTGGGCCAGGCCCGCGGCCGGGTGAACCAGGCGATCGCCGCCCGCACCATGGTGCTCGAGGAGGAGCGGGACGCCCGGATCCTCGTCGAGGAGTCCGTGGACGTCACCGCGGCCGGCCGGCGCCGGCGGCTGGGCGGCCGGCACCCGCTGACCAACCTCATGGAGCGCGTGGGCGAGACGTTCGTGGCCATGGGCTGGGAGGTCGCCGACGGCCCCGAGGTCGAGTCCGAGTGGTACAACTTCGACTCCCTCAACTTCAAGCCGGACCACCCCGCCCGGGAGCTGCAGGACACGTTCTTCGTGGACCCGCCCGAGGCCCACCTGGTGCTGCGCACGCACACCTCGCCGGTGCAGATGCGCACGCTGCTGACGCGTGAGCTGCCGGTCTACGTCGTCGTCCCTGGGCGCACCTACCGCACCGACGAGCTCGACGCCACGCACACCCCGGTCTTCCACCAGGTCGAGGGCCTGGCCGTGGACCGGGGGCTGTCGATGGCCGACCTCAAGGGCACGCTCGAGCACTTCGCCCGGCAGATGTTCGGCCCGGAGGCGAGGATCCGGCTGCGCCCCAACTACTTCCCCTTCACCGAGCCGTCCGCCGAGCTGGACGTGTGGCACCCGAACGCGAAGGGCGGGCCGCAGTGGATCGAGTGGGGCGGCTGCGGCATGGTCCACCCGAACGTGCTGCGCGCGGCCGGCATCGACCCCGAGGTGCACTCGGGCTTCGCCTTCGGCATGGGCATCGAGCGGACCCTCATGTTCCGCAACAACGTCCCGGACATGCGCGACATGGTCGAGGGCGACGTCCGCTTCAGCGAGCACTTCGGGATGGAGATCTAAGACATGCGAGTTCCTTTGTCATGGCTGCGCGAGCACGCCCCCGTCCCGGAGGGCGCGACCGCCGAGGACGTCCTGGCCACCCTGGTGACGGTGGGCCTCGAGGAGGAGGACGTGCACCGGCCCACGGACCACCTGAAGGGCCCGATCGTGGTGGGCCAGGTGCTCACCAAGGAGCCGGAGACCCACTCCAACGGCAAGACCGTCAACTGGTGCACCGTCCGCGTGGTCCCCGAGGGCCGGGAGCAGACCCTGACCGGCAAGGGCATCGACCCGTCCGGGGTGCAGGGCGTGATCTGCGGGGCGCACAACTTCGAGGTCGGGGACAAGGTCGTGGTGACGCTGCCCGGCGCCGTGCTGCCCGGCAACTTCACGATCTCGGCGCGCAAGACCTACGGCCACACCTCCGCCGGGATGATCGCCTCGGTGCGCGAGCTCGGCATCGGCGAGGACCACGACGGCATCCTCGTGCTCTCGACCCTCGGCCTGGACCCGGAGCTCGGCGCGGACGCCCTGGAGCTGCTCGGCCTCTACGACGAGGCCGCCGAGATCAACGTGACCCCGGACCGCGGCTACGCGTTCTCGATCCGCGGTGTGGCCCGCGAGTACTGCCACGCCGTGCACGAGCCCTTCACGGACCCGGCCGGGACCGTGGCCCCCCGGGTGCCCGCGCCGACCGCGGACGGGTTCCCCGTGACCGTCGGCGACGCCGCCCCGATCCACGGCAACCCCGGGTGCACCCGGTTCGTCGCCCGCACCGTGACCGGCATCGACGCGAGCGCCCCCACGCCCCCGTGGATGTCGGCGCGACTGCGCCTGGCCGGGATCCGCTCGATCTCCCTGCCGGTGGACGTCTCGAACTACGTGATGCTCGAGCTGGGCCAGCCGCTGCACTTCTACGACCTCGGCAAGCTGACCGGCGGCATCGGGGTCCGCCGGGCGGCGCCGGGCGAGACCCTGACCACCCTGGACGGCCGGCAGCGCGCCCTGGACCCCGAGGACCTGCTGATCACCGACGGCTCCGGGCCGATCGGCCTGGCCGGGGTGATGGGCGGGGCGGCCACCGAGGTCTCGGACGGCACCGTGGACGTGCTCGTGGAGGCGGCACGCTTCGACGAGGTCTCGATCGCCCGCACCACCCGGCGGCACCGCCTGCCCTCGGAGGCGTCCAAGCGCTTCGAGCGCGGCGTGGACCCGCAGATCGCCCCGGTCGCCGCCCAGCGCGCCGTCGAGCTGCTCGTCGAGCTGGCCGGCGGCACGGCCGGCCCCGAGGTCACGGACGTGGACGAGACCCCCGTCCGCACGGCCATCGAGCTGCCCTGGGACCACCCCGGCCGCCGCACGGGCGTGGAGTACACGGCGGAGCAGGTCGTCGCGACCCTCACCGAGCTCGGCGCGCAGGTCGAGGCGACCGACGTCGGCTGGCGCGTCGTGCCCCCGACCTGGCGGACCGACCTGGTCGAGAAGGAGGACCTGGTCGAGGAGATCGCCCGCCTCGTGGGCTACGACACGATCCCCTCGCGGCTGCCCGTGGCGCCCCCCGGCCGCGGACTGACCGCTGAGCAGCAGGCCCGCAAGCGGGTGGCCGACGCCCTCGCGGCCGCCGGGCTGACCGAGGTGCTCGCCTACCCGTTCGTCTCGCAGGCGGACAACGAGCGGTGGGGCGCCCCGGAGCCCGGGGTCCCCGTGCCGTCGGTGAAGCTGGCCAACCCCATCAGCGAGGCCCAGGGGATGCTGCGCGTGTCCCTGTTGCCGGGCCTGCTGGAGGTGCTCCGGCGCAACACCTCCCGCGGCTTCCGGGACCTGGCCCTCTACGAGATCGGGCGGGTCTTCCGCCCCGGCGAGCAGCTCGGCAGCGCGAGCATCCCCCCGCTGGGGGCGCACCCGGGCCGGGCGGTCCTCGACGAGCTCGAGGCCGGCATCCCCGCCCAGCCGCGGCACCTCGCCACGGTCCTGACCGGCAGGGACGCGGCCGAGGCCCCGTGGACCGCGCCGCGGGCCTTCGACTGGCAGGACGCCCTCGACGCCGCCCGGCTGGCCGCCGAGGTCCTGGGGGTCGAGCTGACCGTCCGCCAGGGCACGCACCAGGCGTTCCACCCCGGCCGCACCGCGGTGCTCGCCACCGCCGACGGCACCCCGCTGGGCTACGCGGGCGAGCTGCATCCCCAGCTGGTGGCCGCGCACGACCTGCCCGAGCGGACCGTGGCGATGGAGCTGAACCTCAGCTCGCTCATCGACGCCGAGGTCGAGGTCGTGCAGGCCCGCCCGATCTCCGGCTACCCGGCCGCCACCCAGGACGTCGCGCTCGTGGTGGACGCCGCCGTCCCGGCCGCCGAGCTGCGTGCCGCGCTCGAGGAGGGCGCCGGGGAGCTGCTCGAGGACGTCCGTGTCTTCGACGTCTACCAGGGCCCCGGCATCGAGGCCGGCCGCAAGTCGGTCGCCTTCGCGCTGCGCTTCCGGGCCCCGGACCGCACGCTGACCGCGGACGAGGCCTCCGCGGCCCGCGAGGCCGCCGTCGCCGTGGCCGCCGAGCGCCACGGCGCCGTGCTCCGGGGCTGACCACCCCGGGGGTCGGCCCGCTCCCGTCCCCGGGGGCGGGCCGCCCGCCGTCCCGCTGCGGCAGCCACCCCTGCGGTAACACTCGCGAACGCCGCGGCGCTCGCCGTCATCTTCGGTACTGTGGCACCGGGTCCCCGGCCGCGACCCCGGCGATCGCGACCGACCCCCTTCCCCGACCCCGTTCCAGGAGCTCAGCATGACCGAGGAGACCACCGACCGCCAGGACGCCTTCTTCGCCTTCGACGACGAGCAGGACGAGCGCGACGGCGGGCGCGCCCGCCGGCCGATCGCCTGGAAGCCGACGGCCGTGGGTCTGCTGGGGCTGCTCCTCGGGCTCGTCCTGGCGGTCAGTGCGGCCCTCGCGTGGGACGACTCCCGGCGGCTGGCCGGCTACGCGGACCGGTCCTGGGTGATCTCCGGGCAGTACCAGGACCTCACCAACGACCTGCAGACCAAGACCTGGAACCCCATCTACCGCGGGGTGCTGCCGGCGGACGAGGCCGTCACCGAGCAGCCCTTCGACTCGGGCCTGGCCGATCCGCGCGTCCCGGAGGCGGGGGAGGAGATCGTCTTCCGCGGCACGCAGACGGGTTCCCGCGAGGGCGACTTCCACGCGGAGGCCGACGCCCTGCTCGCCGTCGAGGAGGGCACCCTCCAGGTGGTCGAGACCGCCGCGGCGGGGGAGTTCGGGGACGGCGTGACCGCGGGCACCGTCACCTGGCAGCGCGTCCAGGCCGCTCTGCTGCTGCTCGCCGGCCTCGGCGCGGCCGGAGGCGGCGTCTGGTTCGCCCGCCGGCTCTACCGCCGGGAGCACTGACCCCCGCCGCACGCGCGGCGCCGCGGGCCCCTGCCGGACGCGTCCTGTCCGGCAGGGGCCCGTCGGGCCCGGTGCGGGTCAGGGCAGGGCGGGCAGCTCCCGCCGCAGCAGCCAGGCGTCGAGCAGGCCGTCGGCCTCCGCCCACCGGTGCTGGGGCACGAAGCCGCGCAGGTGCTCCCGGAAGCCCGCCGTGCTCACCCAGCCGTCCCGGTTGGCGGTGGCCCAGCCGCGCAGCAGGGCGCGGAAGGCGTCCTCGCCCACGGTCTCCCGGATCGCGTGGACGGTGAGGGCGCCCCGGACGTAGACCACGTCGTCGAAGAGCCGCACCTGTCCGGGGTCCCCGATGACGAGGTCCTGGCGCATCTTGGACAGGGTCCGGTGGGCCTTCTCCGCGTGCCAGCGGGCCGGCCGGTCGCCGGAGGCCTCGGACCAGATCCACTCCGCGTAGGACGCGAACCCCTCGTTGAGCCAGATGTCCTGCCACGAGGCGAGGACCAGGCTGTTGCCGAACCACTGGTGGGCCAGCTCGTGCGCCACCAGCCGCTGCTCCTCCCATTCGGTGCCCAGCTGGTTCTTGCCGAACACGGAGCACGCGTAGCACTCGAACGGGTCCTCCAGCGACTCGTCGACGACCACCACCGTGTAGCTCGGGAAGGGGTACGGCCCGAACCAGTCGCTGAACACGTCGATCATCCGGCCCTGCTCCGCGAACGTCTTCTCCGCCTTCTTGCGCCGCTTCCTGGAGCAGACCAGGTGCTGCGGGACGCGGGAGCCGGTCAGCTCCCGCCGCTCGTACGGGCCGATCTGCACGGTCGCGAGGTAGGGCGGCAGCGGCACCCGGGACGTGTACACCCAGTGGCGCTCGCCGTCGCGCTCCACCACGGACTCCAGCTCGCCGTGCACCACCACCTCGTAGTCGGCGTCGGCGTGGACGGCGACCCGGTAGGTCGCCCTGTGGGAGGGGTGGTCGACGCAGGGGAACCAGGTGGAGGAACCGGTGGGCTGGCCGGCGACGAGCACGCCGTCGTCGAGCTCGGCCCAGCCGATCTCGCCCCAGGGTCCGTCGAGGGACTCGGGGTACCCCTCGTAGGCCACGGTGAGCGTGAACGCCTCCCCGGCGGCGACGGTGCGCGGCAGGGTCAGCACGAGGCGGCTGCCGCGGTGGTCCGCGCGGACCCGGCGGCCGCCGAGCAGACCGCCCAGCCCGCCGGTGCCGAATTTGACGTCGGTCACGGCGAGCTCGGTGAGGTCCAGCTCGATCCGGTCCGTGTCGTGCAGCGCCCGGCAGGTCAGGGTGGCGCGCGCCTCGAGGCCGTTGTCCTCGACGTCGTAGTCGAGGTCCAGGTCGTAGTGCTCCACGGTGGCCGCACAGCACCCGACGAACGGGGTGTACGGATCCCGCGCGCCGTCCGCGCCGAGGAAGCGGTGCATCGGTGCCGGGCTCACGGGACCAGCAGCAGCTTGCCCTGGGCGGCGCGGGACTGGAGCAGCTCGTGGGCCTGCCGTGCCCGGGCGAGCGGGAACGTCTCGGCGACGCGGATGCTCAGCGACCCGTCGAGCACCGCGTCGAAGAGCTCGCCCGCACGCCAGTTCCGCTCCTTCTCGTCGAGCAGGTAGTCGTTGAGCGTGGGCCGGGTGAGGTACAGGGAGCCGTGCTGGGCGAGCCGCTGCGGGTCGAGCGGGGGGACCTGGCCGGAGGAGCCGCCGAAGAGCGCCAGGGTCCCGCGCTTGCGCAGGGCCCGGAGCGACTCGTCGAAGGTGTCCTTGCCCACCGAGTCGTAGACGACGTCGGCGCCGCGGCCGTCCGTCAGCTCCCGGACGTGCTCGGCGAAGCCCTCGTAGCCCACCAGGGCGACGTCGGCGCCGAGCGAGCGCGCGGTCTCCGCCTTCTCCGGCGAGCCCACCAGGGCGACCACCGTGGCCCCGAGCGACCGCAGCATCTGCACGGCGAGGCCGCCGACCCCGCCCGCGCCCGCGGTGACGACGGCGACGTCGCCCTCCTGCACGGGATAGGTCGAGCGGACCAGGTAGTGCGCGGTGAGGCCCTGCAGCGGCACGGCCGCCGCGACCTCGTCGGGCACCCCGGTGGGCACGCGCAGGGCCTTGTCGGCGTCCACCAGGAAGGCGTCGGCGTAGGTGCGGGAGGCCTGTGACGTGGTGATCCGGTCGCCCAGGGCGAAGTGCTCCACCTCGGAGCCCACGCCCGTGACCACGCCCATGCCCTCGGAGCCCGGGGTGAAGGGGTGCTCCACGGGGTAGACGCCCTCGCGCTGGTAGACCTCGATGAAGTTCACCCCCGCGGCGCGGGTCTCGACGAGCAGCTGGCGCGGGCCCGGTTCGAGGTCCGGGCGCTCGCCGAGGGTCAGGACCTCGGGGCCTCCGGCTCGCTCGACCATGACGCAACGGACCATGACGGGTACCTCCTGGACATCGCGGACGGGAACTCTGCCATGGTAGGCGGCAAGCCCCGCCGCACTCTCCCCGAGGGGGTCGCCGAGGGGTAGCGTGTGCACAAGAGGGGGCACGGAAATGCCCCCGTAATCATCGAGATTTGCAGACGGGAAGCGTAGATTCGGGTGCAGAGCCGTTCCGGGGGGGACACGGGAGCGGCCGTGGCCGATCCGAACCGGGGGAACCCTGACGTGCTCCGACGAAGGTGCACCCGGCTCCGGCGGCCCCCTCCCGTAGCGTGCATAAATATTGAAGACGATGCATAACTTTGAGCTAGAGTGGGCCTTATGACGTTCAGCGCAGCAGTTTCGGGGGCCTCCGGCTACGCCGGTGGTGAGGTCCTGAGGATCCTCGCCGGTCACCCGCAGATCGAGATCGGGGCCGTGGGGGCCCACTCCAACGCGGGTCAGCGGCTGGGGGAGCTGCAGCCGCACCTGCACTCCCTGGCCGACCGCGTGCTCGTCGACACCACGGTCGAGAACCTCGCCGGCCACGACGTCGTCTTCCTCGCACTTCCGCACGGCGCCTCGGCGGCGATCGCCGCGCAGCTGCCCCCGGAGACCGTGGTGATCGACGCCGGGGCCGACCACCGGCTCGACTCGGCCGAGGCGTGGGACCAGTTCTACGGGTCCGCGCACGCCGGGACCTGGCCGTACGGGCTGCCGGAGCTGATCGTCGACGAGCAGGGCGCCCGCCAGCGCGAGCAGCTCCGCGGCGCCACGCGCATCGCGGTGCCGGGCTGCTACCCGACCAGTGCCCTGCTCGCCCTGGCCCCCGGCTTCGCGGCCGGGCTCCTCGAGCCCGAGGACGTCGTGATCGTCGCGGCCTCGGGCACGTCCGGGGCCGGCAAGGCCGTGAAGGCGCACCTGCTGGGCTCGGAGGTGATGGGCTCGATGTCGCCCTACGGGGTCGGCGGGGCCCACCGGCACACCCCCGAGATCGAGCAGGGCCTGTCCCTGGCCGCGGGCGAGCGCGTGCGGATCTCCTTCACCCCCACCCTGGCGCCCATGCCGAGGGGCATTCTCACGACCGCCACCGCGCGGGTCGCCGAGGGCGTGAGCACCGCCCAGCTGCGAGAGGCCTGGGAGAGCGCCTACGTGGCGGAGCAGTTCGTCACCGTCCTGCCCGAGGGCCGGTGGCCGGCCACGAAGTCGGTGGCCGGCTCCAACCACGTCCAGCTCCAGCTGGCCCACGACGCCCGGGCGGGGCGCGTCATCGTCACCTGCGTGGTCGACAACCTCGTCAAGGGCACTGCCGGCGGTGCCGTCCAGTCCATGAACCTCGCCCTCGGCCTGCCGGAGGACACCGGCTTGAACCTCCAAGGAGTCGCACCGTGAGAACGTACCCCTCCCAGCAACCGGCCGGCACCCTGCAGGTCGACACCGCCCGCGGCGTGACCGCCGCCCAGGGCTTCCGCGCGGCCGGCACCACGGCGGGCTTCAAGGACTCCGGCGGACCGGACCTCGCCCTCGTCGTCAACGACGGGCCCCAGCACCACGTGGGGGCCGTGTACACGACCAACCGGATCAGCGCCGCGCCCGTCCAGTGGTCCAAGGCCGCGACCGCGGACGGCAGGGCCGCCGCCGTGGTCCTGAACTCCGGCGGGGCCAACGCCTGCACCGGACCGCAGGGGTTCCAGGCCTCCCACCGGACCGCCGAGCTCGTCGGCGAGGCGCTCGGGGTCGGGGCCGGCGACGTCGTGGTGTGCTCCACCGGGCTCATCGGCGTCCAGCTGCCCATGGACGTCATGGAGCGCGGCCTCCCCGGGGTCGTGGCGGCCCTCGGGGACGACGACGCCGCCGGGGCCGCCGCGGCCCGGGCCATCATGACCACCGACTCCGTCTCCAAGCAGGCCGCCTACGTCCGCGACGGGTGGACGGTCGGCGGCATGGCCAAGGGCGCGGGCATGCTCGCCCCCGGCCTGGCCACGATGCTCGTGGTGCTCACGACCGACGCCGAGCTCTCCTCCGACGCCCTGCAGTGGGCGCTCGAGGACGCGGTGAAGGTCACGTTCAACCGCACCGACTCCGACGGCTGCATGTCGACCAACGACACCGTGGTCCTGCTCGGCTCGGGCGCCTCCGGGGTCACCCCGGACGAGTTCGAGTTCAGCCAGGCCGTGACCGCCGTGTGCCACTCGCTGGCCCAGCAGCTCATCACGGACGCCGAGGGCGCGTCCCACGACATCGAGGTCACCACGGTCAACGCCGCGACCGAGAAGCAGGCCGAGGACGTGAGCCGCTCCGTGGCACGGTCCAACCTCTTCAAGGCCGCGATCTTCGGCAACGACCCCAACTGGGGCCGCGTCCTGTCCGCGGTCGGCACCACGGACGCCGCGTTCGACCCCGACCGGCTCGACGTCGCCATCAACGGGGTCGTGGTCTGCCGCAACGGCATGATCGGGGACCCGCGCGAAGGCGTGGACCTGGCCGCCGACCGCAGGGTCACCGTCCTGATCGACCTCAAGGCCGGGGACGCCGACGCGACCGTCTGGACCAACGACCTCACCCACGACTACGTCGAGGAGAACAGCGCCTACTCCAGCTGACCAGCCCGCCCACCAGCACAGCACCGACCCACGGCGCAGGAGAACGATGACCGACCACAGTGACCCGACCCGCTACGAGACCGCCCAGCTGAAGGCGGGCACCCTGATGGAGGCCCTGCCCTGGATCCAGCGCTACGCCGGCTCCGTGATGGTCTTCAAGTACGGCGGCAACGCCATGGTGTCCGAGCCCCTGCGGCAGGCCTTCGCGGAGGACATGGTGTTCCTGCGCCACGTCGGGATCAAGCCCGTCGTGGTGCACGGCGGCGGGCCCCAGATCAACCGCATGCTGGAGCGGCTGGGCATCGAGTCGGAGTTCCGCGGCGGGCTGCGGGTCACCTCCCGGGAGGCCGTCGACGCCATCCGCATGGTGCTGACCGGGCAGGTGCAGCGGGAGCTGGTCTCCCTGCTCAACGCCACCGGCCCGTACGCCGTCGGGCTCTCGGGGGAGGACGCCGAGCTGTTCCGCGCGGTCCGGCGGGGCACGGTCGTGGACGGCGAGGAGGTGGACCTCGGCCACGTGGGCGAGGTCGTCGGCGTCAATCCCGACCCCGTCACCCAGCTCCTCGAGGCCGGACGGATCCCCGTCATCTCCTCGGTCGCGCCGGAGGTCGACGCGCGCGGGCGACCCACGGGGGAGATCCTCAACGTCAACGCTGACACCGCCGCCGCCGCCGTGGCCGTGGCCCTGCGCGCCGAGAAGTTCGTGGCCCTCACGGACGTCGAGGGCCTCTACGCGGACTGGCCCGACAAGGACTCGCTCATCGCGTCCCTCTCCGCCTCGGAGCTGCGCGCGATGCTCCCCGGTCTGCAGGCCGGGATGATCCCCAAGATGGAGGCGGCGCTGCGGGCCGTGGAGGGCGGGGCGCGCCGGGCGTCCATCGTCGACGGCCGCAGCCCGCACACGTGCCTGCTCGAGATCTTCACCGACACCGGCATCGGAACCCAGCTCGTCCCCGACCAGGGAGCATCGTCATGACCGCCCAGCACACCGCCGCCCAGCACACCGCTTCCCGGTACTCCGCCCAGGCCGCCCTGCTCGGCGAGTACGCCGACTCGCTGCTCGGCGTCTTCGGCAGCCCGTCGCTCGTGCTCACCCACGGCAAGGGGGCCGTGGTCACCGACGCCGACGGCCGGGACTACCTCGACCTGCTCGCGGGAATCGCCGTCAACGCCCTCGGTCACGCCCACCCGCGCTGGGTGGAGATCGTCTCCCGCCAGCTGGCGACCCTCGGCCACGTCTCCAACTTCTTCACCTCCCCGCAGCAGATCGCCCTCGCCGGGAAACTGCTGTCCCTGGCCGGCGCGCCCACGGGCTCCCACGTCTTCTTCGCCAACTCCGG
This sequence comes from Kocuria aegyptia, assembly GCF_039530085.1. Taxonomy (NCBI): domain Bacteria; kingdom Bacillati; phylum Actinomycetota; class Actinomycetes; order Micrococcales; family Micrococcaceae; genus Kocuria; species Kocuria aegyptia. The sequence goes on from NZ_BAAAOA010000005.1 coordinate 206,448, forward strand.
GGCGGAGGCCAACGAGGCCGCGTTCAAGCTCGCCCGCCGCCACGGCCACGAGCACCCCGGCCCGGACGGCCGCCCCCGGGGCACCGTCCTCGCCCTCGAGTCCGCCTTCCACGGCCGCACCATGGGCGCTCTCGCCCTGACCGCCAAGGAGGCGTACCGGGCGCCCTTCGAGCCCCTGCCGGGCGGGGTGCAGCACATCCCCGCGACCGTCGAGGCCCTCGAGGAGCACCTCGACGGGACCGTCGCCGCGCTCATCGTGGAGCCCGTCCAGGGCGAGGCCGGCGTGCGCGAGCTGCCCGAGGGCTACCTCCGGCGCGCCCGGGAGCTGACCCGCCGGCACGGCGCGCTGCTGGTCGTGGACGAGGTGCAGACCGGGGTGGGCCGCACCGGCCGCTGGTTCGCCTCCGCCGCCGAGCTCACCGGCGCCGAGCTGCCGGACGCGATCACCCTGGCCAAGGGGCTCGGCGGCGGCTTCCCGATCGGGGCGATGCTGACGGTCGGCCCGGAGGTCTCCGCGCTGCTCGGAGCCGGCCAGCACGGCACGACCTTCGGCGGCAACCCGCCGGCCACCGCCGCGGGCCTCGCGACCGTCACCGTGATCGAGGAGGACGGTCTGCTCGAGCACGCCCGCGCCGTGGGCGCCGAGCTCGGCGAGGGGCTGCGCGCGATCCCCGGGATCGGCGCCGTGCGCCAGCGCGGCCTGCTGATCGGCGCCGACCTCGAGGTCCCCGAAGGAGCCGCCGCCCCGTTCGGCCCGGCCGTGGTCGAGGCCGCCCGGGACGCCGGGTTCATCGTCAACGCCACCGGCCCCGGGACCCTGCGCCTGGCCCCGCCCCTGATCCTGACCCAGGAGCAGGCACGCACCTTCCTCGACGCCCTCCCCGCGATCCTGCGCACCGCCACCGCCGCCGTCACGGCCCCCGCCGCGCCCGCGCCCGACACCCCGCCGAAAGAAGCATGAACCCGCCCATGATCCCCCGCCACTTCCTCGTCGACACCGACCTGTCCCAGCAGGAGCAGATCGAGGTGCTCGAGCTCGCCGCCCGCCTCAAGGCCGACCGCTGGGCCCACCGGCCCTACGCGGGGCCGCAGACCGTGGCCGTGATCTTCGACAAGACGTCGACCCGCACCCGGGTCTCCTTCTCCGCCGGGATCGCCGACCTCGGCGGCAATCCGCTGATGATCGACCCGGGGGAGTCGCAGCTGGGCAAGGAGAGCGTGGCGGACACCGCGCGGGTCTTCTCGCGGATGGTCTCGACCATCGTGTGGCGCACCTACGCCCAGTCCGGTCTGGAGGAGATGGCCGCGGCCTCGACCGTGCCCGTCGTCAACGGGCTCTCCGACGACTACCACCCGTGCCAGATCCTCGCGGACCTGCTCACGGTCCGGGAGCACCGGGGGGACCTCGCCGGGCTCACCTTCGCCTATCTCGGGGACGCCGCCAACAACATGGCCCACTCCTACCTGCTGGGCGGAGCCACCGCCGGCATGCACGTGCGCGTGTCCGGCCCGCAGAGCCACCTTCCCGACCCGGCCGTGGTGCGGGCCGCGCAGGAGCGCGCCGGGCGGACCGGAGGATCCGTGCGCGTGACGACCGACCCGGCGGAGGCGCTTACCGGGGCGGACGTCGTCTGCACCGACACCTGGGTGTCCATGGGGCAGGAGGCGGAGACCGAGGCGCGGGCACAGGTCTTCCGGGAGTACTCCGTGGACGCCGCGGCGATGGCCCGGGCGGCGCCCGGGGCACTGTTCCTGCACTGCCTGCCCGCGTTCCGCGGCTCGGAGGTCGCGGCCGAGGTCATCGATGGCCCGCAGTCCGTCGTGTGGGACGAGGCGGAGAACCGGCTGCACGCCCAGAAGGCCCTCCTCGTGTGGCTCATGGCCCGTTCGGGGCGGTACGACCTGGACGCCGCCGATGCCCCTGCCGTGCCGGCATGAGCATCCCCGCGACCAAGACGGCGCGGCAGGCCCGGATCGTGGCCCTCGTGACCGGCGGGGCGATCCACTCGCAGGCCGAGCTGGCCGCCCGGCTGGCTGTGGACGGCGTGCAGGTCACCCAGGCCACGCTCTCCCGCGACCTCGTGGAGCTGGGGGCCGTCCGGGTGCGCGACGGCTCCGGCGCCCTCGTCTACGCCGTCCCGCAGGCCGGGGCCGACCGCTCGCCCGCCGCGGGCATCACCCAGGAGGTGCTCGACGCGCGCCTGGCCAGCCTGTGCCGCGAGCTGCTGGTCACCGCCGAGGCGAGCGCGAACCTCGTGGTGCTGCGCACCCCGCCGGGCGCCGCCCAGTACTTCGCGTCCGCCATCGACACCTCCGTGCTGCCCGCCGTGCTCGGCACCATTGCCGGTGACGACACGATCATGGTGGTGTGCCGGGAGGCCGACGGCGGCCACGCCGTGGCCCGCCGGTTCCTCGAACTGGCCGAGTGAGGACCGGGACCGGGCCCACGGCGTGATCCCCGGGGTGACCCCCGGTGCGGGGCCGGTGCCCGGGCTCGCCGGGCACCGGGCGCCCCGTTGCGCGTCCGGCCCGCTCAGCGGGCCCCGTACTCCTCCAGGACCGGGATCAGGTCCGTGCGCTCGAAGACCCGGGCGAAGTCGAGGGCGGAGTGGGCGCCGGCCGTCTGCGAGGCCCCGGCCTCGAGCAGCGTCCGGACGATCGTGCCGTTGCCCCGGAAGACCGCGCTCATCAGCGCCGTCTGCCCGTTGTCGTTGACCCGGTCCGGGTCCGCCCCGGCCTCGAGCAGCGCCGCGACGGTGTCCTCGCGCTGGTGGTAGGCCGCGAGGATCAGCAGGGTGTCGCCCTTGCCGTTGGTGAGGTTCACCGGGACCCCCGCGCGCACGGCCGGCAGGAGGCTCTCCGTGTCCCCCGTCCGGGCCATCTCGAACAGGGAGAGCACGTAGGCCATCTCGTCCTCGGTCAGCTGGGGGGCCGCCTGGTCCTGGGGCTGGTGGGGCTGCTGGGGGTTCTCGGTCACGGCTGGTCCTTCGCGCTCGGTCGGATGCTGCTGCCGGCCAGTTTATCGGGGCGGGACCTGTGACACCCACCACCCCGGAAGTACCCGCGCCTTGACGTTGCAGTAACCGGCTGGCACGCTCGTGTGACGCATCTCACCCCGCGCTCGTTCCTCACGCCGGTGCCCCGGCACCGGGGATCCGGAGTTCCACCATGACGAATCTCGCCACCCTGCTCACCGACACGGCCGAGGCCTCCCCGGAGTCCCGGGCCGTGGTCCTCGACGACAAGGTCCTGACCTACGGGGCCCTCGACGACCTGTCCGCGCGGGTCGCGTCGATGCTCGCCGCCACCGGCATCGACCCGGGGGACCGGGTGGCGATGATCCTGCCCAACGTCCCGCACATGCCGATCGCCTACTACGGGATCCTGCGCGCGGGCGGCGTGGTCGTGCCCCTCAACCCGCTGCTCAGCCCCCGGGAGCTGGCCTACCACTTCGACGACGCCGAGGTGTCCCTGGTGCTCGTCTGGGAGGCCGTGGCCGGGGCCACCCGCGCCGCGGTCGCGGACCTGGGCCGGGACGTCCGGGTGGTCGAGGTCTCGGCCGCCGGGACGCTCCAGGCCCTCGGGGAGGTCCCGCCGCGGCCGGGCGTCGCCGAGCGCGCCGACGACGAGCCCGCCGTGCTGCTCTACACCTCCGGGACCACGGGCCGGCCCAAGGGCGCCGTCCTGACGCACCACAACCTGCGCACCAACGCGGAGCTGTCCGCGCGCCTGTTCGACCTCGCGCCCGGCGACGTCATGTTCGGGGCCCTGCCGTTCTTCCACGTGTTCGGCCAGACCGTGGCGCTCAACGGCGTCGTCCAGGCCGGGGCGACCGTCACGCTGCTGCCGCGCTTCGATCCGGCCAGGGCGCTGGAGATCCTGGCGCGAGACGAGGTCACGGTCTTCGCCGGGGTGCCGAGCATGTACGTGGCGCTGCTCGCCGCGGCGGACGGGGGGCCGGTCGAGCTGCCGCACCTGCGGGCCGGGGTCTCGGGAGGGTCCCCGTTGCCGGTCGAGGTGCTGGATCGCTTCGAGACGGTCTTCGGCGCGCCGATCTACGAGGGCTACGGCCTGTCCGAGACCTCTCCGGTGGTGTGCTTCAACCAGAAGGACCGGGGCCGCCGACCGGGCTCGATCGGCACCGTGGTGCAGGGCGCGCGGCTCAAGGTCGTGGACGACCGAGGCGAGGAGGTCCTCACCGGGGAGATCGGCGAGCTCGTGGTGGCCGGGGAGTACGTGATGGCCGGCTACTGGCGCAACCCGGGGGCCACCGAGGCCGCGATCCGCGACGGCTGGTTCGCCACGGGGGACCTCGCCCGGGTCGACGAGGACGGCTTCTACTACATCGTGGACCGCAAGAAGGACATGGTCCTGCGCGGCGGCTACAACGTCTACCCCCGCGAGGTCGAGGAGGTCATCTACCGGTTCCCCGGCATCGCGGAGGCCGCGGTGGTCGGGGTGCCCGACGAGGCGGTGGGTGAGGAGGTCGCCGCCGTCGTCGCCTTCCGCGACGTGCCCGAGGCGGAGCGGGACGCGAAGCTCGGCGAGCTGGACGCCTTCGTGCGCGAGCGCGTGGCCAAGTACAAGCACCCGCGCTACTACAAGGTGGTCGACGAGCTGCCCAAGGGTCCCACCGGCAAGATCCTCAAGCGCTCCCTGGACCTCGAGGGCGCCGCGCGCCGCGGCTGAGCCCGGGCAGACGGAAGGGG
>NZ_BAAAOA010000005.1:211165-221460 GCF_039530085.1 Kocuria aegyptia
CGCGGCCGGCCCCTTCCGTCGTCCCTGCCGGCACTCCGCCGACCCGGACCCCGGGGCCCCGCGCGGGGCCCCGGGGACGGGGATCAGTTGGACATCATCGCGGGGCTCGCCTGCTGGGGCTCCCGCTCCACGACCACGCGCTCGTTGGGGACGCAGTGGGTCATGGTCAGGCCCTCCACGTTGCGCGGGCCGTTGTTGCCGAGGTTGGCCACGCGCTGCAGCTCCTCCTCGGACAGGCGCTGCGTGGGCAGCGGGGCCAGGTCCTTGACGTCCTCGAGGGAGACGCCGACGCCGTCGCCCACGCGCTGGCCCAGCTCGTCCTCGACCATGTAGAAGTGCCAGACCATGCGCTCCTGGATCGGGCGGTCGCACTGCAAGAGGGCGCCGACCAGGTTGGCGATCAGCTCCTCCTTCTCCCAGTCCTCCTGGAGCTGGAAGCGCTCGCCGGCCTGCTTGTAGTCGTTGGTCCGCTCGATCCGCGCCCGGGTGAGGCGGCCGTTGATCTCGGGGCCGACCGACGAGTGGTAGCCCTCGTCCTTCGGGGTCTCCTGCACGCCGCCGGTGATGGACGGCTCGTAGTTCACGTGCGGGTTCTGGCCGGGGGCCAGGTCCACGCCGTAGGCCATCTGGCCGTCGCGCTGGTTCGTGGCGACCTTGGCCTTCGGCGCGTTGACCGGCAGCTGCAGGTAGTTCGGGCCCACGCGGTAGCGCTGGGTGTCCGAGTAGGAGAAGGTGCGCCCCACGAGCATCTTGTCGTCGGAGAAGTCGAGGCCGTCCACCAGCACGCCGGTGCCGAAGGCGATCTGCTCGTTCTCCGCGAAGAAGTTCTCCGGGTTGCGGTTGAGGACCATGCGCCCGACCGGCTTCGGCGGGAACAGCTCCTCCGGCCACACCTTGGTGTCGTCCAGCGGGTCGAAGTCCAGCTCGGGGTGGTCGTGGTCCTCCATGACCTGCACCTGCAGCTCCCACTCGGGGTAGTCGCCGGCCTCGATCGCGTCGTAGAGGTCCTTGGTGTGCGAGCCGAGCGTCTGGGCCTGGATGTTCGCCGCGTCCTCGGAGGTCAGCGACTTCACGCCCTGCTTCGGGATCCAGTGGTACTTCACGAGCACGGACTCACCGGCCGCGTTGACCCACTTGTAGGTGTTCACGCCGAAGCCCTGCTGGTGGCGGTAGTCCGCCGGGATCCCGCGCGGGGAGAACAGGATCGTGATCATGTGCATCGCCTCGGGCGACTGGCTCCAGAAGTCGAAGGCGCGGTTGGCGACCCCGGCCTCGAAGTTCACGGGGTCCGGCTTCTGGGAGTGGATGAAGTCCGGGAACTTGATGGCGTCACGGATGAAGAACACGCCGAGGTTGTTGCCGACGAGGTCCCAGTTGCCGTCCTCGGTGTAGAACTTCACGGCGAAGCCGCGCGGGTCGCGGGCGACCTCGGAGGAGTCGCGGCCGCCGGCCACGGTGGAGAAGCGCAGGGCGACGTCGGTGCGCTTGCCGGCCTCCTGGAAGAGCTTCGCGCGGGTGTACTTGGCGATGGGCTCGTCGCCGTACGTGCCGTAGGCCTCGAAGTAGCCGAAGGCCGTGGTGCCGCGGGCGTGCACCACGCGCTCGGGGATGCGCTCGCGGTCGAAGTGGCTCATCTTCTCGAGGAACGCGTAGTTCTCCAGCGTCGCGGGCCCGCGCGAGCCGATGGTGCGGGTGTTCTGGTTGTCGTAGACGGGGTGGCCCTGGCGCGTGGTCAGGGTCTGCTCGGGAACGTTCGTCATGGGGTTCCTCTCGGGATAGGGACCGGAAGTTCGGGCGGACCGGGGCGGGAGTGCTCCTGCCTGCCCGGGGTGTGCTCATCGGTGAGGACGACACCTGCCGACCAGTATGTCGGAAGGGGCGCGCTATTGCTAGCTATTCATAATTGACGAGTGGCGCAGGCCGCCGGTGCAGGTCAGGGGCGTGCTCGGGCGCCGCGGCGGGCCGGCAGCTCCGCCCTCCCGGTCGGCGGCCGCGGCCTCGATCCCGCGGCCTCGATCCCGCGGCCTCGATCCCGCGGCCGGGGAGCCCGGGAGGGGCGTTGGGGCGGCCCGCACGATGATGCATAAATACAAGATGACGTGTATAGTCATGCACAGAAGGCGGGGCCACGTCGTGGCGCCCGGACCACCGACGAAGGAGAACACCGTGACCGAGCGTGTTGTGCTGGCCTACTCCGGAGGCCTCGACACCTCCGTGGCCATCGGCTGGATCGGCGAGGCGACGGGGGCCGAGGTCATCGCCGTGGCCGTGGACGTCGGGCAGGGCGGGGAGGACCTCGAGACCATCCGCCGGCGCGCCCTCGACTGCGGGGCCGTCGAGGCCTACGTGGCCGACGCCCGCGACGAGTTCGCCGCGGAGTACTGCATGCCCGCGCTGCAGGCCAACGCCCTGTACATGGACGCCTACCCCGTGGTCTCCGCGCTGTCCCGCCCGGTGATCGTCAAGCACCTCGTGGCCGCCGCCCAGCGCTTCGGCGCCTCCACCGTGGCCCACGGCTGCACGGGTAAGGGCAACGACCAGGTCCGCTTCGAGGTCGGCATCCAGACGCTGGGTCCCGAGCTCAAGTGCATCGCCCCGGTCCGCGACCTCGCCCTGACCCGCGACAAGGCCATCAACTACGCCGAGAAGCACCACCTGCCGATCGCCACGACCAAGAAGAACCCCTTCTCGATCGACCAGAACGTGTGGGGCCGGGCCGTGGAGACCGGGTTCCTCGAGGACATCTGGAACGCCCCCACCAAGGACGTCTACGACTACACGGACGACCCCACGTTCCCGCCGCCGGCCGACGAGGTCGTGATCAGCTTCAAGAGCGGCATCCCGGTGGCCATCGACGACCGGCCCGTCACGCCGCTGCAGGCGATCCAGGAGATGAACCGGCGCGCCGGGGCCCAGGGCGTGGGCCGCATCGACATCGTCGAGGACCGGCTCGTGGGCATCAAGTCCCGCGAGGTCTACGAGGCCCCCGGCGCCATGGCCCTCATCGCCGCCCACCGGGAGCTGGAGAACGTGACGGTCGAGCGCGAGCAGGCCCGGTTCAAGCGCATGGCCACCCAGCGCTGGACCGAGCTCGTCTACGACGGCCAGTGGTTCTCCCCGCTCAAGCAGTCCCTCGACGCGTTCATCCAGGACACCCAGAAGTACGTCGACGGCGACATCCGGATGACCCTGCACGCGGGCCAGGCCACGGTCACCGGTCGCCGCTCGAACACCTCCCTGTACGACTTCAACCTGGCGACCTACGACGAGGGCGACGCCTTCGACCAGTCCCAGGCCCGCGGGTTCATCGAGCTGTTCGGCATGTCCTCGAAGGTCGCGGCGTCCCGCGAGCAGCGGATCGCGGCCGAGGCCAAGTAGCACCCGAGCACGTAGGCTCGTCCCCAGCAGGACGGGCACGACGACGGAGGGCCCCATCCCGGCGGTGGGGCCCTCCGTCCACGCCCGGCCGACCCGACCTCGACGGACCCCACAAGGAGAGACATGGCGCAGCAGGACAAGCACGGGACCAACGATGGCGCTCTCTGGGGCGGGCGCTTCGCCGGGGGACCGGCCGACGCCCTCGCGGCGCTGAGCCGGTCCACGCACTTCGACTGGCGCCTGGCCCCCTACGACATCGCCGGCTCCCGGGCCCACGCCCGGGTCCTGCGCACCGCCGGGCTGCTGACCGGTGACGAGCTGCAGGGTATGCTCGACGCCCTCGACCGGCTCGAGGCCGACGTCCGCTCCGGGGCCTACACCCCGGCCGCCTCGGACGAGGACGTCCACGGCTCCCTCGAGAAGGGCCTCATCGAGCGGGCCGGGCCCGAGCTCGGCGGCAAGCTGCGCGCCGGCCGGTCCCGCAACGACCAGATCGCCACCCTGGGGCGGATGTACCTGCGCGACCACGCCGCGATCATCGCCCGCAACGTGCTCGACGTCGTGCAGGCCCTCCTGGACCAGGCGAAGGCCCACCCCGAGGCCCCGATGCCCGGGCGCACCCATCTCCAGCACGCCCAGCCCGTGCTGCTGTCCCACCACCTGCTCGCGCACGCATGGGCGATGCTGCGCGACGTCCAGCGCCTCGTCGACTGGGACGCCCGCGCGGCGGTCTCCCCCTACGGCTCCGGGGCGCTCGCCGGGTCCTCGCTCGGCCTGGACCCGGGGGCCGTCGCCGCCGAGCTGGGCTTCGACTCCGCGGTGCACAACTCCATCGACGGCACCGCGGCGCGGGACGTCTACGCCGAGTTCTCCTGGGTGACCGCGATGATCGCCGTGGACATGTCCCGGATCTCCGAGGAGATCACCACGTGGGCCACCAAGGAGTTCTCCTTCGTCACGCTCGACGACGCCTTCTCCACCGGGTCCTCGATCATGCCGCAGAAGAAGAACCCGGACATCGCCGAGCTCGCCCGCGGCAAGGCCGGCCGGCTGATCGGGGACCTCACCGGGCTGCTGGCCACGCTCAAGGGCCTGCCGCTGGCCTACAACCGGGACCTCCAGGAGGACAAGGAGCCCGTCTTCGACGCGATCGACCAGCTCGAGGTGCTGCTGCCCGCGGTCGCGGGGATGATCGCCACCCTCGACTTCAACACGGAGCGGATGGCCGAGCTCGCCCCGCAGGGCTTCGCCCTGGCCACCGACGTGGCCGAGTGGCTCGTGCGCCAGGGCGTGCCCTTCCGGGACGCCCACGAGGTCGCCGGGGACGCGGTGCGGGTCTGCGAGCAGCGCGGGATCGAGCTGTGGGACCTCTCCGACGAGGACTTCGCCGCGATCTCCGACCGGCTCACCCCGGGCGTGCGCGAGGTGCTCACCGTGGCCGGCTCGCTGGCCTCGCGCAGCGCCCAGGGCGGCACCGCGCCGTCGGCCGTGGCGGCGCAGATCGGCGAGCTCGAGCGCCAGGTGGCCGAGGCCGCGGAGTTCTCGCGGCGCGCGCCGATCGTGGCGGGATGAGCGGAGGCGGCACCGGGCCGGCGCTGCTCGAGCTGCTGTCCCGCCCGGCGCCCGAGGTGGCCCCGCGGCTGCTCGGCGGCCTGTTCGGCCACCGGACCGGTGCGGGCACCGTGGCCCTGCGGATCACGGAGGTCGAGGCCTACGGCGGGCCGGAGGGCTCCGACCTGCCGGATCCGGGGGCGCACACGTGGCGTGGGCGCACGGCGCGCAACGCCTCGATGTTCGGCCCGCCGGGTCACGTCTACGTGTACTTCACGTACGGGATGCACCACGCCGTGAACCTGGTGTGCCGCCCCGAGGGCACCGCCGGCGGGTGCCTGCTCCGGGCCGGCGAGATCGTCGAGGGCCTGGATCTGGCCCGCGCCCGGCGGGCCGCGGGCCGGTCCGGACCGGTGCCCGACGCCGCCCTGGCCCGCGGCCCGGGCAACCTCGCCAAGGCCCTGGGGATCGACCTGACCCACGACGGCGCCCCGCTCGCCGCGGAGGAGGCCCCGGCGCCGGGCTTCTTCCTGCGGCTGGACGGTGCGGCGGACGGCGCCGCGGCCGGCTGCGGGCCGCGCACCGGGGTGTCCGGGCCCGGCGGGACCCCCGAGTACCCCTGGCGGTGGTGGCTCCCCGGTGAACGCTCCGTCTCCCCGTACCGACCCGCGGTCCCGCGCCGGCGCCGCTGAGTCCGCGCCGGGACCGGGCGGATAGCATGAGCGGCGTGACTGAATCCGTTGAGCAGATGATCGAGCGCCTGTGCGTGAAGATCCCCGACTACCCGGAGCCGGGGGTCCTCTTCCGCGACCTCACGCCCCTGTTCGCGGACGGCGCCGGCTTCCGGCGGACGGCCGACGCCCTGGCCGACGCCTTCCGCGGCCAGTTCGACCACGTGGCCGGCGTCGAGGCTCGCGGCTTCCTCATGGCCGGAGCCGTGGCCTACGCGACGGGCGTGGGCCTGATCCCCGTGCGCAAGGCGGGGAAGCTGCCGCGGGAGACCTTCCGCGAGGAGTACGTCCTGGAGTACGGCTCGGCGGTGCTGGAGATCCACACCGACGACGTCCCCCGCGGCGCCCGGGTGCTCGTGCTCGACGACATCCTCGCGACCGGCGGCACGCTCGGGGCCACGGCACAGCTGCTGCACCGGGCCGGGCTGCACGTCGCGGGGTTCGGGCTGATCATGGAGCTCACCGACCTGCGGGGCCGCAGCCAGCTCGGCGGGCACCGCGTCCGCGCCCTGTACCGCGTCTGACCTGCCGCGCCGTCCCCGACGTTGCTCCTGTTACGCAACGCACGGCCGCGCGACCGGAGGATCTCGGTACGTGCCGGTAGAATCGATGGTCTGTTCGATCCGGAACGAGGTGTCCACCCATGGCAGAGACCGTCGCCACGATGGCGGCCGAGCAACTTGCTGTCGAGCGCGCGTACGTCGCGATGCTCTACGACCGGCTCGACGAGCTGCGGGCCGAGAAGACCGCGGAGCTCGCGGCCGTCCGGCGCAGCGAGTCCGCCGGCAACCACCAGAACCGCGCGGAGCGGGACGCCTTCGCCTCCCACTACGAGGACCGCCTCGCCCAGCTCGAGGCCGTGGACCACCGGCTCGTCTTCGGCCGGCTGGACGGCGAGGACGGCGACCGCCGCTATGTCGGGCGCATCGGCCTGGCCACCGCGGACCACCAGCGGCTCATGGTGGACTGGCGCGCCCGCGAGGCCGCCGCCTTCTACCAGGCCACCGCGCAGAACCCCATGGGCGTCCGGCGCCGCCGCCACCTCATCCTCGAGGGCCGCGACGTCGCCGCCCTCGAGGACGACGTCCTCGACCCGGAGATGCTCGACGACGAGGGCGTGCTGCACGGGGAGGGCGCCCTGCTCGCGGCGCTGAACCAAAAGCGCACCGGACGGATGTCGGACATCGTCGCGACCATCCAGTCCGAGCAGGACAAGATCATCCGCGCCCCGCTGCCCGGCGTCCGCGTGGTGCAGGGCGGGCCCGGCACCGGCAAGACCGCCGTGGCGCTGCACCGGGCGGCGTACCTGCTCTACGAGCACCGGGAGCGGCTGCGCAAGGCCGGTGTGCTGATCGTGGGTCCGTCGTCGTCGTTCATGTGGTACATCGAACGGGTGCTGCCGGCCCTCGGGGAGACCGGCGTCGTGATGTCCTCCCTGGCGGAGCTGTTCCCGGGCGTCGCAGCCGTCCCCGAGCGCGATCCGCGCACCGCGCAGCTCAAGTCGGGCCTCGACATGGCCGACGTCGTCGCCCGCGCCGTGCGGGACCGGCAGAAGGTCCCGGCGGCGGACCAGGTCCTGCGCGTCGACTCCCACCGCGTGACCCTGACCCCGCGCACGGTCAAGCGCGCCCGGGACAAGGCCCGTGCCACCGGGAAGCCGCACAACGAGGCGCGCAACACCTTCGTGAAGATCGTGCTGCGGGAACTCACCGAGCAGCTCGGCGAGCACCTCAACACCACCAGCGGCAACGTCATGGACCGCTCCTACCTCGCGGAGGACATCCGGCAGTCCCGCGACGTGCGGATCGCGCTCAACCTCGCCTGGATGCCGATGTCGCCCCAGACCCTCGTGGGCCAGCTGTTCAGCAAGCGGCACTATCTCGAGTCCGCCGCCCCGCACCTGGACGCCGCGCAGGTCGACGCCCTGCTGCGCCCGGCCGACGCCCCCTTCACCGTCGCGGACGTGCCGCTGCTGGACGAGGCCGCCGAGCTGCTGGGCGACCTCGACGCGGCGGGGGTGCGCCGGCGGGCCGAGGCGGACCGGGAGCACCGCAAGGCCACGGACAACGCCGAGCACGCGCTGCGCAACATGCACCAGAGCCTCGAGGACGTCGGCGCGGACGGCATCGTGACCGCGGCCCAGCTCACGGACTTCAACGCGGTGACCCAGCACCGGATGACCGCCGCCGAGGCCGCGACCGCGGACCGCACGTGGGCCTACGGGCACGTCGTCGTCGACGAGGCGCAGGAGCTCTCGCCGATGCAGTGGCGGGTGCTCATGCGCCGGTGCCCCATGAAGTCGTTCACCGTGGTCGGCGACATCGCCCAGGCCGGCTCGGCCACTGCCGCCCGCAGCTGGCAGGACGCCCTCGAGCCGTTCGTGGGGGAGCGGTTCGTCCTCGACGAGCTCACGGTCAACTACCGCACCCCCGCCGCGATCGCCGAGGCCGCGGTCGACGTCGCCCGGGCCGCCGGCCTGGACATCTCCGCCCCGCGGGCCGTCCGCGAGGGCGAGCCGCCGATCGTGCAGCGCGTCCTCGCCGCGGACGTGGTCGACAGCGTCCTCGACCAGGTGCGCACCGAGCTCGAGCTCGTCAACGGCGGGCTCGTGGCCGTGATCGTGCCCGAGGACCGCGTGCAGCAGATCGGCACGGCGCTCGCCGGTGCCCTGCCCGGGCTGGTGGGCGCCGGGGTCCGCCGGCTGGACCGGCAGGTCGTGGTGCTCTCCGCGTGGGACGCCAAGGGACTGGAGTTCGACTCGGTGGTGGTCGTCGAGCCGCAGGCGCTCGTCGAGGAGGTCGGCGGCGGGGTGGGCAACCTCTACGTGGCCATGACCCGGCCCACCCAGCGGCTGCGGGTCGTCGCGGCCCGGCCGCTCCCGGCGGGCCTCGACCGGTTCTGAGCCCGGACCCCTGAGGCACCGGGGCGCGGAGGAGGATCCCTTGCGCGCCCTGGTACCTTGGAAGCCGTGTCGAACGCAATAGACCTGGACCTCCAGCACAACGATCCGTCCTTCGCCAACGTCTGGCAGGAGCTGCAGTGGCGCGGCCTCGTGCACGTGTCGACCGACGAGGCGGCGCTCGAGAAGTCGCTGTCGGAGGAGAAGGTCACCTATTACTGCGGGTTCGACCCCACCGCGGCGTCCTTGCACCTCGGGCACCTGGTGCAGCTACTGCTGATGCGCCGGCTCCAGCTCGCCGGCCACCACCCGATCGGCCTGGTGGGCGGGTCCACCGGTCTGATCGGGGATCCCCGGCAGACCTCCGAGCGGATCCTGAACTCCAAGGAGACCGTCGCGCAGTGGGTCGACCTGCTGCGCGCCCAGGTCGAGCGGTTCCTCTCCTTCGAGGGCGAGAACCGGGCGGTGATGGTGAACAACCTGGACTGGACCTCCCAGCTGTCGGCCATCGACTTCCTGCGCGAGATCGGCAAGCACTTCCGGGTGGGCACGATGATCAAGAAGGACATCGTGGCCAAGCGCCTGCACTCGGAGGAAGGCATCTCCTACACCGAGTTCAGCTACCAGATCCTGCAAGGCCTGGACTACCTGAACCTCTACCGCGAGCACGGCTGCACCCTGCAGACCGGGGGCTCGGACCAGTGGGGGAACCTGACCTCGGGCACCGAGCTGATCCGCAAGGTCGAGGGCGTGTCCGTGCACGCGGTGGGCACCCCGCTGATCACCAACTCGGACGGCACGAAGTTCGGCAAGTCCGAGGGCAACGCCGTGTGGCTGGACCCGGAGCTGACCTCGCCGTACGCGTTCTACCAGTTCTGGCTCAACACCGCCGACGCCGACGTGGTCGACCGGCTCAAGGTCTTCACCTTCCTCAGCCGTGCCGAGATCGAGGAGCTGGCCCGCGCCGTCGAGGAGGAGCCCTACAAGAGGCAGGCCCAGAAGGTCCTCGCCTGGGAGGTCAACTCGCTGGTGCACGGGGCCGAGGCGACCGAGAAGGCCATCTCGGCCTCGGCCGCAGTCTTCGGCCGGGGCGAGCTCGCGGAGCTCGACGCCGAGACCCTGGACTCTGTGGCCCGGGAGTTGCCCGGCGCCAGCGTGACCGCCGGCCCACTGCAGGTCGCGGATCTCCTCGTGGCCACCGGGCTGTCGGAGTCGAAGTCCGCCGCGCGCCGGACCCTCAAGGAGGGCGGGGCCTACGTGAACAACGAGAAGGTCGTCGGCGAGGACGCCGAGCTCGGCCCCGACCAGCTCCTGCACGGACGGTGGGCGCTGCTGCGCCGGGGCAAGAAGCACCTTGCCGCCGTCACCGTGGAGGCCTGACCAGGGGCCGAGCCGCCCAGCACCCCCGTCCGGGAGCCGAGTTTGCAGGCCCCTGGGCGGGGGTGTAGTGTTCATCGAGTCGTCGAGCGGGGCCGAGAGGCCGGCGGACGACAACACCGCAAAGAGCAGCAGGACCGACAGGTGCTGCCTAGTTCATGCGGGAGCGACCGTTCCGGTCGGTCCGGGAAGCGCACAACGCAAGTTGACACGCCGCGAACGGACTGCGTAAGATGGTCGAGCTGCCTGAGGCGGGGAACGAAGTTCCGACGCGGGGGTCAGCGAGAACAAAGATTTCCAACACGGTTTCCGGGTGTGGTGCCTGGTTGCTGGTCTGTTGTTTGAGAACTCAATAGTGT
>NZ_BAAAOA010000006.1:0-49724 GCF_039530085.1 Kocuria aegyptia
CGTAGGGGATCCCGGTCGCCCGGATCACCTCACCGTCGGCCCAGCCGCGGACAGGCCCGCAGGCAGGTGTGAACGTCAGTGTGGAGATCATCGATCCAATTCTCGTCGATCAGGAACGGGGCAGGTGGCCGGACCCGGGGAGCAGGAGGCCCCCGGACTGGGCCGCGGACGGCGTGGCGGCGGGATCGTGCCCCACCAGCGCCCCGGGCGCTCAGCGGCCCGCTCCGGGACAGCGCGGGGAGCAGCAGGAGGCGCGGGTTCGTGGTGGTGATCGGGGGCACGCCGTTCTGCACCGCGCACGAGTGCGCCTGGTCCGCGGAGCCTCAGCATCCGGTGCTGACCCTCGGATGGCCGGTGTGGGGTCCGGCCGGCATGGGCGGCAGCCGCCGGGTCTCGGTGTCGACGACCTCGGTGGCGACCTCGGCCATGCTGCGCCGGCTGTCCTGGGCCGCCGCGCGGAGCAGGTGCAGGGCCTCGTCGCGGGAGATCCCGTAGCGGGCCATCAGCACCCCGACGGCGGTGCCGACCTCGCGCGCGGTGCCCACGAGCCGCTCGGCGCGCCGGTGGTGGTGATCGGCGGAGAGCGCCGCCACGGCGTGGGAGGCCAGCACGCTCCCGGTCCACAGCGCCGGCGCGCCGAAGGCCTCGACGGCATCCGAGTACAGGGTCAGCCCCACGACGGTGCCCGGCTCCTCGGGCAGGGGCATGCGATAGGCCAACAGGCTCGCCACGTCCAGGCGCTGCGCGGCCTGGGCGGCGAACACGGGCCAGCGTCGGTCCCGGGCCAGGTCCTCGATCAGGTGGACGGCACCCTCCAGCCCCGGGTCCGCGACGGGGCCCTGCCCGGTGGAGCGCTGGAGGGCGTCGGCCTCGGCGGCCATGGGGCCGGTGGCCACCAGGGTGCGGAACTGCCCCCGTCCGGCCACGCTGACGCTGGCCCACCGGGCGCCTCGCACATGGTGAACGGCTGCCTGGGCGATGGCGGCGACCGCGGCCCCGCCCGAGACCGTGCCCCGCCGCCGGCCCAGAGAGGTCAGGACCCGATCGATCTCGGCCAGCTGTGCCGCGGAATTGACCCGCGCGGATCTGCTCATGCCGGCTGACCCCTGCCTGCGGTCCGGCGCGTGCTCGACCCGGGGCGCCTGTCCGCGGTGGGCGCGGTGATCCGTCTCATGCCGCCCACGGTTCCGGGGTTTCCCGACGGCGGCCGGTCCGGGCCGGCGCGAACTGGTGCCCGGGCAGGCCGTTGGGGACGAGCAGTTCGATCGGGCTGGACCCGTCCAGGGTCCCGTCGTGGTCGATCGCCCAGCGCAACAGGTCCACCGCGATCGGCTCCACGTGCCCGGCGGCGGTGAGGTCCACGCTGACGGCCACCGGGGGGATCAGCGTCCGGGCCCGGCGGATCAGCGGATACAGGACGTGCATGTTGACCTCGGTGAGGCAACCGGTGACGGCCAAGCGCACGTAGGTGCCGTCCACATCGATCTGGACGAGCACGGATAGCTTGTGGTCCATGAGAGCATCCTTCGCCGCATGCATTCTGTCTCATGGCCGTCTACTTGACCTCTGCCCAGAGTACCCCTGGTCGCTCCTGATCGGCCAGGGATTTGCATGATTTGCGCGCTCGGTGCCGGTCCCGGGGGCCGCCGGAGCGCTGTCGGCCCAGGCACGGTGCTCCCGCTGCGACCGGGGCAGGGAGCCGATGGTGGGTTCCTTGCCGCTGACCGCCGGACGGATCTGGAGCACGGTAGCGGGCGGTTGCTAGGTTGACCCCATGCGAGAGCGCCGTTCCGGTGGGGATGATCCGTGGCCGGCCGGGCCGATGGTGGCACGGCCCTGGCTGATGGAGCAGACCTGGGCCGAGGCGGTGATCCTGCACTGGCGCCTTCCGGTGGCCGATGCCGCCGGGTTCATGCCGCCGGGAACGGAGCCCGATGTGTTCGGCGGCTCCACCTGGGTGGGGCTGATCGGTTTCCGGATGTGCGGGGTGCGTCTGGGCCGGGTCCTGCCGGTACCGCATCTGGGCTCCTTCGTCGAGGTCAACGTGCGCCTGTACTCCCGTGGGGCGGACGGGTCGGCGGGGGTGGTGTTCCTGTCCCTGGACGCTCCCCGGTTGCCCGTGGTGCTGGCCGCCCGTGCGCTGGGCATCCCTTATGTGTGGTCGCGGTGCCGCTCCACCGGCGCGGACGGACCGGAGCCGGTCCGGGGGTACGAGGTCGCACGCCACCATCGGCAGGCGGGTTCCTCCTTCGCCGTCCGCCCCGACCTTGCGGCCCAGGCCGACGACGAGCTGTCGCTGGAGCTCACGGCCCGGTTCGGGGCGCACACCCGGTTCGCCGGCCGGAGCGTCTTCCTGCCCGTCTCGCACCGGCCGTGGCCGCTGCACCCGGCGGAGCTGGTGCACCTCGACGACGGTCTGATGGGCGCGGCCGGTCTGGAGGTGGCGGGCCCGCCGGAGTCGGTGTTGTTCTCCCCGGGGGTGGACACCGTCTTCGGCAGGCCCCGGATCGTGCCGGTCCCCTGAACAGCGCCGCTCCGGTCCGCTGAAGTGCGGTGGGGGAGCCGGGTCCTCACCGCACCGGGAGCACTCGGGATCCGCAGCGACGGGCTGTCCTGTGGCGCAGCCCGGCGACCCGGATCCCGCTGGAGTTCCAGAGCCGCGGGGCGGGTCAGACGGAGCGGGTCTCCCCGGCGCGGTCCCGGAAGGCGTCGTCGAGGTTGCCGGCCAGGGCGAGCTCGACCCGGTGGGCGAAGTCGCGGACCTCCTCGGCGTCGGAGTCGATGAGCCCGGTGTCCATGGTCCGCAGGATCAGCTGGCTCTGGCGGGAGATCTCGGTGCGCTGGGTGTCGTCGCGGGCGTCGGCCGCGCAGGCCCGCAGCATCCGCAGCAGGGCGGTGAGGACGAGGGGCTCACCGGCCCCGAAGCGACGGATCGGGGCGCACACCAGGTCCAGGTAGTAGCGGTGGTCCCGGTCGGGGGTGACCAGCCGGGGCACGCCGTGGTCGTCGAGGTGCTGCTGGGGCCCGAGCTCGCGGTGCTGCAGCCGGGCGAGCAGGTCGGCGCAGTAGCCGATCGCGTGCGCGGCGGTGATCGGGTCGTTGACGGACGGGGAGATCGCCTTCACCGCGATGTCCGTGAGCTGGCGCAGGCCCAGGGCCGCGTCGTGCTCGAGGGTGCGCTCGAAACCGACCTCCACCGCCTGGGCCACGGCCCCGGCCAGCGTCCCGGCGTCGGCGGCGGGGGCGCCGTCGGCCGTCCAGACGCTGCCGATGGGGGCGCCCTGGGTGACGTGGTCCCCGGGGCGGACCCCGAGCAGGAAGAACAGCCCGTGCTCGGCGCAGGCCTCGACGAGGGGATCCGGGCGGACGGCCTGGATGAACCCGCTGCGCCTGGCGCAGCAGGGTCCCGCCGCCGGGCCCGGGCAGCCCGGGAGCGGGTTCCTTGGAGTGGTCGTCGTAGCCGAGGTAGGCATCGGCCACGCTGGCGGCCGCCTCCTCGTGGACGGCGACCATCATGGAGTCCACGCGCAGCGACCGGACGATGTGGCCCAGGAACATCACCAGCGCGGCCGCCGAGACCAGGCCCATGACCAGCGTCAGGGCCGGCACCAGCACTGGCAGCGGCGCCTCCGACCCCATCCCGCGCAGCCCGGTCAGCGCGATCACGAACGTGGAGACGAGGATCGCCAGCACCGCCTGGATCTTGGTGTCCCGGGCGAACTCCCGCAGCAGCCGCGGGGAGAACTGCTGGGAGGCCAGCTGCAGGGCCAGTACCGTCAAGGAGAAGGTCAGGGTCGTGGCGGTCATGATCGAGGTGGCCACCACCTGCAGCGTGGTGCTCGCCGCGTCGGGCCCGCCCGGCCACACGGCCGCGGCCTACGCCGTGCCCGGTTCCGGCCGGACGGTCACGAGCAGCGCCGTGACCACCGCCGAGGCCGCAGCGGCCACGACCGGCCAGAACCACAGCCTCGCTCTCAACGTCTCGGAGCTGCCGCGTGCGCTGGTGCTCATCCCACTCATCTCCTCCTGGTCGGTCCATGGACGTCTCGGTCGTTCCGTGCACAGCGTCCGGAGACCGGGGGACGACACCTGACTCAGCATGCTTACTGTCTCACGGAAGGGCGCGTCAGCGGGCTCGCGCGACCACGGCGCGAGAGGCCCCGCCGAAGGCCGGTGGGCGTGCCCCGATCCGGCCGGCCCTCACCGGGCGCCCGGTGACGGGCATGCTGCTGACCGGCATCGCCGCCGCCCCTCTGGCTCCGGGTGCCCCGCAGGCCCCGCCGGCCGGACAGTCGCCGGTCTCAGGTCCCGCTGTCCGTGCAGCCCCCGCCCCACCGGACGGCGACGGGGACGACGGCGACGACGACCAGGACGACTGAGCACCAATGCCCGCCGCACATGCCCGCCGCGCCGCGCCTCCGTGGCGCTCCACCTCCGTGGCCGGGCCGGCCGGACACCGCGCCGAGCGGCCGGGAAACGGCGTCCCACCAGGCTCGACGGGACGGCGCGGAGGGCCTCGGTCAGGGGCGTCCGGTGATTTTGGTTCTGCCGAAACGTGCTGGTAGAGTCTTCGTCGTTGCCCCGATAGCTCAGTGGTAGAGCGCCATCTTGGTAAGATGGAGGTCCCGGGATCGATTCCCGGTCGGGGCTCTCGTGATGAGATCCCGTGGCCCGGCCGTCAAGGCCGTCAGCCGCGGTGTCCCATCCCTCTGGCGGTGTAGCTCAGCTGGTTAGAGCGCACGACTCATAATCGTGAGGTCGACGGATCGAGCCCGTCCACCGCTACGGCGAAAAGCCCGTGACCCTTCCGGTCACGGGCTTTCGTCGTCCCCGGGGCGACCCGGTCCGGCCCCGCCGGACCGGCGTGTCAGGCGGGGCGCCCGGCGTTCCTGCGGCCCCGGTGCAGCCCGACCTCGTAGGCCGTGAAGGCGACCAGGGTCATGGCGAGCAGCGGCAGCACGAACCAGGCCATGGCCGCGGTGAATCCTTCCAGCGCGTCGTGCGCGGTCGCGGCGAGGACCACGTAGCCGGTGTAGGCGAGATAGAGGCCCACGAAGAGCGCCCCCTCCCACCGGGCCACCGCGAACCCGGTGAACGCCACGGGCAGCAGGGCGACCGCTGCGGCCAGCATCACCGGGATGTCGAAGGCCACCGCAGCACCGGATACCGGGATGCCCCCGGGGGAGATCACCGCAGGAAGTCCGAGCACCACCCCGATGTTGAAGATGTTGCTGCCCACCACGTTGCCCACCGCCAGGTCACGCTCACCGCGGCGCACCGCGATGACGGAGGTCGCCAGCTCGGGCAACGAGGTGCCGACGGCCACCACGGTCAGCCCGACCACCAGACTGCTCACGCCCAGGCCGGTGGCGATGCTCACCGCACCTTCGACGAGCAGCGTGGCGCCCGCGACGAGCAGGGCGATCCCCAGCACCACGAGCAGCAGCGACCTGCCGATCGACGCGGGGGGCGTCTCCTCGCCCCCTCCCGCGACGTCCGCAGCAGACGAGCCCCCGCCCGTGCGGGCGGCACGAGCCGGGACCCTGGCCTCGCGCCGGCTGATGACCACCGTCAGCACCGTGTGCACCACCACGGCGCCGAGGAGGAGCACCCCGTCCACCGCGCTGATCCGCCCGTCGAGGGACACGAGCAGCAACCCGATCGACAGGACCACCATCAAGGGCAGATCGAACCGCACCAACCGCTGCTTCACGGCGAGGGGCAGGACGAGTGCGGAGAGCCCGAGGATGAGCAGGACGTTGACGATGTTGCTGCCGACCACGTTGCCCACGGCCAGGCCCGGTTCGTCGCGCAGCACCGCGCCGACGGTGACCGCCAGCTCCGGCGCGGACGTGGCCGCCGACACGACGGTGAGCCCGACCACCAGGGACGAGATCCCGACCCGCCGGGCGAGCGCGGACGCGCCCCGCACCAGGAGCTCACCGCCCGTCACCAGGAGCACCAGCCCGACGGCGATCCGGCCCACGTCCATGAGATCCATGGGTCAGGAGTGTACGTGCACCGGTTGCGGCGCCGCGCAGGACCGGAGCGCCACCGTAGACTGGGCGCGTCCCGCCGCCTGCGCGCGGCCCGTCCAGCGAGGAGCTGCCATGCCCGTGAACCCCGATCTCGTCGGACGGACCTACCCGCCGGCCGAGCCCTACAGCGTCGGCCGGGAGGCGATCCGCGACTTCGCCCGCGCCGTCCGGGCCGGCCACCCCGCCCACCACGACGTCGAGGCGGCCCGGTCCCTCGGCCATCCCGATCTCGTGGCGCCTCCCACCTTCGCGATCGTGGTGGCCCAGCGCGCCGACGCCGCGCTGATCGCCGACCCCGAGGCCGGCATCGACTTCTCGCGCGTGGTCCATGCCGATCAGCGCTTCACCCACCACCGCCCGATCGTCGCCGGCGACGAGCTGGTGGCCGAGCTGCACGTGGACCAGGTCCGGGCCATGGGCACCGGCGCGATGGTGACGTCCCGTGCCGAGATCCGCGCCGCGGACGGCGAGCACGTCGCCACCACCGTGTCGTCCCTGCTGGTGCGAGGAGAAGACCAGTGA
Source organism: Kocuria aegyptia (assembly GCF_039530085.1). Classification (NCBI taxonomy): domain Bacteria; kingdom Bacillati; phylum Actinomycetota; class Actinomycetes; order Micrococcales; family Micrococcaceae; genus Kocuria; species Kocuria aegyptia. The sequence continues at coordinate 6,561 of NZ_BAAAOA010000006.1, forward strand.
TCGTGCGCATCGCCTTCGACAGCCTCGAGAAGGGCCAGGAGATCGGGCAGCGCCGCATCGAGCTCTCCCGTGCGGACCTGGTCCGGTATGCCGGGGCCTCCGGGGACCTCAACCCCATCCACTGGAACGAGGAGTTCGCCCGCTCCGTGGACCTGCCCGACGTCATCGCCCACGGGATGCTCACGATGGGCGCCGCCGTGCAGCTCGTGACCGACTGGGCCGGGGACCCGGGCGCCGTGGTCGACTACCAGACCCGCTTCACCAAGCCGGTGGTCGTCCCCAACCGGTTCGGGACCACGGTCGAGGCCTCCACGGCCCTCACGGTCTCCGGGAAGATCGGCGCCCTCGACGACGACGCCCGGACCGCGCGCGTGGACCTCACCGTGACGGCGCCCGACCTCTCGGTGGCGGGTGCCGACCCGGCGACCGCCGCCCCCCTGAAGGTGCTCGTCAAGGCCCAGGCCGTGGTGCGGCTGGCGTGAGTGACTGCCGGGGTGCCGCCGGCCGCCGGATAAACTGGTCGCCATGACGTCCCCTCGCATCGCAGACCTCACGACCGCCGCCGTGGGCGGACCCGCCGGGCACTACGTGCGGGCGGAGTCCGAGCAGGCGGTCGTCGACGCCGTCGCGGCGGCCGACGCGGCCGGGCGGGACGTGCTCGTGGTCGGGGGCGGCTCCAACCTCATCGCGGCCGACACCGGGTTCGCGGGCACCGTGGTGCACGTGCTCTCGCGCGGCGTCGAGGTCCTCGCCGGGGACCCCGGCAGCGCCCTGCTGGAGGTCCAGGCCGGGCACTCGTGGGACGAGCTCGTGGCGCAGGCCGTGGCCGAGGAGCTGGTCGGCATCGAGGCCCTGTCCGGCATCCCCGGCACCACGGGCGCCACCCCGGTGCAGAACGTGGGGGCCTACGGCCAGGAGGTGGCCCAGACCGTCGAGCTGGTGCGGGTCTGGGACCGCCACGAACGGCGCGTGCGCGAGTTCGCCCCGGCCGAGCTGGCGTTCTCCTACCGGGACTCCGCCCTCAAGCGCAGCACGGTCGCCGGCTCCCCGCGCCACGTGGTGCTCGCCGTGCGGTTCCGGCTCGGGCACGGCACCGAGAGCGCCCCGGTGCGCTACGGAGAGCTCGCCCGCCGGCTCGGCGTCCAGGTGGGGGAGCGCGCCCCGCTGGAGCGGGTGCGGGAGACCGTCCTGGCCCTGCGCGCGGGCAAGGGCATGGTCCTCGACCCGGCGGACCGCGACACCTTCAGCACCGGATCGTTCTTCACGAATCCCATCCTCCCGGCGGAGGCCCTGGGCGAGCGGCTGCCCGACGACGCCCCCCGCTTCCCCGTGGTGGACGCCGCGGGCCGCCCGCTCGAGGACCGGGTGAAGCTCTCGGCCGCGTGGCTCATCGACCACGCGGGCTTCGGGAAGGGCTTCGGGCTGCCCGGGACCCGCAACGAGCTCCTGGACCTCGACGGCGCCGCGGTCGCCGGGGGCCGGGCCTCGCTGTCGACCAAGCACACCCTCGCCCTGACCAACCGCGGCGGCGCCTCCGCCCAGGACCTCATGGCGCTCGCCCGGACGGTGCGCGACGGCGTCGCGTCCGTCTACGGGGTGGACCTCGTCGCCGAGCCCGTCATCGTGGGCACGGCGGTCTGAGGCGGCGGCCGTGAGCAGCCTCGAGGAGGAGATCGCCCAGGGGGAGAGCTCGGAGGGCCGCATACGCCGCAGACTCCGGCGCTTCCGGAGCTGGACCGCTCACCACCCGTTGCTGCGCATCGTCTACAAGACGGTCGTCACGATCGCCGGGGTGACCCTCGTGCTGCTGGGGCTCGCGATGCTCGTGCTCCCGGGGCCGGGGTGGCTGGCGATCTTCCTGGGACTCGGCGTCCTGGGCACCGAGTTCCACTGGGCGCGCCGCCTGAACCAACGGGCCAAGCGCCTCGTCCTGCGCGGATGGCGCTGGTGGTTGGCCCGTACCGCGGACGCTCGCCACCGCCGGGCCCTCTCGGGGCCGGGCAACCTCGTGCCGGGGCCGCGGCACCTGCGGGCCCCGGGTGCCTGAGCTGGGCGGCCTCGTGCCGAGGATCCCCGGCAGCTGAGGTCCCGAGGGCATGGGTCCGTGACCGGGCCGGCTGCCCAGCCCGGCACCTCCGATCAGCGGGGGCGGCCCAGCTGCGCGGCCACCAGCTCCAGGGCCCGTTCGGCCGAGAGCCCGAGGTCGGCGATCTCAGCGGTGTAGCGGCGGGCGGCCTGCACCGCCAGCTCCTCGGTCCGGTCCGCGGCGCGCACGAAGCTGCCCTGACGGCCCCGGGTCTCGATGACGCCGGCGGCCTCGAGCTCCCGGTAGGCCTTGGCCACGGTGCCGGCCGCCAGGCCGAGCGCCTCGGCGAGCCGGCGCACCGGCGGGAGCCGGGTGCCCGCGGGCAGGGTGCCGTCCGTGCGGCCCTGCTGCACCCGGTGCCTGAGCTGCTCGGAGGGCGGTCGGTCGTCACCCGCGTCGAGTGTCAGCCCCGGCGGGATCGAGGTCTCCGCCACCGGCTACAGGGTGCCGGTGGCGATGCGCAGCATGCGGCGCAGCGGCTCCGCCGCCCCCCACAGCAGCTGGTCGCCGATGGTGAAGGCGCTGATGTAGCCCGGGCCCATGGCGAGCTTGCGGATCCGGCCCACGGGGATGCCCAGGGTGCCCGAGGTCGCCACGGGGGTGAGGTCCCGCATGGAGTCCTCCTTGGTGTTGGGCACCACGGTGGCCCACTCGTTGTCGGCGTCGACGATCCGCTCGATCTCCTCCACGGGCAGGTCCTCCCGCAGCTTGATCGTCAGGGCCTGGGAGTGCGAGCGCATCGTGGCGATCCGCACGCACAGCCCGTCCATGGGCACCCAGTCCTGGGCGTAGCGGTCCGTGCGGCCCAGGATCTTGTTGGTCTCGGCCGCGGACTTCCACTCCTCGCGGGACTGCCCGTTGCCGAGGTCGGCGTCGATCCAGGGGATGAGGGAGCCGGACAGGGGAGCGCCGAACATCGAGGTGTCCAGCGCGCCGCCGCGCTGGGCGTCGAGCACCTTGCGGTCGATGTCCAGGATCGCGGAGGCGGGATCGGCCAGCTCGTCCGCGACGGTGCCGTGGAGGTCGCCGAACTGCGCCAGCACCTCGCGCATGTGCCGGGCGCCTCCGCCCGAGGCGGCCTGGTAGGTCATCGACGTGGCCCACTCCACGAGGTCGTTGCGGAACAGCCCGCCGAGCCCCACGAGCAGGCAGGAGACCGTGCAGTTGCCGCCCACGAAGTCCTTCACGCCGCTCGCGAGACCGCGGTCGATGACATCGCGGTTGACGGGGTCGAGGACGATGATCGCGTCGTCGTTCATCCGCAGGGTCGAGGCGGCGTCGATCCACAGCCCGTCCCAGCCGGCGGCGCGCAGCTTCCCGTGCACGTCCTTGGTGTAGTCCCCGCCCTGGGCGGTGACGACGATCGGCAGCTTCGCCAGGGTCTCGAGGTCGTAGGCGTCCTGCAGCGTGCCGGGGTCCCCGGCGAACGACGGGGCGGGGCGGCCGGCGCTGGAGGTGGAGAAGAACACCGGGGTGATCCCCCCGAAGTCCCCCTCCTCCTGCATGCGCTGCATGAGCACGGAACCCACCATGCCCCGCCAGCCGACGAACCCTACCTGATCACCCGAGCGAAAAGTCATGGCCCCCAGTCTACTGGGCGCGGTGCAGAGCCCAGCGCCGCCGCTTCTCCTTCACCTTCTGCGCCGGCGGCAGCTCGACGCCCGGGGCGATGACGTCCTGGTACTGCGGGAAGCGGTGGAGGTAGTCCTGGACGTAGGGGCACGTGGGACGCACCGCGACGCCCTGCGCCCGGAAGCCGTCCAGCAGCAGGGTGACGAGGGTGCGCGCATAGCCCTGCCGGCCGAACTGCTCGCCGATGATGGTGTGCTGGAGCTCCACCGTGCCGTCCTCGTGGTCCTGGAAGCCCTCGAAGCCGATGAACTGCTCCCCCCGCCACAGCTCGTAGCGGTCCAGGTCCGTGTTCTTCACGACGTGCAGCCGCTCGTCGTCCCGGATGGCGGGATCGGGGTGCAAAGCGCTCACGGTGCTCCTCCTGGTCGTGGTGCAGCTCACGCTACCGGAGCCGTGGGGCTACCGGAACCGCCCGCGGGCCCGTGCCGGCCGCGCGTGCGCCGGTCGATGCGGTAGCCCAGGCCGGTGCGGGACACCGACGGGCCCACGACCGGCTCGGTCGCCCACGCGTCGCCGAGCACCGGGGCGTGCGTGTCCCCGTCGGCGTCGAGGTCGATCACGGTGACGAGCGCCTCCGTCACGGGGTGCTCGGCGTCCTCGAGGGCCTGCCGGTAGACCTCGCCGCCGCCGATCACCCAGATGCGCTCGGCGCCCGGGCTCGTCCGGGCCAGGCGCACGGCGTCGGCGTACGAGGGCGCGGTCAGCACCGTGCCGGGGCCGGCGCCCCGGTCCACCCGCCCGGGGGAGGACGTGATGACGATGTTGGTCCGTCCGGGCAGGGGCCGGAAGCGCTCCGGGAAGGACTCCCAGGTGCGCCGGCCCATGATCACCGGGTGGCCCGTCGTCGTGCGCCGGAAGAAGGCCATGTCCTCCGGCAGCGACCAGGGCATCGTGCCGGCGCGCCCGATGACGCCGCCGGCGGTCTGCGCCCAGATCGCCCCGACCGTCCCGGCGGGACCGGACGGGCGTTCCGGGCCCGGCGCGGCGCTCATACGGCCACCGGGGCCTTGATCGCCGGGTGGTGGCGGTAGCCGAGGACCTCGAAGTCCTCCAGCTCGTAGTCGAAGACGGTGGCGGGCCGCCGGGTGAGCCGCAGCCGCGGATAGGGGTAGGGCTGCCGGGAGAGCTGCTCGCGGACCTGCGCCACATGGTTGTCGTAGACGTGGCAGTCCCCGCCGGTCCACACGAACTCCCCGGGCTCCAGGTCGGTCTGCTGGGCGATCATGACGGTGAGCAGGGCGTAGGAGGCGATGTTGAACGGCACTCCCAGGAACATGTCCGCGGAGCGCTGGTAGAGCTGGCAGGACAGCCGGCCCGGTCCGTCCTGCCGGGGCTCGACGTAGAACTGGAACAGCGCGTGGCACGGCGGCAGGGCCATCTCGTCCACCTCGGCGGGGTTCCACGCGGTCACCACGTGGCGGCGGGAGTCGGGGTTCGTGCGGATCTGTTCCACGACCTTGGCGATCTGGTCGATCGAACCGCCGTCGGGGGTCGGCCAGGACCGCCACTGCACGCCGTAGACCGGTCCGAGCTCCCCGTCCTGGCCCGCCCACTCGTCCCAGATGGACACGCCGCGCTCCTGCAGCCACCGCACGTTCGAGTCCCCGCGCAGGAACCACAGCAGCTCGAGGGCCAGCGACTTGAAGTGCACCCGCTTGGTGGTCAGCAGCGGGAAGGACTCCGCCAGGTCGAAACGGATCTGGCGCCCGAAGACGCTGCGCGTCCCGGTGCCCGTGCGGTCGGGCTTGTGCACGCCCTGCTCGAGGACCTCCCGCAGGAGGTCCTCGTAGGGCGTCGGCACCGGGGCGGGCACGGGATCGGGGGAGGTCATGCGGGGCTCCTCGGAAAGGATCGTGGCTGGGAGGTTCGTGGTCGGGAGGTTCGTGGCGGGTGGCCGGCGCAGGCCCGCCCGTGGCGGGGCGGCGCGCCGGGGGTCGTCCGGCGCCGGGGCGGACGTCAGTCGTCGAAGGGCTTCACGAGCTCCACGGAGACCACCCGCCCGCGGTGCCGGCGGGAGACCTGGAGCACGATCATCTCGCCGGGGGACAGGTACGGGTCCTTGGCCGGGAGCAGCGCGGCGAGCTCGGGGCCCGCGTGCCGGGCGATGACCTTGAGCACGGTGGGCAGCACCGGGCGGTGGGTGCACAGCGCCACGGGCGTGTCCTTGTCGAACAGGGTCTGGGCCACGGCGGCCGCCTTCTTGGGGTGGCGCTTGTGCGAGGCCTCCGTGAGCTGCGGGCGCTCCCGCACGGGGACGCCGGCCTTCCGCGCGTACGGCACCACGGTGGACAGGCAGCGCAGCCAGGGGGAGGTGAGCACCCGCTCGGGGGACCACGCCCGCAGCAGGCGGGTCACGGCGAGGGCTTGGCGCTTGCCCGTCGCGGCCAGCGGCCGGTCACCCTCGGCCCGGGACCAGGAGGAGCGCGGCTTCGCCTTGGCGTGGCGCACGACGATCGCCGGGCGGGTGGCGAGGTTCCCGCGCTCGTGCAGGTCCTCGAGGGCCGCCAGCGGCTCCCGGTCGGAGGGATTGGTCAGCAGCCGGTGCGCCTCGCCGGGCTCGACCCAGCGGACGGCGTCCACCTCCCGGCCGTCGGGCTCGGGCCGTGCGCCGGGACCGAACTCCGCGGCCCAGTAGTGCACGTCCTTGCAGCCGTCCTTGACCTCGTAGCGGATCGTGGGCAGGGGCACCCCCAGTCGCGGGAGCAGGCCAATCTCCTCGCCGACCTCGCGGTGGGCGGTCTCGGGCAGCGTCTCCCCGTCGTCCTGCTTGCCCTTGGGGAAGGACCAGTCGTCGTAGCGGGGCCGGTGGATGAGCAGCACCTCGAGGCCGCCGCCGGTCCGGCGCCAGCACAGGCACCCGGCGGCGAGCACGTCGGCCGGCCGCCTGCCCGCGGCGCTTCCCGTCCCGGTCCTCGTGCCCGCCCGGCCGGTGCTCTCGTTCGTGCTCTGCTCGGCGGTCTTCTCTGCGGTCCTGGGCATGGCCCCTCTTTCGTCCCCTGTCCGTGGTGCACGGGCGTGCCGGGACCCGCGGTCCGGACCGTCGGGTGGCACCCCCACGATGCTACCGCCGACCGGATCCCGGCCGGGCCCCGGCTAGATCGTGGGCCGGCCGAGGGCCCGGCTGCGCAGCAGGTGGTCCTGGATGTCCACGAGCGGGTGTCCCTCGGCGTCGCGGTGGTGGCGGGTCCACGCGCCCTCGGCGTCCAGGTGCCAGCTGGCCGTGGCGTCCGAGACGTAGCGGGCCAGCAGCCGCACGAGCGCCTCGGCCTGCTGCGGGTCGGTGATCCGCACCAGGGTCTCCACCCGGCGGTCCAGGTTGCGGTGCATCATGTCCGCCGAGCCGATGTAGACCAGCGGCTCGCCGGCGTTGCAGAACGCGAAGACCCGGGAGTGCTCCAGGAAGCGGCCCAGCACCGAGCGGACCCGGATGTTCTCGCTCAGCCCCGGCACCCCGGGGCGCAGGGCGCAGATCCCGCGGACCACCACGTCGACGGGCACCCCGGCCTGCGAGGCCCGGTAGAGGGCGTCGATCACGGCCTCGTCCACGATCGAGTTGCACTTGACCTGGATCCGCGCCGGGCGGCCGGCCCTGTGGTGGCGGATCTCGGCCTCGACGAGGCCGATGAGCCCGGAGCGCACGGAGCGGGGCGCCACGAGCAGGCGCTGGAAGGTGGTCTTGGGCGCGTAGCCGGAGAGCTGGTTGAACAGCCGGGAGACGTCCTCCCCGACCTCCGGGTCGCACGTGAGCAGTCCCAGGTCCTCGTAGAACCGCGCGGTGGAGGGGTGGTAGTTGCCGGTGCCGATGTGCACGTAGCGGCGCAGCCCGTGCTCCTCCTGACGGACCACGAGGGAGAGCTTGCAGTGGGTCTTCAGCCCCACGATGCCGTAGACCACGTGCACCCCGGCCTGCTCGAGCTTGCGGGCCCAGGAGATGTTGGCCTGCTCGTCGAAGCGCGCCTTGATCTCCACGAGCGCCAGCACCTGCTTGCCGGCCTCGGCGGCGTCGATGAGCGCGTCCACGATGGGGGAGTCGCCCGAGGTCCGGTACAGGGTCTGCTTGATCGCCTGGACCCTCGGATCCGCGGCGGCCTGCTCCAGGAAGGCCTGGACGCTCGTGGCGAACGAGTCGTAGGGGTGGTGCAGCAGCACGTCCCGGGCCCGGCTCGCGGCGAAGACGTCCGCGGCCTTGGCGGTCTCCGCGGCGTTGAGGTAGCGGGAGGTGTGGGCCACGTGGCGGGCGTAGTGCAGCTCCGGGCGGTCGATGCCGGCGATGACCCCCAGCCCGCGCAGGTCCAGCGGGGCGGGCAGCCGGTAGATCTCGGACTCGTCGATGCCCAGCTCGGAGACGAGCAGCTCGAGCACCTCCGTGCTGATGCTGTCCGTGACCTCCAGGCGCACCGCGGGACCGAAGCGGCGGCGCAGCAGCTCCTTCTCGAGGGCCTGCAGCAGGTTCTCGGCGTCGTCCTCCTCGACCTCCAGGTCCTCGTTGCGGGTCACGCGGAACACCTGGTGCTCCTCGACCTCCATCCCGGGGAAGAGATCGTCGAGGTGGCGGGCGATGACGTCCTCGAGCGGGATGAACCGAGCCTGGCCGTTCGGCAGGCTGGACGCCCGGGACCCGTCCACCGACAGCAGCCGGGGCAGCTGGTCCGGGACCTTCACGCGGGCGAACAGCCGCTTGCCCGACTGCGGGTTGCGGACCATCACGGCCAGGTTGAGGCTCAGCCCGGAGATGTAGGGGAAGGGGTGGGCCGGGTCCACGGCCAGCGGCGTGAGGATGGGGAACACCTGCCGGTGGAAGTCCCGGGTGAGCCGGTCCCGGGTGGGGGCGTCGAGGTCCTCCCACCCGACCAGGTGGATGTTCTGCCGGGTCAGCTCGGGGCGCACCAGGTCGTGGAAGGCCCGGGCGTGCCGCTCCTGGAGCTCGTGGGCGCGCGCGGCGATGGTGGCCATCTGCTCCGCGGGGGAGTGCCCGGAGGCGGCCGGCCGCGCGATGCCCGTGGCGATGCGCCGCTTGAGCCCCGCGACCCGGACCATGAAGAACTCGTCCAGGTTGGAGGCCACGATGGACAGGAAGTGCACGCGCTCCAGGAGGAAGAGGTCCGGGTCCTCCGCGAGCTCCAGGACCCGGGAGTTGAACGCGACCCAGCTGGCCTCGCGGTCCAGGAAGCGCTCGGGCCCGTGCCGGCCCTCCAGCACCTGCCGGGCCGCGGGCACGGGGTCGTCGATCCGGTCCCGGTCCCCGTGGCGGCGGGCGCCGTCGGGTCCGGAGAGCTCCTCGGGGTGGGCGAGGGGCGAGGTCTCCGGCCCTTCGGCCGGGACGTCGGGGGCGCCCGGGGCCTGCGGGGTGTCCTGCTGGTGCGTGGTCATCACGGTCCTGTCTCGTCGGGCCCGGTCCGGGCGGTCCGGGCGCGGGAGGAGCGGGGCGGGCGGGTCAGCCCGGGAGGGTCCCGGCGTACATCACGTCGAGGTGCCACGGCCGGAAGCCCAGCGCCTCGTACAGCCGCAGGGCGGCGGTGTTGTCCCCGTCCACGTAGAGCATGACCTCGGCCAGTCCCTGCCGGGCCAGGTGGTTGACCCCGGCGGCCGTCAGCGCCCGGCCCAGTCCCGTGCCCTGGTGCGCGGGCGCCACGCCCACGGCGTACACCTCGCCGAGGGGGCCGCGCTCGGCGTCGCCGGCGTGGACCTTGGTCCAGTGGAACCCGGCCACGGTCCCCGGCTCGTCCTCCCGGACGGCGAGCAGGAAGCCGGCGGGGTCGAACCACGGCTCGGCCTCCCGCTGCCGGAGGTCTTCGAGGGTCATCCGGCCCTGCTCGGGGTGCCCGGCGAACGCGGCCGCGTTGACCCGCAGCCACTCCTGCTCGTCGCGTCCGGGCTCGAAGGCCCGCAGCCGGAAGCCTCCGGGCATCGACTCGGGGAGGGGGAGGTCTGCCGCGCCGCGCAGCGGGCGCAGCAGCCGGTGCAGGTCGCGCACGGGGGACAGCCCGTGCCGGGCGGCGAGCGCGGCGGCGGCCGGGTGCCCGCCGTGCGCCCAGGCGCGGACCGTGCCGGTGGTCCCGGTGGCCACGGCACCGGCCAGCGCCGCGCCGATGCCGGCGCCGCGGTGGCCGGGGTCGACCACGAGTTCCACGAGGTGGGCGCCGTCGGGCTCGGGCACCCGCACGGCCGCGCCGAGGAGCTCCCCGCCGCGCGAGCGCGCCAGGACGGTCCGGACCCGGCCGTCGTGCGCCGAGCGCAGGTCCACCAGGGTCTGGTCGGAGAACGGCGGGTCGCCGTCCGCGGCGGCGGCGCGGGACGCGAACGCCACGATCTCCTCGGCCGGCGGGACGTCCGGGCGGTCGAGGTCGTACGGCACGGTCTGGGACATGGGGACCTCCTGCGGGGCGGGGTGGGGTGCGCGGACCGGGGCGGCGGTGCTCAGCTGTCCCGGGCCCGCGTCGTGGCGAAGCTGTAGCCCACGTTACGCACCGTGGTGATCAGGTGCTCGTGGTCGGCGCCCAGTTTGGCGCGCAGACGGCGCACGTGCACGTCCACGGTGCGCGTGCCGCCGTAGTAGTCGTAGCCCCAGACCTCGCTGAGCAGCTGCGCGCGGGTGAAAACCCGCCCCGAGTGCTGGGCCAGGAACTTCAGCAGCTCGAACTCCTTGTACGTCAGGTTCAGGGGCTGTCCGTTGACGTGCGCGGAGTAGGCGGCGTCGTCGATGACCACGGAGCCCGCGCGGATGCGGGTGTCGTCCTCGGGGACCTCGGCGGTGCGGGAGGAGGCCAGGCGCAGTCGCGCCTCGACCTCCGCGGGGCCGGCGGTGTCGAGCACGACGTCGTCGACCATCCAGTTCGCGGCCACCGCCGCCATCCCGCCCTCGGTGAGGACCATCAGCAGCGGCGCCGTCAGCCCCTTGGCCGTGAGCAGCTGCGCGAGATTGCGCGCGGTGATCAGATCGGTGCGCCCGTCCAGCAGGACGACGTCCGGGGACCGGCCGTCGAGGCTCCCGGACACGGTCCGGGTCGGGGCGGTCGAGACCTTGTGGTTGAGCAGGTCGAGGGCCGGGAGCACCGATGCCGAGGGTCCGTCCGCGTCGGTCAGCATCAGGATCTGGAACACTCGTGCTTCTCCACTCTGGCGTACGGACTGAGCTGTCAGTATAGGTCCGGGTGGGCGAGCGCCTCCGCGACCGCACCGTCCCCGGGGCGCCCTGCCGCCCGTGACCGCCCGGCGCTCCGCCCCGTCCCGGCGCCCCGCCCGCGGCGAGCCGCTATCGTTGCTCGTGTCCGCCCGGGCGCAGGTCCCGACCCTCGACAGTGCAGGAACCCGATCGCCATGAGATACGCCATGATCGCCGTGTGCAGCGTGGTCGGCCTCGTGGCGGCCCTGGTCGCGGTCGCGGTCGCCGGGCCCGCGCCGATGCTGCTGGCGCTGGGGATGTCCCTGGTCATCGGTGCCGGCTGGCCGGCGGCCACCGGCATCTCGGCGAGGCACCGCCACACCGTGATCATGACCGCCGCCGGTGTCGCCGCCGCCCTGCTGGTGCAGTTCCTGCCCGGCCAGCAGCTCGTGTGGCTGCCCGCCGTCGTCGGGGTGGCCCTGATGACGGCCTTCGCGGCGGAGCTGGTGCGCGGCGAGGGCGCCGAGCACCGGCTCGAGTCCGCCGTCGCCTCGACGGCGGGCGTGCTCGCGGCGGTCAGCTCCTCCGGCTGGATCGCCCTGGCCGGCGACTACCGGGCCGCGGGCCAGGACCCCGTCCTGCTCGTGGTGGTCGGGGCGGTCCTGGCCGCGCTGGTGGCCCTCGTGGGCGGCCGCGTCATCGCGGCGGCCCCGAAGAGCTCGGCCAAGCGGGGTGTCGTGGCCCTCGGCGTGACCCCTGTGGCGTTCCTCGGGGTGGGGGCCGTGTTCACTGCCCGGCTCGTGAGCACCGTGGTAGTTTAGGGCCATGCTTGCACTCGAAATCTTCTACCTCGCACTGCTCGGCATCTCCGGCCTGTTCATCGCCGGGATCTCCCTGAAGGTGGTCCTGGGCCTGTTCAAGGGACAGCACTAGTCCCGTGCCGATCGAGATCCCCTCGGATCTGATGCCCGAGCTCGTCCCGTTCGCCTGGTTGCTGGGCACCTGGGAGGGCGACGGCTTCATGGGCTACGGAGAGGTCGAGCAGCGGCCGTTCCGGCAGCGCGTGACCTTCGAGCAGAACGGACTGCCGTTCCTCGACTACCGGGCGCAGACCACGCTCCTCGACGAGGAGGGGCAGCCGATGCGCCCGGCCACCGTGGAGCAGGGCTTCTGGCAGCTCGACCGCACCCTCGAGGACGGTGACGTGGGCCCCGGGATGCTCCCGCCCGACCTCGTGCCCGTACTCCAGGGCGCGGAGGACGTGGAGCGGATGCGCAACGCCGACGGCGGCTTCGACGTCCTCGTGACCCTGACCCACCCGGGCGGTGTCGCCGAGCTCTACGCCGGGCAGATCAAGGGCCCCCGGATCGACCTCGCCACCGACGCCGTGATCCGCGCCCGCGGTGCCAAGGAGTACAACTCCTCGACCCGCATGTACGGCCTGGTCCACGGCGACCTGTTCTGGGCCTGGGACATGGCCGCCCTCGGGGGGCCGCTGGCCACCCACGCCTCCGCGCAGCTGCGGAAGATCGGCTGAACCCCATGACTGAGCACCGTTCCCCCCTCCTCCACCGGCCGGGCGCCGTCGAGGCCGAAGGCCTGGACCGCGGGGTCGCCGCCCACTACGGCGACCCGCTGCGGGAGCAGCGCTCCCTCGTGCGCACGCCCGGCACCGTGGTGGACCTCTCACACAAGGGCGTCGTCACCGTCACCGGGCCCGACCGGCTCAGCTGGCTCACCACGCTCTCCTCGCAGGTGCTCACCGGGCTCGAGCCCGGGCGCAGCACCGAGACCCTCTTCCTGTCCGTGCAGGGGCGGATCGAGCACGCCCCCCACGTGGTGGACGACGGCAGCACCACCTGGCTGCTCACCGAGGCCGGCGAGGCCGCGCCCCTGGTGGCGTGGCTGGAGTCCATGCGCTTCGCGCTGCGCGTCGAGGTCGAGGACCGCACCGGGCAGTGGGCCGTGCTCGGCGCCACGGGGCCCGTGCCCGGCGTGCCCGCCACGGTCGTCTGGCGGGACCCCTGGCCGGAGGTCGCCCCGGGCGGGTGGACCTACGCCGTGCTCGACGGCCCCCACCCCGGTGAGGAGCGCACCTGGTGGGAGCACCTCGTGCCCCGCGACGAGCTCGACGCCCTGACCCTCGACCTGCCGCTCGCCGGCGCCTGGGCCGCCGAGGCCCTGCGGATCGCCGCGTGGCGCCCGCGCTGGGGCGCCGAGACGGACGAGCGGACGATCCCGCACGAGCTCGACCTGCTGCGCACCGCCGTGCACCTGGCCAAGGGTTGCTACAAGGGCCAGGAGACCGTCGCCCGGGTGCACAACCTCGGGCACCCGCCCCGCCGCCTGGTGCTGCTCGACCTCGACGGCTCGGAGCACACGCTGCCCGCCGCGGGCGCCGACGTGCTCGCGGGGGAGCGCACGGTGGGGCGCGTCACCTCCGTGCAGCTGCACCACGAGCAGGGCCCCGTCGCGCTGGCCGTGCTCAAGCGCACCGTCGATCCCGCCGCCCAGCTCGTCGTCAGCGACGGCGAGCAGCGGTGGGCCGCGGCGCAGCAGGTCGTCGTCCCCCCGGACGCCGGTCAGGTGGTCGGACGGCAGACGGGCTTCCTCCGCGGCAGCCGGGACGCGCGCCCGTAGCCCGCGCCCGGGCCGCCGCCGGCCTCAGCGGCCGAAGAGGACGCGGGCCTCGTCCCAGCGGTGCTGGGGGACGGACTTGAGCCCCTCGAGGGCCTCGGCGAAGTCGACGCGGACCATGTCGGTGCCGCGGAGGGCCACCATCCGGCCCCACTGCTTCTCGTGCACGAGGTCGACCACGGCCATGCCGAACCGGGTGGCCAGCACCCGGTCGAAGCCGGTGGGAGCGCCCCCGCGCTGGATGTGGCCCAGGGTGGTGTTGCGGGTCTCGATGCCGGTGAGGCGCTCGATCTCCTGCGTGACGTACTCCCCGATCCCGCCCAGTCGCGGACGGCCGTCGGCCTCGGTGCCCTTCCCGGCGAGCACGTCCTCCCGGTCCTCCGGGATGAACCCCTCGGCGACCACCACCAGCGGGGATCGGCCCCGGTCGTAGACCTCCTGCACCCAGGCGCAGACCTCGTCCATGGAGACCTTCTGCTCCGGGATCAGGACCGCGTGGGCGCCGGCGGACATCCCCGAGTGCAGGGCGATCCACCCGACGTGGCGCCCCATGACCTCGGCGACCATGCACCGGTGGTGGGACTCCCCGGTGGTGCGCAGCCGGTCCATGGCGTCGGTGGCGATGGACACGGCGGTGTCGAAGCCGAAGGTGTAGTCGGTGGCCTGCAGATCGTTGTCGATGGTCTTGGGCACGCCCACCACGGGCAGCCCGGCGTCGGCCAGGCGCTTGGCCCCGGCCAGGGTGCCCTCCCCGCCGATGGCCACGATCGCGTCGACCGCGTGGCGCTCGAGCATCACCCCGATGCTCTCGGGCCCTCCCCCGGGCCCGTCGTAGGGGTTCGTGCGGGAGGTGCCCAGGATGGTCCCGCCCTCCCGGGCCAGGCCGCGGACCCGGGTCCGGGGCAGGTCCATGATGTCGCCCTCCACGACTCCGCGCCAGCCGTCGCGGAAGCCCACGAACTCGTGGCCGTAGGTCTTGATCCCGTGCAGCACGGCGCCGCGGATCACCGCGTTGAGTCCGGGGCAGTCCCCGCCGCTGGTCAGCAGTCCGATCTTCATCCGTACAGTCTCCTCCGGGTGGGCGGGGCGTGCGTGGCGGCCGGGCGAGCGCCGGCACGCCCAGTCTAGTGAGTCCCGGTCCCGGCGGCAGGGACGGCCCCGGACGCGCTGGTCCGGGCGCCGCCGCCCGCGGTCCCGGGCCTAGACTGCCGGGAAGGGCCCCACCGGGCCCGTGAGGAGGGGTGGCGTTGCACACGGACAAGGAACCGGCCCGGGAGAACCTGCGGGAGTTCATCGACAAGCTGGTCGACCAGGGGTACACGGTGCGGGACGGTCAGTCCCCGGACCCCGACCTCATCGACCCCGGGGGCTCGGCCGTGGAGACCTGGCGGGAGGACTACCCCTACGACGAGCGGCTGTCGCGGGAGGAGTACGAGCTCGAGAAGTACCGGCTGCAGATCGAGCTGCTGAAGTTCCAGTACTGGGGCCAGGACCACGACCTCCAGCACGTGATCGTGTTCGAGGGCCGCGACGCCGCCGGCAAGGGCGGGACGATCAAGCGCTTCACCGAGCACCTCAATCCGCGGGCGGCCCGGGTCGTGGCCCTGACCAAGCCCTCGGACCGGGAGCGGGGCCAGTGGTACTTCCAGCGCTACATCCAGCACCTGCCCACCGCGGGGGAGATCGTGATGTTCGACCGCTCCTGGTACAACCGCGCCAACGTCGAGCGCGTGATGGGCTTCTGCACGGACCGGCAGTACGAGCAGTTCATGGCCCAGGCCCCGGTGTTCGAGAAGATGCTCGTGGACTCGGGCATCCACCTGACCAAGTTCTGGTTCTCCGTCACCCAGCACGAGCAGCGCACCCGGTTCGCGATCCGTCAGATCGACCCGGTGCGCCGGTGGAAGCTCTCGCCGATGGACCTGGCCTCCCTGGACCGGTGGGAGGACTACACGGAGGCGAAGGAGGAGATGTTCCTGCGCACCGACACCGACCACGCCCCGTGGATCACGGTGAAGTCCAACGACAAGAAGCGCGCCAGGCTCAACGCGATGCGCTTCTTCCTGGACCAGTTCGACTACGAGGACAAGGACCCGGACGTCGTCCATCCGCCCGACCCGCTGATCGTCCGGCGCGGCCGCGACGCCGTCGGCGACTGAGCGGCGGCCACGGCGCACGGCGACGCCCGTCCCTTCCGGGACGGGCGTCGCCGTGCGGGACGGGCGCGGGTCAGCGGCCGGGACGGTCCACCAGGACGGTGTTGGCCGCGGCGTTGACGGCGGCCACGGCCAGGACCGAGGGCCAGGCCCCGATCCGCCGGGCCAGCGGGTGGGAGAGCCCGAAGCCCAGGACGTAGAGCCCGCCCAGCGCCGCGGTGGTGCCGGGTCCCCCGCGGTGCCACCACGTGTGGGCGGCCGCCGCCCCGGCGGCGGCCAGCACCGCCCCGCCCAGGGGCCGGACGCCGGTGGCCCGGGCGGTGGCGTACCCGCCGATCAGGCCCGTGGTCACCAGCACCGCCGCGGGCACCGACCCCGCCGCGGCCGCCGCGGTGCCCAGGGCGTCCGTCGCGGCGCTCACGCGGCGCCGCCCAGGTACTCCTGGAGCCGGCGCAGGCCCTCGGCGAGGTCGTCGTCGCCGAGGGCGTAGGACAGGCGGAGGAAGCCGGAGGGGCCGAAGGCCTCGCCGGGGACCACGGCCACCTCCGCCTGCTCCAGGATCAGCTCGGCGAGTTCGGCGGAGGTCTGCGGTGTCGCGTCGCCGAACCGCCGGCCGAGCAGGCCGCGCACGTCCGCATAGGCGTAGAACGCGCCGGTCGGGGTGGGGCACTCCACGCCGTCGATGGCGTTGAGGGCCTCCACCATGGCCCGGCGGCGACGGTCGAAGGCCTCCCGCATCCGGTGGGCCTCGTCGAGCGGGCCGGACACGGCCGCGAGCGCGGCCCGCTGGGCCACGTTGTTGACGTTGGAGCTCAGGTGGGACTGCAGGTTCGTGGCCGCCTTGATCACATCGGGCGCGCCGATCATCCAGCCCACCCGCCACCCGGTCATCGCGTACGTCTTGGCCACGCCGTTGAGGACCACGACGTTCTCGCCCAGCTCCGGGGCGGCGGCGGCGATCGAGGTGAACGGCACGCCGTCGTAGGTGAGGTGCTGGTAGATCTCGTCGGTCAGCACGAAGATCCCCTTCTCCGCCGCCCAGCGGCCCACGGCGGCGGTCTCCTCGGGGGAGTACACGGCGCCCGTGGGGTTCGACGGCGAGCAGAACAGCAGCGCCTTGGTGCGCTCGGTGCACGCCGCCTCGAGCAGCTCGGGGGTGACCTTGTAGCCGAGCTCCGGGCCGGCGAACACCTCGACCGGGTTGCCCCCGGCGAGCTTGATGGCCTCGGGGTAGGTGGTCCAGTACGGGGCCGGCAGCAGGACGTCGTCGCCCTCGTCCACGACCGTCGCGAAGGCCTGGAACACGGCCTGCTTGCCGCCGTTGGTGATGAGCACCTGGGAGGGCTCCACCGCGTACCCGCTGTCCCGGGCGGTCTGCTCGGCCACCGCCTTCCGCAGCTCGGGCAGGCCCGCGGCCGGCGTGTACCGGAAGTTCGCCGGGTCCTGCAGGGCGGCCGCGGCCGCGTCCACGATGTACTGGGGGGTGGGGAAGTCGGGCTCCCCGGCGCCGAAGCCGATCACGGGCCGGCCGGCGGCCTTGAGCGCCTTCGCCTTGGCGTCCACGGCGAGCGTCGCGGACTCTGCGATGGCGCCGACGCGCCGGGAGATGCGGGACGTGGTCATGACCGGGGGCCTCCTGGAGGGGGAACGGACGGTCTCCGCCGGTGCGGGCACGGCGGAGCGGACGCCCCCATGCTACTCGGGGGTCCGGGCCGCGGGCCCGGACCCCCGGCGGCGGCGCCCGCCCGGATTGCACCCCGCCGCCCGGGTCGCCTAGGATGGTCCACTGGTGTCATCGGCGCTGCTCGGCCGCGCCGTCACGGCGGGACCGGGTGGTACAGTCGGTGACCGGGTCCGAGCGATCGAGACCGGCGTCCCCACGCCGGCCGAGGCCGCGAGGCACGTAGGGCAGTGGCGCAATTGGTAGCGCAGCGGTCTCCAAAACCGCAGGTTGCAGGTTCGAGTCCTGTCTGCCCTGCTCCAGACCGGGGTGGTCCCCGGCACCTCGCACCGGGGTGCCGGGAGCCGCCGCGGCGACGGCGGGCCGGCAGCACCGCGCGGCACGCACGATTCCACACAGGGAGAGCCGATGTCGCAGACCACCGCCGGCCGCGCGTCGGGCCAGCCCCCGGAGCAGGGCGCAGAGAGCCCCCGCGGCGTCTTCGGGCGCCTGTTCCTGTTCCTGCGCCAGGTCGTCGGGGAGCTCCGCAAGGTGGTCACCCCCACCCGGCGCGAACTGGTCAACTACGTCCTGGTCGTCCTCGTGTTCGTCGCGTTCATGATGGTGCTCATCTCGATCCTGGACCTCGCGTTCGGCCAGGCGGCCCTGTGGATCTTCGGCCAGGGGGACGCCGCCGGCTGATCCGGGCGGCGCACGGGCCGGCGCGGCCGGCCACCGTGACCCAGCAGAGCACGACATCCACGAAAGAACTTTGAGGGAGATCCAGTGACCGAGCACGAGCTCGAAAACGGCACCGAGGCACCGGCCGAGGTCGACCAGCAGGCCCCGGGGCTGCCGGAGGCCGAGACCTCCGTGCAGGAGGACGACTTCGCGGCCGTCCACGAGCCCGAGGACGCCCCGGTCGCCGAGGAGGCCCCCGCCGGCGAGGAGGCCCCCGCGGCCGAGGACGAGGCTCCGGCCGTGGACCCCGTCGAGGAGTTCAAGTCGAAGCTGCGCCGCCAGGAGGGCGACTGGTACGTCATCCACACCTACGCCGGCTACGAGAACCGCGTGAAGACGAACCTCGAGACCCGCATCCAGTCCCTCAACATGGAGGACGACATCTTCCAGATCGAGGTGCCGATGGAGGAGGTCGTCGAGATCAAGAACGCCCAGCGCAAGATCGTGCGCCGGGTGCGGATCCCGGGCTACGTGCTGGTGCGCATGAACCTCACCGACGCGTCCTGGGGCGCGGTCCGCCACACCCCGGGCGTCACCGGGTTCGTCGGCCAGGACGCCTACAACCCCGTGCCGCTGCGCCTCGACGAGGTCTTCGAGATGCTCAACCCGGTCTTCGAGGCGCCGCAGGGCGCGGGCGCCGAGTCCGCGGCCCAGCCCAGCGCGCAGCCGCAGATCGACGTCGACTTCGAGGTCGGCGAGTCCGTCATCGTCAAGGAGGGCCCGTTCGAGACCCTCCCCGCCACGATCTCCGAGATCAAGGTGGAGTCCCAGCAGCTGGTCGTCCTCGTGTCGATCTTCGAGCGCGAGACCCCCGTCACCCTCGGCTTCAACCAGGTCTCCAAGATCTGAGCCCCGCGGGCCGCTCCGGCCCGCCCCAGTTCCCGGCCCCGCGGTGCATGCTTCGCCGCCGGGCCGCCCGGCCGCCGCGCCACGGCGGCCACCCACCGTCGTACGCTCCTGTGCGCCGGTACGTCCAGCAGAAGAAGGACCAGCACATGGCTCCCAAGAAGAAGAAGGTCTCCGGCCTGATCAAGCTGCAGATCCAGGCCGGCGCGGCCAACCCCGCGCCGCCCGTGGGTCCGGCCCTCGGTCAGCACGGCGTCAACATCATGGAATTCTGCAAGGCCTACAACGCGGCCACGGAGTCCCAGCGCGGCAACATCGTGCCCGTGGAGATCACGGTCTACGAGGACCGCTCGTTCACCTTCGTCACGAAGACCCCGCCCGCCGCGCAGCTGATCAAGAAGGCCGCCGGCGTCGCCAAGGGCTCGGGTGTCCCGCACACCCAGAAGGTCGGCAAGCTCAGCATGGACCAGGTCCGCGAGATCGCCGAGACCAAGAAGGAAGACCTCAACGCCAACGACATCGACGCCGCCGCGAAGATCATCGCCGGCACCGCCCGCTCCATGGGCATCGAGGTCGAGTGATCAGCCTCGGCTGACACCACCCACCGTTATTGACGTGGCAGGGCCGAGCGCGGCCCGCAGACCACAACTGCACAAGGAGAAGAAGCAGATGGCAAAGCGCAGCAAGGCATACCAGGCGGCCGCCGCCAAGATCGACGAGGGCACGCTCTACGCCCCGGCCGAGGCCGTGGCCCTGGCCAAGGAGCTCGACACCGCGAAGACGGACTCCACCGTGGAGGTCGTCCTCCGCCTCGGCGTGGACCCCCGCAAGGCCGACCAGATGGTCCGCGGCACCGTGAACCTGCCCAACGGCACCGGCAAGACCGCCCGCGTCGTCGTCTTCGCGACCGGCGACAAGGCTGCCGCCGCGGAGGAGGCCGGGGCAGACTACGTCGGCTCCGACGACCTGATCGCCCGCATCCAGGGCGGCTGGACCGACTTCGACGCCGCCGTGGCGACCCCCGACATGATGGGCAAAGTCGGTCGGCTGGGCAAGGTCCTCGGCCCCCGCAACCTGATGCCGAACCCCAAGACCGGCACCGTCACCATGGACGTGACCAAGGCCGTCAACGACATCAAGGGCGGCAAGATCGACTTCCGCGTCGACAAGCACTCGAACCTGCACTTCATCGTGGGCAAGACGTCCTTCGACGTGCAGAAGCTCGCGGAGAACTACGGCGCCGCCCTCGAGGAGATCCTGCGCCTGAAGCCCTCCGCGTCGAAGGGCCGCTACATCACGAAGGCGACCGTCTCGACCACGTTCGGACCGGGCATCCCGGTCGACCCGAACGCCACCGAGGTCGTCGTCGGCGCCTGACGCCGTGCACCGGAGCCCGCGGGGCTCCGACGGGTGGGGGCCCGGCCGATGCGGCCGGGCCCCTTCCCGTCCGACGGGCCATCCCTCCCTCGACCCAGCAGCCGACGGGCGTCCGCCGGCGCCCACGGAACGGAGATCCCCCACGTGAGCGAGCACCCCCCAGTGCGCATCGAGCAGATGCGCATCCCCGACGAGTTCGACGACGCCGCGCAGCAGCTCCTGGGGCGCGTCGCGGATCTCGTGCGCCGGTCCCGGCAGCACGTGTGGGGGATCTCGGACCTCACCGGTGACGCCCAGGAGCTCTACCGGGACCTGATGGACCCCTTCGAGCGCGTGGTCGTCCTGCTGGCGTGGGCGCAGGACCGGCTCGCCGGACGGGCCGAGGTGCGGATGCCCCTGGTCACGCTCACGGACTGCGCCCACATCACCGTGGACGTGGACCCCGACGTCACCTCGCAGGGCACCGGCAGCGAGCTGCTGGCCGCCGCCGAGCAGCTCGCCGTCGGGGAGTCCCGCCGCCACCTGCGGATCCAGACCGAGCACCCCGGCCCCGAGGAGATCCAGGGGGACGGCAGCGTCACCGGGGTCTTCCCCGTGATCACCCCCGGGATGGTCGAGTGGGTGGACGCCGCGGACGGGTCGGGCCGGCTGCCCGTGTCCAACCGGCAGACCCGCTTCGCGCTCAGCGCCGGCTACCGGCTGGAGTCGGTCAGCGACTTCGGGGTGCTGGACGTCCCGCTGCCGTCCGAGCGGGTCGAGGCCCTGCTGCGGGAGGTCGCGGCCTCCCCGGCGCAGGAGCCGTACCGGATCCACGTCTGGAGCGGCCCGGCCCCCGAGGACCGGCTCGACGAGCTCGCGGCCCTGCACTCGCGCATGACGACCGACTCCTTCCTCGCCCCCGTGGTCGCCGCCGAGCCCGAGCCCTGGGACGCCGAGCGGGTGCGGCGGACCGAGCAGCTGCGCGCCGAGGCGGGCAACTTCTCGCTCGTGGCCGTCGCCGAGCACGAGCCCACCGGGCGGCTCGTCGGGATGACCGAGATCGTCCTGGCGGGGGAGGAGCCGCCGATCGGGATGCAGGACGAGACCGTGGTCCTGCGCGAGCACCGCCGCCGGTGGCTGGCCACCCGCCTGAAGCTCGCCAACCTGCAGCAGCTCGAGCGGCTGGCCCCGAGCGTGCGCACCGTCTACTCCTGGAGCCACAGCGGCGACGACCGGATGAGCCGGGTCAACGCCCGGCTGGGCTTCCGCGTGGCCGGGCGCAGCGGCGTGTGGTCCCGGGACTTCCCCTCCGCCTGAACCGGCGCCCCGCCCGCCCCTGGACGGCACCGGTGGGATCCGGGCGGGCCCGGCCCCGTTCCGGGACCGATTTGGCCGTGCCGGGGCCCTCCGGTAGTGTGGGGGGCACCAAAGACCGCCGGTCGTGGTCCCTCTGCCCGTGCGCCCCGTTTCGGAGCGCGCGGAACGGACGGACCGCCGTAAGAGTTCCGCCAGGAACCGCCAGCGCAGGTGAACCAGCACAGCGAGCGCGCCCCGTCCTGCACGGGCCGTCACGCCGAGCCCCGGGCATCTGCGCGGGGCTTTTTCTGTGTCCGGGCCCTTCCGGCAGCGACCGGCAGCGAAGACCGGAAGGAGTACCATGGCGAACCCGGAAAAGGCAGCCGCGGTCGCCGAGCTGAAGGAGATGTTCTCCAGCTCGGACGCCGCTGTCCTGACTGAGTACCGCGGCCTCACCGTGGCCCAGCTCAAGGAGCTGCGCCGCTCGCTCGGTGAGAACGCAGAATACGCCGTGGTGAAGAACACGCTGACCGCGATCGCGGCCAAGGAGCTGGGCATCGACGCGTTCGACGGCCAGCTCGCCGGCCCGAGCGCGATCGCCTTCATCTCGGGGGATCCCGTCGAGGCCGCCAAGAGCCTGCGTGACTTCGCCAAGGCGAACCCGCAGCTCGTCGTCAAGGGCGGCTACCTCGAGGGCAAGGCCCTGAGCGACACGGAGATCAAGCAGCTCGCGGACCTCGAGTCCCGCGAGGTGCTGCTGGCGAAGGTGGCCGGTGCCGCCCAGGCGGCCCTGTCCCAGGCCGCGGCGCTGTTCCAGGCCCCGCTGTCGAAGACCGTCCGCACGGCCGAGGCGCTGCGCGCCAAGGTCGAGGAGCAGGACGCCTGACCAGCATCCCCGCCGCGAGGCACATTCTCACCACGGAACCAGACCGTCCCGCGCCGACGAACCCGGCCGGGGCACCATCGAAAAGGAGCCACAACCATGGCCAAGCTCACCACCGCTGAACTGATCGACGCGTTCAAGGAGCTCTCCCTGATCGAGCTCTCCGAGTTCGTGAAGGCCTTCGAGGAGACCTTCGACGTCACCGCCGCCGCCCCCGTGGCCGTCGCCGGTGCCGCCGCTCCGGCCGCCGCCGCCGAGGAGGCCGAGGAGCAGACCGAGTTCGACGTCGTCCTCGAGGCCGCCGGCGACAAGAAGATCCAGGTCATCAAGGAGGTCCGCGCGCTGACCTCCCTCGGCCTCAAGGAGGCCAAGGACCTCGTGGACTCGGCCCCCAAGGCCGTCCTCGAGGGCGCCAACAAGGAGGCCGCGGACAAGGCCAAGGAGGCCCTCGAGGGCGCCGGCGCCACCGTCACCCTCAAGTAGGACCCAGCAGGACCCCGGACGCGTTCCTTCGGCGAACGCTCCAGCGAGGCCCCGGACGCACGGCGTCCGGGGCCTCGTGCCGTGCCCGGCGGTCTGTGGGAGACTGGGGGGCACAACCACATCGGCCGCCCACGCCCACCGGGAGGGTCCGGCGCTCTCCGCGCCCGGGCGGCGCCGAAGGAGCAACTCCTCCCCGTGACCCCCCGGTGATCAGGACCGCTGCGAGCAGGCCAGTCCGACGTGGCCCTCCGCCGCCGGCCCGGACGGGAGCCCCCCGACGGTGCGGGCCTTGCCCGCAGCGGCCGGTGAGGACCCTCCGGTCAGGAGGCTCCAGCGGGGAGGTCGGACGGGCCCCACCGGGCCGCCAACCACGAGGAGCTGACCTTGTCCTTCCTGCCACGCCACCTCGGACCGGACGCCGCCGAGACCCGGAGCATGCTCCGGGCGGTCGGCGCCGCCGACCTCGACGAGCTCGTCGCCCGCGCGGTCCCCGCCGACATCGCCTCGGGGGAGCCCCTGCGGCTGCCCGCCCCGATGTCGGAGCACGAGGCGCTCTCCGCCCTGCGCCGGATCGCCGCGAAGAACCGCGTGATGACCCAGATGATCGGGCAGGGCTACGCGGACACCGTCACCCCGCCCGCTCTGCGCCGCAACATCCTGGAGAACCCCGCCTGGTACACCTCCTACACCCCGTACCAGCCCGAGATCTCCCAGGGCCGGCTCGAGGCGCTGCTGACGTTCCAGAACGCCGTCATGGACCTCACCGGCCTGGACCTGGCGAACGCCTCCCTCCTGGACGAGGCCACCGCGGTGGCCGAGGCCGTGCTCATGATGCGCCGGGCCAACCGCAGGGCCACGAGCCGGCGCGTCGTCGTCGACGCCCGGACGCTGCCGCAGACCCTCGCCGTGCTGGGCGGGCGATGCCGGGCCGTGGGCATCGAGCTGGTGGTCGCCGACCTCGCCGAGGGGCTGCCCGAGGGCGACCTCTTCGGCGTGGTCCTGACCCAGGTGGGCGTCGACGGTGAGGTCGTCGCCCTCGCCGAGCGCACCGAGGAGGCGCACGCCCGGGGCGCGCTCGTGGCCGTGGCCACCGACCTCCTGGCCCTGACCCTGCTGCGCTCCCCCGGGGAGCAGGGCGCGGACATCGCCGTGGGCTCCGCCCAGCGCTTCGGGGTGCCTCTGTTCTTCGGCGGGCCCCACGCCGCGTTCCTCGCCTGCCGCACGGGTCTCGAGCGCAACCTGCCGGGGCGCCTGGTGGGCGTCTCGACCGACTCCTCCGGCCGGCCCGCCTACCGGCTGGCCCTGCAGACCCGCGAGCAGCACATCCGCCGCGAGAAGGCGACCTCCAACATCTGCACGGCCCAGGCGCTGCTGGCCATCGTGGCCGGCGCCTACGCCGCCTACCACGGCCCGGACGGGCTCCGCGCCATCGCGGAGCGCGTGCACGGGCTGGCCGCGCGCCTGGCCGCCGGGCTCGCCACGGCCGGCGTGCACGTGGTGCACGACCGGTTCTTCGACACCGTGCTGGCCGAGGTCCCCGGCCGCGCCGACGCGGTCGTGGCGGCCGCCGCGGAGCGCGGGATCAACGTGCGCCGGGCCGGCGCCGACCACGTGTCCGTGTCGGCCGGTGAGCCCCACGACGAGCGCGACGTCGACGCCGTGCTCGCGGCCTTCGGCGCCGCGGCCACCGACGACGGCGGCGCGGGCGCCGGGTGGGACCTGCCCGCCGAGCTGCTGCGCACCGACTCCTACCTGACCCACCCGGTGTTCACGCTGCACCGCTCCGAGACCGCGATGATGCGCTGGCTGCGCACCCTCGCGGACAAGGACCTGGCCCTGGACCGGACCATGATCCCGCTGGGCTCCTGCACCATGAAGCTCAACGCCGCCGCGGAGATGGAACCCATCAGCTGGCCCGAGTTCGCCTCGGTCCACCCCCTCGCCCCCGAGGACCAGACCCTCGGCTGGCGCGAGCTCATCGCCCAGCTCGAGTCGTGGCTCACGGAGATCACCGGCTACGCCGCAGTCTCCGTCCAGCCCAACGCGGGCTCCCAGGGCGAGCTCGCCGGTCTGCTCGCGATCCGCCGCTACCACCTCTCCCGGGGCGACCGGCAGCGCAAGACGATCCTCATCCCGTCCTCGGCCCACGGCACCAACGCCGCGTCCGCGGTGCTCGCCGACCTCAAGGTCGTGGTCGTGGCCACCGCCGGGGACGGTTCCGTGGACACGGAGGACCTCGCCGCGAAGCTCGCCGACGTGGGGGAGGAGCTCGCGGGCATCATGGTGACCTACCCCTCGACGCACGGCGTGTTCGAGGAGCAGATCACCGCCGTGTGCGCCGCCGTGCACGACGCGGGGGGCCAGGTCTACGTGGACGGCGCCAACCTGAACGCCCTCATGGGCCTCGCCCGGCCGGGCCGCTTCGGCGGGGACGTCTCCCACCTGAACCTGCACAAGACCTTCTGCATCCCGCACGGCGGCGGGGGACCCGGCGTGGGACCCGTGGCCGTGGCGGAGCACCTCGTGCCGTTCCTGCCCGGGGACCCCGGGGCCGTGGACGGCGGGCGGGAGGCGTTCCCCGTGTCCCAGGCCCGCTACGGGTCCGCCGGGGTGCTGCCGATCTCCTGGATGTACATCGCCATGACCGGCGCGGAGGGGCTCACCGCGTCGTCGCGCACAGCGATCCTCAGTGCGAACTACGTCTCCGCCCGGCTCGCCGACGTCTTCCCGACCCTCTACACCGGCCCCGGCGGGTTCGTGGCGCACGAGTGCATCCTCGACCTGCGCGCGCTCACGAAGGCCTCCGGGGTGACGGCGGAGGACGTCTGCAAACGGCTGGTCGACTACGGCTTCCACGCCCCCACCCTCGCGTTCCCCGTGGCCGGCACGCTCATGGTGGAGCCCACGGAGTCCGAGAACCTCGCGGAGCTCGACCGGTTCGTGGCCGCGATGCGCGCGATCCACGCGGAGATGACCGCGGTCGCCGAGGGGGAGGTCGCCCTCGAGGACTCGGTCCTGCGCCGGGCCCCGCACACCGCGGAGGTGCTCACGGCCGACGAGTGGGACCGGGCCTACCCCCGGTCCCGGGCCGCCTACCCGCTGCCCGAGCTGCGCCTGGCCAAGTACTGGCCGCCCGTGGGCCGGGTGGAGAACGCCGCCGGGGACCGCCACCTCGTCTGCAGCTGCCCGCCGATCGAGGCGTTCGCGGCCGACGGCCCGGAGTCCGCCGCCGGGACGGTGCGCAGCGGGGCCGTGGAGGCCGCCCGGTGAGCCGGCAGGCCCGGCCCCCCGCAGGGCGCTGAGACCCCCGACACGAAATTTCCCATCCTACGACCGGTGGACGCCCGCGTCCACCGGCCGTGTGGACACAACCGCGCTTCGGGCCTATGCTGGTTGTTTGCGTTGTCCCTCATTCTGCGTGCCTTCATATAGCGGTGGGCGCCCCCGGGGAGCGAACCAGCGGCACCGTCCGCTGGCCCTCGCACACCCGTACACCCGATCGGGTACTGCGCGATTCAACTGCAGGTCTGTGGAAGGAATCCATCTTGGTCGCCTCGAGCACCGATTCGAACGTAACCGCTAACCGACCGGCCGACGGGAACATCCCGCGCCGCATCTCCTTCGCCAAGATCCATGAACCGCTGGACGTGCCGAACCTGCTGGCCCTCCAGACGGACAGCTTCGACCGTCTCGTGGGCAACGAGCGGTGGCAGGCCCGCGTCCAGCAGGCCATCGAGACCGGGGAGCAGGGCATCGCCCGGACCTCCGGGCTGTCCGACATCTTCGAGGAGATCTCCCCGATCGAGGACTTCCAGGGCACCATGTCCCTGTCCTTCTCGGAGCCGGAGTTCTACGATCCGAAGTACACCATGGACGAGTGCAAGGACCGGGACGCCACGTACTCGGCGCCCCTGTACGTCAAGGCCGAGTTCATGAACAACAACACGGGCGAGATCAAGCAGCAGACCGTGTTCATGGGTGACTTCCCGCTGATGACCGAGAAGGGCACCTTCGTCATCAACGGCACCGAGCGTGTCGTCGTCTCCCAGCTGGTCCGCTCGCCCGGCGCCTACTTCGAGCGCGGCCAGGACCGCACCTCGGACAAGGACATCTACTCCGCGAAGATCATCCCCTCCCGCGGCGCCTGGTTCGAGCTCGAGATCGACAAGCGCGACCAGGTGGGCGTGCGCCTCGACCGCAAGCGCAAGCAGTCGGTGACCGTGCTGCTCAAGGCCCTCGGCTGGAGCGAGTCCCGCATCCTCGAGGAGTTCGGGGAGTTCGACTCCATCCGGGCGACCCTCGAGAAGGACACCGTCGAGTCCCGCGAGGACGCGCTGCTGGACATCTACCGCAAGCTGCGCCCGGGGGAGCCGCCCACGGTGGACGCCGCGCAGGCGCTGCTCGACAACATGTACTTCAACTCCAAGCGCTACGACCTCGCGAAGGTGGGCCGCTACAAGATCAACCGGAAGCTGGGCCTCGACAAGGCGTTCGAGGACGAGGACGCCTCCGTGCTCTCGGTCGACGACATCGTCGCGATGATCCGCTACCTCGTGACCCTGCACGCCGGCGGCAGCACCATGAAGGGCGTACGCGACGGCGAGCCGCGCGAGGTCGTCGTGGACGTCGACGACATCGACCACTTCGGCAACCGCCGCATCCGCGCCGTGGGGGAGCTGATCGAGAACCAGATCCGCACCGGCCTGTCCCGCATGGAGCGCGTGGTGCGCGAGCGCATGACCACCCAGGACGTGGAGGCGATCACCCCGCAGACCCTGATCAACATCCGTCCCGTCGTGGCGGCGATCAAGGAGTTCTTCGGCACCTCGCAGCTGTCGCAGTTCATGGACCAGAACAACCCGCTCGCGGGCCTGACCCACAAGCGCCGCCTGTCCGCGCTCGGCCCGGGTGGTCTGTCCCGCGACCGCGCCGGCATGGAGGTCCGTGACGTCCACCCGTCGCACTACGGCCGCATGTGCCCCATCGAGACCCCTGAGGGCTCCAACATCGGCCTCATCGGCTCGCTGGCGACCTACGGGCGGATCAACCCGTTCGGCTTCATCGAGACCCCCTACCGCAAGGTCGTCGACGGCCTGGTCACCGACGACGTCGAGTACCTCACCGCCGACGACGAGCGCGGCGTGACGATCGCCCAGGCCAACGCCCCGCTGGGCACGGACAACCGGTTCGCCGAGGACGCCGTGCTCGCACGCGCCGCCGACGGCTCGGGCGAGGCCGTGCTGGTCGACCCGACCGCCGTGCAGTTCATGGACGTCTCCCCGCGCCAGATGGTGTCCGTGGCGACCGCGCTCATCCCGTACCTGGAGCACGACGACGCCAACCGCGCGCTCATGGGCGCGAACATGCAGCGCCAGGCCGTGCCGCTGCTCGAGTCCGAGGCCCCGCTCGTGGGCACCGGCATGGAGCGCTACGCGGCCCTGGACGCCGGGGACTCCGTGCTGGCGCGCAAGGCCGGCGTGGTCGAGGAGGTCTCGGCGAACCTCGTGCGCGTGCTCAACGACGACGGGACGACCACGGTCTACCCGATCAACAAGTTCACGCGCTCCAACCCGGGCAACACGTACAACCAGCGGGTCATCGTCTCCGAGGGCGAGCGCGTCGAGGAGCGCTCGGTCATCGCCGACGGCCCCTCCACGGACCAGGGCGAGCTGGCCCTGGGCAAGAACCTGCTGGTCGCCTACATGTCCTGGGAGGGCCTCAACTACGAGGACGCCATCATCCTCTCCCAGCGCATGGTCTCGGAGGACGTGCTCACCTCGATCCACATCGAGGAGCACGAGATCGACGCCCGCGACACGAAGCTGGGCGCCGAGGAGATCACCCGCGACATCCCCAACGTGTCCGAGGAGGTGCTGTCCGCCCTCGACGAGCGCGGCATCATCCACATCGGCGCGGAGGTTCAGGCCGGCGACATCCTCGTGGGCAAGGTCACCCCGAAGGGCGAGACCGAGCTCACCCCGGAGGAGCGCCTGCTGCGGGCGATCTTCGGGGAGAAGTCCCGCGAGGTGCGCGACACGTCCCTGAAGGTGCCCCACGGCGAGTCCGGCACCGTCATCGGCGTGCGCGTCTTCGACCGCGACGACGAGGACGACGACCTGCCCGCGGGCGTCAACCAGGTGGTCCGGGTGTACGTGGCGCAGAAGCGCAAGATCACGGACGGCGACAAGCTCGCCGGCCGGCACGGCAACAAGGGCGTCATCTCGAAGATCCTGCCGCTGGAGGACATGCCGTTCCTCGAGGACGGCACCCCCGTGGACATCATCCTCAACCCGCTGGGCGTGCCCGGCCGCATGAACCTGGGGCAGGTCCTCGAGGTGCACACCGGCTGGCTCGCGAAGCAGGGCTGGAACATCGAGGGCGAGCCCGAGTGGCTCGACCGGCTGCCGAACTTCCCGAAGCAGTCCGGCCCCACGAACGTGGCCACCCCGGTGTTCGACGGCGCGCGCGAGGAGGAGATCTTCGACCTCCTCGACCACACCAACCCGACGCGGGACGGCGTGCGGCTGATCGACCGGTCCGGCAAGGCCCGGCTGTTCGACGGCCGCTCCGGCGAGCCGTTCCCGGACCCGGTGTCCGTGGGCTACCAGTACATCCTGAAGCTGCACCACCTCGTGGACGACAAGATCCACGCGCGCTCGACCGGCCCGTACTCCATGATCACCCAGCAGCCGCTGGGCGGTAAGGCGCAGTTCGGCGGTCAGCGCTTCGGCGAGATGGAGGTCTGGGCGCTGGAGGCGTACGGCGCCGCCTACACGCTGCAGGAGCTGCTGACGGTCAAGTCCGACGACGTGCACGGGCGCGTGAAGGTCTACGAGGCCATCGTGAAGGGCGAGAACATCCCCGAGCCGGGTGTCCCCGAGTCCTTCAAGGTCCTCATCAAGGAGATGCAGTCCCTGTGCCTGAACGTCGAGGTGCTCTCGGCGGACGGCAACGCCATCGAGATGCGCGATTCGGATGACGAGGTCTTCCGGGCGGCCGAGGAACTGGGCATCGATCTCTCGCACTCCGAGCCCAGCTCGGTCGAAGAGGTCTGATCCCTCTCGTTCCACCCCCGACGAGACGTCAACTTTTCCAGAGAAAGAGATAAAGGACCCTCATGTCCAACGAATCTTCACTAGGCCTCATGCGGATCGGTCTTGCGACCGCGGAGGACATCCGGACCTGGTCCTACGGCGAGGTCAAGAAGCCGGAGACCATCAACTACCGCACGCTCAAGCCCGAGAAGGACGGCCTGTTCTGCGAGAAGATCTTCGGTCCCACCCGGGACTGGGAGTGCTACTGCGGCAAGTACAAGCGCGTGCGCTACAAGGGCATCATCTGCGAGCGCTGCGGCGTGGAGGTCACCCGGGCCAAGGTGCGCCGTGAGCGCATGGGTCACATCGAGCTCGCCGCTCCCGTGACCCACATCTGGTACTTCAAGGGCGTGCCCTCGCGGCTGGGCTACCTGCTGGACCTCGCCCCGAAGGACCTGGAGAAGGTCATCTACTTCGCGGCGTACATGATCACGTCGGTGGACGAGGACGCCCGCCACGACGACCTGCCGAACCTGCAGGCCGCCGTGGACCGCGAGAAGGCGCAGATGGAGTCCACCCGCGACGCCGACATCGCCGCGATCGCCCGCGACCTCGAGACCGAGCTCGGCCGGGTCGAGGAGGAGGGCGGCAAGGCCGCGGAGAAGCGCAAGCTCCGCGACTCCGCCGACCGCCAGATGGCCAACGTGCGCAAGCGCGCCAACCTGGAGATCGACCGCCTCGAGCAGGTCTGGGACCGCTTCAAGAACCTCAAGGTCAACGACCTCGAGGGCGACGAGGCGCTCTACCGCGTCATGGTCGACCGCTACGGCATGTACTTCGAGGGCTCGATGGGCGCCGAGGCGATCAAGAAGCGCCTCGAGACCTTCGACCTCGAGGCGGAGGCCGAGTCCCTGCGGGAGACCATCGCCACCGGCAAGGGCCAGCGCAAGACCCGCGCCCTGAAGCGGCTCAAGGTCGTCAACGCGTTCCTGACCACGGACAACTCCCCGCTGGGCATGGTCCTGGACGCCGTCCCGGTGATCCCGCCGGAGCTGCGCCCGATGGTCCAGCTCGACGGCGGCCGCTTCGCCACGTCGGACCTCAACGACCTCTACCGGCGCGTGATCAACCGCAACAACCGGCTCAAGCGCCTGCTGGACCTCGGCGCCCCGGAGATCATCGTCAACAACGAGAAGCGCATGCTGCAGGAGGCCGTGGACTCCCTGTTCGACAACGGCCGCCGCGGCCGCCCGGTCACCGGGCCGGGCAACCGTGCGCTGAAGTCGCTGTCCGACATGCTCAAGGGCAAGCAGGGCCGCTTCCGGCAGAACCTGCTCGGCAAGCGCGTCGACTACTCCGGCCGCTCGGTCATCGTGGTGGGCCCGCAGCTGAAGCTGCACCAGTGCGGCCTGCCCAAGCAGATGGCGCTCGAGCTGTTCAAGCCGTTCGTGATGAAGCGGCTCGTGGACCTCAACCACGCGCAGAACATCAAGTCGGCCAAGCGCATGGTCGAGCGCTACCGCCCCCAGGTGTGGGACGTGCTGGAGGAGGTCATCACCGAGCACCCCGTGCTGCTCAACCGTGCCCCCACCCTGCACCGCCTGGGCATCCAGGCCTTCGAGCCGCAGCTCGTCGAGGGCAAGGCCATCCAGCTCCACCCGCTCGTGTGCGGCGCGTTCAACGCCGACTTCGACGGCGACCAGATGGCCGTGCACCTGCCCCTGTCCCCGGAGGCCCAGGCCGAGGCGCGCATCCTGATGCTGTCCTCGAACAACATCCTGAAGCCCTCGGACGGCAAGCCGATCGCCCTGCCCTCGCAGGACATGATCATCGGGCTGTACCACCTCACCACCGTCCGCGAGGGCGAGGAGGGGGAGGGCCGCTCGTTCTCCTCGGTGGCCGAGGCGATCATGGCCCACGACGCGGGGAGGCTGCACCTCAACGCGCTGTGCCGGATCGAGCTGGACCACTTCGTGCCGTTCGAGGGCTGGGAGGCCCCCGAGGGCTGGGAGCCGGGCCGGCCGGTGCTGGTGGAGACCACGCTGGGCCGCGTGCTGTTCAACGAGACGTTGCCCGAGGACTACCCCTGGGACGAGGCCGTCGCGGACAAGAAGCACCTGTCCGCGCTGGTCAACGACCTCGCGGAGCGGTACCCGATGGTCACCGTGGCGCACACGCTGGACGAGCTCAAGGACGCCGGGTTCCACTGGGCGGCCCGCTCGGGCGTGACCGTGGCGATCTCGGACATCGCGACCCCGCCGGAGAAGCCCGCCATCATGGAGGGCTACGAGGCGCAGGCCGCGAAGATCCAGGGCCAGTACGACCGCGGTCTGATCGACGACGACGAGCGCCGCTCGGAGCTCATCGACATCTGGACCAAGGCCACGGACGAGGTCGCCCAGGCGATGCAGGCGAACCTGTCCCCGCTGAACACCATCAACCGCATGGTGTCCTCCGGCGCCCGAGGCAACTGGATGCAGGTCCGCCAGATCGCCGGCATCCGCGGGCTCGTGTCCAACCCCAAGGGCGAGATCATGCCCCGCCCGATCAAGTCCTCCTACCGCGAGGGCCTGTCGGTGCTGGAGTACTTTATCGCGACCCACGGCGCCCGCAAGGGCCTGGCCGACACCGCGCTGCGCACGGCGAACTCGGGGTACCTGACCCGTCGTCTCGTCGACGTCTCCCAGGACGTCATCGTGCGGGAGGCGGACTGCATGACGGAGCGCGGCCTGAACCTGCCGCTCGCCGACGTGCAGGAGAGCGGCGCCCGCGTGCTGCACGAGGACATCGAGAACACCGTGCACGGCCGTGTGCTGGCGGTGGACGTGGTGGACGCCAACGGCGAGATCCTGGCCGAGGCCGGCACGGACCTCTCCGACGGGCTCATCAGCGCGCTCTTCGCGGGCGGGGCCGACACGGTGCGCGTGCGCTCCGTGCTGACCTGCGAGTCCGCGGTGGGCGTGTGCGCGGCGTGCTACGGCCGCTCGCTGGCCTCCAACCAGCTGGTGGACATCGGCGAGGCCGTGGGCATCATCGCCGCGCAGTCGATCGGCGAGCCGGGCACCCAGCTCACGATGCGCACCTTCCACACCGGTGGCGTGGCGTCCTCGGACGGCGACATCACCCAGGGTCTGCCCCGTATCCAGGAGCTCTTCGAGGCCCGCACGCCCAAGGGCGTCGCACCGATCTCGGAGGTCGCCGGGCGGGTCAGCATCGAGGACACCGAGAAGGCCCTGAAGCTCGTCGTGACCCCGGACAACGGGGACGAGGCGATCGGGTACCCGGTGCTGCGCCGCGCGAAGCTGCTCGTGACCGAGGGCGACCACGTGGAGGTCGGCCAGCAGCTGGTCTCCGGCGCCGTCGACCCGAAGGAGGTGCTGCGCATCCGCGGTCCGCGGCAGGCGCAGAAGCACCTCGTGGACGAGGTGCAGCGCGTGTACCGCTCCCAGGGCGTGGGCATCCACGACAAGCACGTCGAGGTCATCGTGCGGCAGATGCTGCGCCGGGTGACGATCATCGAGTCCGGCGAGACGGACCTGCTGCCGGGCGAGCTCGTCGAGAACGTCCGCTTCCTGGAGGCCAACCGCAAGGCCGTGGCCGAGAGCAACCGCCCGGCCGCCGGCCGTCCGGAGCTCATGGGCATCACCAAGGCCTCGCTGGCCACCGACTCGTGGCTGTCGGCCGCGTCCTTCCAGGAGACCACCCGCGTGCTCACGCAGGCGGCCATGGAGGGCAAGTCCGACCCGCTGGTGGGCCTCAAGGAGAACGTGATCATCGGCAAGCTGATCCCGGCCGGCACCGGGCTCGCGCGGTACAACAACATCGACGTGGAGCCGACGGACGAGGCGAAGGCCTCGCTGTTCACGGAGCCGGGCTCGTTCACGGACTTCAGCTACGCGGAGGAGAACTCCGCGCCCGCCGAGTTCCAGGCGATCCCGCTGGAGGACTACGACTTCGGCTCCAACTGAGGTCGGCGCCCCGAAGGGCGTGATCGCGTACG
This sequence comes from Kocuria aegyptia, assembly GCF_039530085.1. Classification (NCBI taxonomy): domain Bacteria; kingdom Bacillati; phylum Actinomycetota; class Actinomycetes; order Micrococcales; family Micrococcaceae; genus Kocuria; species Kocuria aegyptia. The sequence continues at coordinate 40,473 of NZ_BAAAOA010000006.1, forward strand.
TGATCACCACGGCAGCCCCGTTCCGGAAGAATCGTCTTCCGGAGCGGGGCTGCCCCCGTTCCACGGCAGGTCACGGCGCCCGGCCGCGGACCAGGAAGGAGCCCGAGGAGGGACCATGGCGAACTCACCCACCGGGGAGTCCGTGCTCGAGCGGGCGGACCGGATCCTCGCGGCCTTCACGGCCGAGGAGTCCCGGCTGACGGGGGGCCGGATCGCGGCCCTCGCCGGGCTGCCGCCGGCCACCGCGCACCGGCTCGCCCGGGACATGGCCCGCCAGGGCTGGCTCGAGCGGGTGGAGGGCGGGCACTACGTGATCGGCACCCGGCTGTGGGAGCTGGCCAGCCGCTCCTCGCGCGAGCTCGGGCTGGCGCGCGCCGCCCGCCCCTTCATGGGCGACATCCACGCGGTGCTGCGCCAGCACGTGCAGCTCGGCATCGTGGAGGGCCGCGAGGTGCTGCTCGTGGAACGGCTCTCCCACCCCCGGGCGGTGCCCGTCCGGTCGGAGGTGGCGGGCCGGCTGCCGCTGCACCTCTCGGCCACGGGCCTCGTCCTGCTGGCGTACGCTCCGCAGGACTACCAGGAGGAGTACCTGCAGGGGCCCCTCGCCGCGTTCACCGAGCTCTCGCCGACGGACCCCGGGGTGCTGGCCGCCGAACTCGAGCGGATCCGCGGCGCGGGCCACGCCCTGCAGACCGGCTACCTCGAGGCCGGCACGGCGGGCATCGCCGTTCCCGTGCGCGGGCGCGGCGACCAGGTGGTGGCGGGGCTGGGCGTGATCACCCCCGCGGGGGACCCGGCCGCGCGCGCCGGGGCGATCGTCCAGGCGCTGCACACCGCGGCGCACGGCATCCGCCGGACGCTGCGGGACGCGCCCCGCTGAGGCGGGCCGCCGGACCGGCTCAGCGGGGCGCCCCGCGCTCACCGCCCTCGCTCGCCGTGCCGGGCATCCCGTTCAACGGGACCATTGTGGTGCCCCCCACAGGCCACTGGGACACTGGACACGATGTCCGTCGTCCCACCAGGAGCACCCATGAGCGCACAGCGCACCGTTCTCAGCACGCAGGTCGGCATCGTCGGCGGCGGTCCGGCCGGGCTGATGCTCGCCCACCTGCTCGGCCGCGCCGGCATCGACAGCATCGTCGTCGAGAAGCGGGACAAGGACACGATCCACGCCACCCACCGAGCCGGCATCCTGGAGGCGCCCACCGTGCGGATGCTGGTCGACGAGGGGGTCGACGGACGGGTGCTCACGGAGGGCCACGAGCACGAGGGCACCGTGCTGCGCTTCGAGGGCGAGAGCCACCGGATCGACTTCAAGAGGCTGGTCGGCGAGTCCGTGTGGCTCTACCCGCAGAACGAGGTGTTCCTGGACCTGGCCAACGCCCGGGAGCGCGACGGCGGCGACGTCCGCTGGTCCGTCACGGACACCGAGGTGGTCGACCTGACCACCGACCGGCCGGGGATCCGGTTCACCGACGCCGCGGGCGAGGACCTCGAGGTCCGCTGCGAGATCCTCGTGGGCGCCGACGGCTCGCAGAGCATCTGCCGCCGGGCGATCCCGGAGGACGAGCGCACCGACAACTTCATCGAGTACCCCTTCGCCTGGTTCGGGATCCTCGCCGAGGCCCCGCCGAGCGCCCCGGAGCTGATCTACTCGAACTCCGAGCACGGTTTCGCCCTGGTCTCCCAGCGCAGCGAGACCGTCCAGCGGATGTACTTCCAGTGCGACCCGAACGAGGACGTCGACGACTGGGACGACGAGCGGATCTGGGCCGAGCTCCAGCGCCGGGTCGAGGGCCCGGACGGGCTCCGGCTCCAGGAGGGCCCCATCTTCGACAAGACCGTGCTGAAGTTCCGCTCCTACGTGTGCGAGCCCCTGCGCCACGGCAACCTGTTCCTCGTCGGCGACGCCGGCCACACCGTTCCCCCGACCGGCGCCAAGGGCCTGAACCTCGCGTTCTGCGACGTCCGCGCGCTCGCCCCGGCCCTCGTGGAGTTCTTCCGCACGGGCGACGGCACCGGGCTGGCCGGCTACTCGGCCACGGCGCTGGAGCGCGTGTGGAAGGCGCAGAACTTCTCCTACTGGGCCACCCACCTCATGCACACCCAGCCGGGGGAGAACCCCTTCAACCAGAAGCGCCGGCGCGGCGAGTTCAGGGCGATCACCGGCTCCGAGCGCGGCGCCGCCTACTTCGCGGAGTCCTACACGGGCTGGCCCGACGAGCACTGACCACCGGCCCCCTGCACTGTGACCCCACAATAAGTTCGCACAACGAACACTTGTGCGAATGCTGCACTGGATGCGCTAGCCTCGGAGAGTTCGCCGCGGACGCGCCGACCACCCCGGGCAGCGCGCCCGCCGGTGCGGCAGCCACCTCGCAACCAAGGAGTTGAACCATGACCGACCAGGACCAGGGGCCGGAGGAGTCCTTCGTGCACCTCACCCCCAAGGGCCCCGACGACGCGGCGGACACGCAGGCCGACCTCGACCGCGAGATGGCGCAGATCAGCGCCGACTACGCCGGGTCCGGCCGCACCGAGACGCAGCCGCGACTCGACTACGCGCCCTACCGCAGCTCGATCCTGCGCCACCCCACCAAGGACCTGCACCACGCGGACCCGGAGACCATCGAGCTGCACGCCCCCGCCTTCGGCGAGCGGGACGTCCACCGGCTCGAGTCGGACCTCACCGTCCAGTCGGGCGGGGAGCCCATCGGCGAGCGGATCAAGATCCGCGGCCGGGTCCTCGACGGCGACGGCCGGCCCGTGCGCCGCCAGCTCGTGGAGATCTGGCAGGCCAACGCGGCCGGACGCTACATCCACAAGCGGGACCAGCACCCCGCCCCCATCGACCCGAACTTCACGGGCGTGGGGCGGTGCCTGACCGGCGACGACGGCTCCTACGAGTTCGTCACCATCAAGCCCGGTCCGTACCCCTGGAAGAACCACCGCAACGCCTGGCGGCCCGCGCACGTGCACTTCTCCCTGTTCGGCACGGACTTCACCCAGCGGATGATCACCCAGATGTACTTCCCCTCGGACCCGCTGTTCGCGCTGGACCCGATCTTCCAGTCGATCGTGGACCCGAAGGCCCGTCAGCGCCTCGTGGCCGCGTACGACCACGACGCGTCCGAGCACGAGTGGCTGCTCGGCTACACCTGGGACATCGTGCTCAGCGGCTCGAACCGCACCTGGACGGAAGGCGACTCCAATGTCTGAGACCCCGGCTACACCTGCGCTCCCGGCCACCCCCGGCCAGACCATCGGGCCGTTCTACGGCTACGCGCTGCCCTACGAGAAGGGCGAGCTGCTGGTCCCGCTCGGGCACCCTCAGGCGGTGCGCCTGCACGGCACGGTCACGGACGGCCACGGCGACCTCGTGCCGGACGCCATGCTCGAGATCTGGCAGGCCGACGGCAACGGCGACGTCCCCACCGCGACCGGCTCGCTCGTGCGCGACGGCTACACCTTCACCGGCTTCGGCCGCACGTCCGTCGACAACGAGGGCCACTACACCTTCACGACCGTGGACCCGGGCCCGACCGAGCCCGGCAAGGCGCCGTTCATCACCCTGACCGTCTTCGCCCGGGGCGTGACGAACCGGCTGTTCACGCGCATCTACCTGCCGGAGGACACCGAGGCCCTCGCCGACGACCCGCTGCTGCGCTCCCTGCCCGAGGACCGCCGCCGCACCCTCGTCGCCGAGCGCGAGGCCGACGGCTCCCTGCGCTTCGACCTCCGGCTGCAGGGCGAGGGGGAGACCGTCTTCCTCACCTACCCGAACCTCGAGCAGTGACCGGTCCGTGCGGGAGCCCCGGCCGGGGCCCCCGCACGGCGCCGCCGGCCACGACGGACCGCCCGACGAACGACGCAGGAGGACGCGCATGACCGACGCCGGGCTGCTCCGCCCCGGAGCCCACCGGGGCGACGCGCACACCGACGACACCGCGGTGCTCCAGGCGCTGCTCGACGTCGAGGCCGCCTGGGTCGCCGCGCAGGCGGCCACCGGGCTCGCCCCGCGCGCCGCCGCCGGGTCCGCCCGTGCGGCCGCCCGTGCGTCCGACTACGACGCCGGGGACATCGCCCGGCGTGCCGAGGGCGGCGGCAACCCGGTCATCCCGCTGCTCGCCGACTACCGGCGCCGGCTGGGGGACCTCGACCCCGACGCCGTGCGCTTCGTGCACCGCGGTCTGACCAGCCAGGACGTCATGGACACCGCCATGATGCTGCTGGCCCGCCGCGCCGCCGTCCCCCTGACCCAGCAGCTGTCGGCCACCGCGGACGCCCTGGCCGGCCTGGCGGAGGCCCACCGCGGCTCGGTCCAGGCCGCCCGCACCCTGACGCAGCACGCGCTGCCCACCACCTTCGGCCTCAAGGCCGCCGGCTGGCTCGCCGGGCTGCAGGACCTCGAGGCGGACCTCGCCGGTCTCGCCCGGCTGCCGGTGTCCTGCGGCGGCGCCGCCGGCACCCTCGCCGGGAGCCTCGCCCTCTTCCCGGGGGCCGCCGACGCCGCCGAGCAGGCCGTCGAGCTCGCCCGCCGCTGGGCCGACGAGCTCGGGCTGGGCCTGCCGCCGCACGTGTGGCACACCACCAGACGGCCGGTGCTGCGCACCGCCGAGACCTTCGGGGCCGTCTGCGCCGCCCTGGGGCGGATCGCCAACGACGTCCTGCTGCTCTCCCGCCCCGAGCTCGGCGAGCTGCGGGAGCCGGCCGCCGAGGGGCGCGGCGTGTCCTCCGCGATGCCGCAGAAGCAGAACCCGGTGCTCTCCGTGCTGCTCAAGCGCACCGCCCTGACCGCGCCGCAGCTCGTGGCCCAGCTCCACGTCGCCGCCGCCCAGTACGTCGACGAGCGCCCCGACGGTGCCTGGCACACGGAGTGGCCGGCGCTGCGGGAGCTCGCCCGGCTCGCCGTCGCGGCGTCGTCGCACGCCGCCGAGCTCACGGCGGGGCTCACCGTGGAGACCGCCCGGATGCGGGCCAACCTGGACGCGTCCGGGCCCGCGGTGCTCGCCGAGCGGATCAGCGCGGTGCTCGCCCCCCTGCTGCCACCCGCCGCCGGCGGTGCCACGGGCGCGCAGCGCGTGCAGGCGGTGGTGCGCGAGCACGCGACCGACCGGCCGGGCATGCTCGACGCGCTCGTGGGCCTCGCCGCCGGCACCGCCCTGGCGGACGGCACCCCCGTGGACCGGGGCGTCGTGGCCGGTCTGCTCGACCCCGCCGGATACCTCGGCGCCAACGACCTGCTGATCGACCGCGTCCTCGAGCGCCACCGCCGCTCCGCGCACGAGCGGCCGTCCACGCCCCGGACCCCCCCAGGAGCCCCAGCATGACCGTCCCCGTCCTGACCCTCGTCGAGTTCTCGACCCGCCGGGCCCCGTCGCCGCAGGCGCCCCTCGTGGTGCTCGGTCCCGGGCTCGGCACCTCCGCCGCCTCGCTGTGGTCCGCCGTGGCGCACCGACTGGAGGGGGATCTCCGCGTGGTCGGCTGGGACCTCCCCGGCCACGGCGGCTCCGCGCCCGCCGGCGAGCCGTTCGGCACCGCGGAGCTGGCGCAGGCCGTGCTCGAGGCCGTGGACCGCTACCGCACCGCCGCGGGCCTGGAAACCGGAGAACCGTTCTACTACGCGGGCACCTCCCTCGGCGGCTTCGTGGGCCTCCGGCTGCTGCTCGACGCGCCGCACCGGCTGCGCGCGGCCGTGCTGGTGGGCACCGCCGCGCGGGAGGGCGAGCCCGCCGTATGGACCGAGCGCGCGCAGCTCGTGGCCGCCGCCGGCACGCCCACCCAGGTCGTGGGCTCCGCGCAGCGGTGGTTCGCCCCGGGATTCCTGGAACGGGACCCGGTCACGGCCACGGAGCTGCTGCACGACCTCCAGGACGCGGACCGGCTCTCGTACGCCCGGGCCTGCGAGGCCCTCGCCGGCTCCGACACGGACGGGCGCCTCGGCACCGGGGACGTACCCGTGCTCGCGGTGGTCGGCGCGCACGACGTCGCCACGCCGCCCGGCGCCGTGGCGGAGCTGGCCGCGGCGACCGGCGGCCGTCTCGTGGTCGTCGAGGGCGCGGGCCACCTCGTGCCCGCCGAGCGCCCGCAGGACGTGGCGCGACTGCTGGACGAGCACGTCCGCGCCCACCCCATGACCTCCGAAGGAGCACGAGCATGAGCACCAACCCCCGGCGCACCGAGCAGGAGGCGCACGCGGACGGCATGGCGGTGCGCCGCGAGGTGCTCTCCGACGCCCACGTGGACCGCGCCGAGGCCGGCAAGGACGCCTTCACCGCCGAGTTCCAGGACTTCATCTGCCGCTACGCGTGGGGCGAGATCTGGACCCGTCCCGGACTGGACCGGAGGATGCGCAGCGCCGTGACCCTGACCGCGCTGATCGCGGCCGGGCACTGGGAGGAGTTCGAGATGCACGTGCGCGCCGCCCTGCGCAACGGCCTGCAGCGGGACGAGATCAAGGAGATCCTGCTGCAGTCGGCCATCTACCTGTCCGTGCCCTCCGCCAACAACGCGTTCAAGCACGCCAAGCAGGTCCTCGACGCCCTCGACGCCGAGGGCTCCGGCGGCCCCCGGCCCCCGGCCTCCTGATCCCCGTCCCCACCCCCGTGACCGACCTGCAACGACGCAAGTGAGGAAGACCATGACCCAGGCCTACATCTACGACGCCGTGCGCACCCCGTTCGGCCGCTTCGGCGGCGCCCTGGCGGGCGTGCGCCCCGACGACCTGGCTGCCCTGGTGATCGGCGAGCAGGTGAAGCGCGCGCCCGGGCTGGACCCGGCCATGATCGACGAGGTCGTGCTCGGCAACGCCAACGGGGCCGGCGAGGAGAACCGCAACGTCGCCCGGATGGCCACCCTGCTCGCGGGGCTGCCTGTGGAGCTGCCCGGCACCACCGTCAACCGCCTGTGCGGGTCCTCCCTGGACGCCGCGATCATCGCGTCCCGGCAGATCGACGCCGGCGAGGCCGATCTGATGCTCGTCGGCGGTGTCGAGTCCATGAGCCGGGCCCCCTGGGTGCTCCCGAAGACGGAGAAGCCCTATCCGGCCGGGGACATGACCCTGGCCTCGACCACGCTCGGCTGGCGGCTCGTCAACCAGCGGATGAAGCCGGAGTGGACCGTGTCCCTGGGCGAGGCCACCGAGCAGCTCGCCGAGCGGCACGGCATCACCCGCGAGCGGATGGACGAGTTCGCGTTCCGCTCCCACCAGCTCACCCAGCAGGCGTGGGACGAGGGCTTCTACGACGACCTCACCGTGACGGTGCCCGGCACCGAGCTGACCCGCGACGAGTCCGTCCGCGCGTCCTCGACCGTCGAGAAGCTGGGCGGGCTCAGGACCGTCTTCCGCCCGGCGGAGCAGGGCGGCACGGTCACCGCCGGCAACGCCTCGCCGCTCAACGACGGCGCGTCGGCGGCCCTGCTGGGCTCCGAGAAGGCCGCCGAGCTGACCGGCCTGCAGCCCCTCGCACGCATCGCCGGGCGGGGTGCGGCGGCCAACGAGCCGCAGTTCTTCGGCTTCGCGCCGGTCGAGGCCGCGAACCTCGCCCTGCGCCGCGCGGGCATCACCTGGGCGGACGTCGCGGCCGTCGAGCTCAACGAGGCCTTCGCCGCCCAGTCGCTGGCGTGCCTCGACGCGTGGGGGATCGACCCCGCCATCGTCAACCGGCACGGCGGCGCCATCGCCATCGGGCACCCCCTCGGGGCCTCCGGCACCCGCATCCTCGGCACGCTGGCGAAGTCCCTGCAGGCCTCCGGGGCGCGCTGGGGCGTGGCCGCCATCTGCATCGGCGTGGGCCAGGGCCTCGCCGTCGTGCTCGAGAACCAGAACGCCTGAGACCCCCGGGGGACCCCGGCGGGACAGACCACCGAAGAGAGGCACATCGCATGCTGCACATCGCAGAGAGCTGCGCGCAGGCCGTGGCCGGCATCCACGACGGCGCCACCGTCATGATCGGCGGCTTCGGCGTGGCCGGCCAGCCCGTCGAGCTGATCGACGCGCTGATCGTCCACGGCGCCACCGACCTGACGGTCGTCAACAACAACGCCGGCAACGGCGACGTGGGCCTGGCGCGGCTCATCCAGCTCGGGCGCGTCCGGCGGATCATCTGCTCCTTCCCGCGCCAGTCCGACTCGTGGCACTTCGACGAGAAGTACCGGGCCGGGCAGATCGAGCTCGAGGTCGTCCCGCAGGGCAACCTCGCCGAGCGGATCCGCGCCGCCGGCGCCGGCATCGGCGGGTTCTTCACCCCCACCGGCTACGGCACCCCGCTGGCCGAGGGCAAGGAGGTCCGCGAGATCGACGGCCGGCACTACGTGCTCGAGCACCCCATCAAGGCCGACTTCTCCCTGACCAAGGCGCACGTCGCGGACCGGGCCGGCAACCTCGTCTACCGCAAGACCGCGCGCAACTTCGGCCCCATCATGGCCGCCGCCGCCACGACCTCCATCGTGCAGGTCGCGGAGGTGGTCGAGCGCGGCCGCCTGGACCCCGAGGTCGTCGTGACCCCGGGCATCTACGTGGACACCGTCGTGCGGATCGACGCCCCCGCCCGGACCGACCCCCGAGAGGACATCTGAGATGAGCGAGAACACCGTCGAGACCGTGCCCAGGACGTCCGGGACCCCGCTGACCCCCGAGGAGCTGGCCCGCGTGGTGGCCCGCGACATCCCCGCCGGCTCCTACGTCAACCTCGGCATCGGCCAGCCCACCCTGGTCTCCAACTACCTGAGCGCCGAGGACGACGTCACCCTGCACACCGAGAACGGCATGCTGGGCATGGGCCCCGAGGCCCACGGCGAGGAGGTCGACGCCGACCTGATCAACGCCGGCAAGATCCCCGTGGTCGAGACCCCGGGCTGCTCCTACTTCCACCACGCGGACTCCTTCGCCATGATGCGCGGCGGGCACCTGGACTGCTGCGTGCTCGGCGCCTTCCAGGTGGACCGCCGCGGCAACCTCGCCAACTGGCACACGGGCAGGCCGGACGCGATCCCCGCCGTGGGCGGGGCCATGGACCTGGCCACGGGTGCGAAGATGACCTTCGTGATGATGTCCCTGCAGACGAAGAAGGGCCAGTCCAAGCTCGTGGAGCAGTGCACCATGCCGCTCACCGGCGTGGCCTGCGTCTCCCGGATCTACACCGACCAGGCCGTGTTCCTCATCGAGGCCGACGGCGTGGCGGTGCGCGAGACCTTCGGCACGAGCTTCGCCGAGCTCCAGCAGATCGTCGACGTCCCGCTGCGGCCCGCCCG
>NZ_BAAAOA010000006.1:49787-65857 GCF_039530085.1 Kocuria aegyptia
CCGCAGGAGGCCACCGATGACCGAGCAGGACCCGGCCGCCCCGGCGGGGGAGCGGGGCGCCCCCGGACAGTTCGTGCAGTCGCTGGCGCGCGGGCTCGGCGTCATCACGGCCTTCGACGCCCGGCACCCCCGGATGACCCTCAGCGACGTGGCCCGGCGCACCGGGCTGACCCGGGCCACCGCGCGCCGGTTCCTGCTCACGCTCGAGGAGCTGGGCTACGTCCGGACCGACGGGCGGCTCTTCGAGCTCACCCCCACGGTCCTCCAGCTCGGCTACTCCTACCTGTCCTCGCAGCCGCTGCCGGCCCTGGCCGCCCCGCACCTCGAGGCGCTCTCGGCGCAGGTCGAGGAGTCCACGTCCGCCTCCGTGCTGGACGGCTCCGACATCGTCTACGTCGCCCGCGTCGCCACGCACCGGATCATGACCGTGGCGATCGCCGTGGGCACCCGGTTCCCCGCCCACGCCACGTCCATGGGCCGGGTGCTGCTCGCCGGGCTGGACCCGGAGCGGCTCGCCGAGTACTTCCGCACGGCGCGGCTCGAGCGCCTGACCCCGCGCACCCTCACCGACCGCGCGGCCCTCGAGGCCGACCTGCGGCGGGTCCGCGCCCAGGGGTGGGCCCTCGTGGACCAGGAGCTCGAGGTCGGGCTACGCTCCGTCGCCGCCCCCGTGACCGACGGCTCCGGACGCGTGGTCGCGGCCGTGAACGTCTCCATGCGGGTGGGGATGCCCGGTGCGAGCGCGGGGGACCCGGTGGACGAGGTCGTGCCGGCCCTGCTCGAGTGCGCGCGGCGGATCTCCGCGGACCTCGCCGCGACCGGACGCTGACCGGGCGGGGCCGGCCCCGTTCCCCGCCCCGCCCGGGGTCTGATAAGCTGTCGAGGAATTGAACGGTCATCCCTCGGCGCCCGCGCCCCTGGAGGCCGGAGAAATCATGGCAGAACGGACTCGGTCCTCCGGTACGCGGTGTGTACCGAAATGCCATCCTTTTCGTCTGCCCAGCCACCTTCGGCGCGGCGACCGTGGTGCCCGCCCGGCGGGCCCACAACAGGCGCCGCACCCGCTCCCGGCCGGTCGCGGGGGAGCCGAACACCCAGCGGGCCGCTGACGCGTCCCGTCCGATCAGGAGACACTGTGCCTACAATCCAGCAGCTGGTCCGCAAGGGCCGGACCCCGAAGGTCGTCAAGACCAAGGCGCCCGCACTCAAGGGCAGCCCCATGAAGCGCGGCGTGTGCACCCGCGTCTACACCACCACCCCCAAGAAGCCGAACTCCGCGCTGCGCAAGGTCGCCCGCGTGAAGCTCAACGGCGGGATCGAGGTCACGGCCTACATCCCCGGTGAGGGCCACAACCTGCAGGAGCACTCCATCGTGCTCGTCCGCGGCGGTCGCGTGAAGGACCTCCCCGGTGTCCGCTACAAGATCGTCCGCGGCGCGCTCGACACCCAGGGTGTCAAGGGCCGCCAGCAGGCCCGTTCCCGCTACGGCGCCAAGAAGGAGAAGAAGTAATGCCTCGTAAGGGTCCCGCTCCCAAGCGCCCGCTCGTCGTCGACCCGGTCTACAGCTCCCCGGTCGTCACGCAGCTGATCAACAAGGTCCTCCAGGACGGCAAGAAGTCCACCGCCGAGCGCATCGTCTACGGCGCCCTCGAGGGCGTCCGCGCCAAGTCCGGTGCCGACCCCGTCGCCACCCTCAAGAAGGCCCTGGAGAACGTCAAGCCGGCCCTCGAGGTGAAGTCCCGCCGCGTCGGCGGCGCCACCTACCAGGTGCCCGTCGAGGTCAAGCCGGGCCGCGCCCAGGCGCTGTCCCTGCGCTGGCTCGTCGGCTACTCGAAGATCCGCCGTGAGAACACCATGACCGAGCGTCTGCAGAACGAGATCCTGGACGCGTCCAACGGTCTCGGTGCCGCCGTGAAGCGCCGCGAGGACACCCACAAGATGGCGGAGTCCAACAAGGCCTTCGCCCACTACCGCTGGTAGAATCTTCCAGGCCTGTCGGCCCCACCCGGGCCGACAGGCCGCCGGCACCATCTCCGAAAGGGAAACACCGTGGCACTTGACGTGCTTACCGACCTCAAGAAGGTCCGCAACATCGGCATCATGGCGCACATCGATGCCGGTAAGACCACCACCACCGAACGCATCCTGTTCTACACCGGTATCTCCCACAAGCTCGGCGAGACCCACGATGGTGCCTCCACCATGGACTGGATGGCGCAGGAGCAGGAGCGCGGCATCACGATCACGTCCGCCGCGACGACCTGCTACTGGCACGACAACCAGATCAACATCATCGACACCCCCGGTCACGTGGACTTCACGGTCGAGGTCGAGCGCTCCCTGCGCGTGCTCGACGGCGCCGTGGCGGTCTTCGACGGCAAGGAGGGTGTCGAGCCCCAGTCGGAGACGGTCTGGCGCCAGGCCGACAAGTACGACGTCCCCCGCATCTGCTTCGTCAACAAGATGGACAAGCTGGGCGCCGACTTCTACTTCACCGTCGACACCATCATCAACCGCCTCGGTGCCAAGCCGCTGGTCATGCAGCTCCCGATCGGCGCCGAGTCCGAGTTCACCGGCGTGGTCGACCTGCTCACCATGAAGGCCTTCGTCTGGCCTGGCGACTCCAAGGGCGACGTCTCCCTCGGGGCGAAGTACGAGATCGAGGAGATCCCCGCCGACCTGCAGGAGCGGGCCGAGGAGTACCGCAACCAGCTGGTGGAGTCGGTCGCCGAGGCCGACGACGAGCTGATGGAGAAGTACCTGGGCGGCGAGGACCTCACCCTCGAGGAGCTCAAGGCCGGCATCCGGAAGCTGACCATCAACTCCCAGGCCTACCCCGTGCTGTGCGGCTCCGCGTTCAAGAACCGCGGCGTGCAGCCGATGCTCGACGCCGTCATCGACTTCCTGCCGTCCCCGCTGGACGTCCCGAACGTCGAGGGCCACGCCCTGAACAACGAGGAGGAGACCCTCACCCGTCCGGTGGACTCCACCGCGCCGTTCTCCGCCCTGGCGTTCAAGGTGGCCTCCCACCCGTTCTACGGCCAGCTCACCTACATCCGCGTGTACTCCGGCAAGGCCTCCAACGGCGACCAGGTGCTCAACTCCACCAAGGGCAAGAAGGAGCGCATCGGCAAGCTGTTCCAGATGCACTCCAACAAGGAGAACCCGGTCGACACGATCCAGGCCGGCCACATCTACGCGGCCATCGGACTCAAGGACACCACCACGGGCGACACCCTGTGCGACCTCCAGAACCCGATCGTGCTCGAGTCGATGACCTTCCCGGCCCCCGTGATCTCCGTCGCCATCGAGCCGAAGACCAAGGGCGACCAGGAGAAGCTCTCGGTCGCGATCCAGAAGCTCTCCGCCGAGGACCCCACGTTCACCGTGTCCCTCAACGAGGAGACCGGCCAGACCGAGATCGGCGGCATGGGCGAGCTCCACCTGGACATCCTGGTGGACCGCATGAAGCGCGAGTTCAAGGTCGAGGCCAACGTCGGCAAGCCGCAGGTCGCCTACCGCGAGACGATCAAGAAGGCCGTCGACAAGGTCGACTACACGCACAAGAAGCAGACCGGCGGCTCCGGCCAGTTCGCCAAGGTGCAGGTCGCCTTCGAGCCGGTCCCGCTGGACGCCGAGGAGCTCTACGAGTTCGACAACAAGGTCACCGGCGGCCGCGTCCCGCGCGAGTACATCCCCTCCGTGGACGCCGGCATCCAGGACGCGATGCGTCTCGGCATCCTGGCCGGGTACCCGGTCGTGGGCGTCAAGGCCACGCTGCTCGACGGCGCCTACCACGACGTCGACTCCTCCGAGATGGCGTTCAAGATCGCCGGCTCCATGGTGTTCAAGGAAGGTGCCCGCCGGGCCCAGCCGGTCCTGCTCGAGCCGCTCATGGCCGTGGAGGTCCGCACCCCGGAGGAGTACATGGGCGAGGTCATCGGCGACCTGAACTCCCGCCGCGGCCAGATCCAGTCCATGGAGGACGTGACCGGCGTCAAGCTGGTCAAGGCGCTCGTGCCGCTGTCCGAGATGTTCGGCTACATCGGCGACCTCCGGTCCAAGACCCAGGGCCGCGCCGTGTACTCCATGCAGTTCGACAGCTACTCGGAGGTCCCCAAGGCCGTCGCCGAGGAGATCGTCCAGAAGAACCGCGGCGAGTAGGCACCACCCCCTCGGCCTCGGCCGGGAATTTCATCAAACACGCACAGCCAAAGTAGACTTGCAGAGGTTTCAGTACTGCTGAGCGCCTCAAGCTCCCCCCGACAACACGCGGTGGGAAAGTGCTGAGCAAGTTTCGACAAATGTTCTAGGAGGAACAACCATGGCGAAGGCCAAGTTCGAGCGCACCAAGCCGCACGTCAACATCGGCACCATCGGCCACGTCGACCACGGCAAGACGACGCTCACCGCTGCCATCTCCAAGGTCCTGGCCGACAAGTACCCGGACCTCAACGAGCAGCGCGACTTCGGCGCCATCGACTCCGCTCCGGAGGAGAAGCAGCGCGGCATCACCATCAACATCGCGCACATCGAGTACCAGACGGAGAAGCGCCACTACGCGCACGTCGACGCCCCGGGCCACGCCGACTACGTCAAGAACATGATCACCGGTGCGGCGCAGATGGACGGCGCCATCCTCGTGGTCGCCGCCACGGACGGCCCCATGGCCCAGACCCGCGAGCACGTGCTGCTCGCCCGCCAGGTGGGCGTGCCCTACCTGCTGGTGGCCCTCAACAAGTCCGACATGGTCGACGACGAGGAGCTGCTGGACCTCGTCGAGATGGAGGTGCGCGAGCTCCTCTCCGACCAGGGCTTCGACGGCGACAACGCGCCCGTCGTGCGCGTCTCGGCGCTGAAGGCCCTCGAGGGCGACCCCGAGTGGGTCTCCAAGGTCGAGGAGCTCATGGAGGCCGTCGACGAGAACGTGCCCGACCCCATCCGTGAGATGGACAAGCCGTTCCTCATGCCGATCGAGGACGTCTTCACCATCACCGGTCGCGGCACCGTGGTGACCGGCCGTGCCGAGCGCGGCACGCTGCCGATCAACTCCGAGGTCGAGATCGTCGGCATCCGCCCGGTCCAGAAGACCACGGTCACCGGCATCGAGATGTTCCACAAGCAGATGGACGAGGCCATGGCGGGCGAGAACTGCGGCCTGCTGCTGCGCGGTCTCAAGCGTGACGACGTCGAGCGCGGCCAGGTCGTGTGCAAGCCGGGTTCCATCACCCCGCACACCGACTTCGAGGCCAACGTCTACATCCTCTCCAAGGAGGAGGGCGGGCGTCACAACCCGTTCTACTCGAACTACCGTCCGCAGTTCTACTTCCGGACCACCGACGTCACCGGCGTCATCACGCTGCCCGAGGGCACCGAGATGGTCATGCCCGGCGACAACACCGAGATGACGGTCGCGCTGATCCAGCCGATCGCCATGGAGGAGGGCCTCGGCTTCGCCATCCGTGAGGGTGGCCGCACCGTGGGCTCCGGCCGCGTCACCAAGATCATCAACTAGTCCCCGGACTGCCCGATCTGCGCAGAACCCCTCGTCGCTCCTGCAGCGGCGGGGGGTTCCGCGCGTCCCGGGGCGCTACGGCGGGGCCCAGCCGATGAGCTGGTGCACGCACAGGACGCTGTCCGGCTCGAGCGGGCCGGCGGGGGAGTGGCCCAGCGTCTCCTGGCAGCACTCGCGGGCGCGGTCGAGCTCCCGGACGGAACGACCGCGCCCGGTCTCGCGGTGGACGGCACGGGACCCATGTCCTGCGCGCGTCGGTGTGCGGACCGGGCCAGGACACGACCGGTCGCCCCGCTGCGGTCGCGCGGTCTCACGGTCGCCGCACGGTCGGGGCACGGGTCCGCCCGGCCCGGGCCGTGCGTTTGCGCCGGCCTGCCATCTCTGGCAGGATGGACGACGTTGTTCAAGCGCCGACGTGTGCTCCCAACGGTTCGAACCGGCAGGCCCCAGGACACCATCGGGCTCCGAAGCAGATCCGGGGGCCAGCAGCTCGCGGAAGCTGCCACGCACGGACCACAGACAGCCCGCCCCACGAACCGGACCCGGTGCGCCCTCGTGCCAGCACGAGGCGACACGCCCGAGTTCGGGGGTCGGAGCTCCAGCAGGGTGAGGAACCCGGATACCTCCGGATTCAGCCTGCGTGGAGGGGCGCCCACCAGGTGGCGCCATGCACAAGGAGCCCTCGGCTCCGTCACAGGGAAGTACGTTCAAGAAAGTGAGCCACGACGCCATGGCGGGACAGAAAATCCGCATCCGGCTGAAGTCTTATGACCACGAGGTCATCGACGTCTCGGCCCGGAAGATCGTTGAGACGGTGACGCGCGCAGGCGCCACGGTGGTCGGCCCCGTGCCGCTGCCCACGGAGAAGAACGTGTACTGCGTCATCCGTTCGCCGCACAAGTACAAGGACAGCCGTGAGCACTTCGAGATGCGCACGCACAAGCGGCTGATCGACATCATCGACCCCACGCCGAAGGCCGTCGACTCGCTCATGCGCCTCGACCTGCCGGCTGACGTGAACATCGAAATCAAGCTGTAAAGAGGATCGCATCCCAATGACTACCACTTTCGAACGCCAGGTGAAGGGCCTGCTGGGCACGAAGCTCGGCATGACCCAGGTCTGGGACGAGAACGGGAAGTTCGTGCCGGTGACCGTCGTCAAGGCGGACTCCAACGTCGTGACCCAGCTGCGCAACCAGGACCGTGACGGCTACTCCGCCGTGCAGATCGGGTTCGGTGCGATCGACCCCCGCAAGGTCACCCAGCCGCTGGCCGGCCACTTCGAGAAGGCCGGCGTGACGCCGCGCCGCCACGTCGTGGAGCTGCGCACGGCCGACGCCGACACCTACGAGCTCGGCCAGGAGCTCTCCGTCGAGCTCTTCGAGGCCGGCCAGAAGGTCGACGTGATCGGCAAGACCAAGGGCAAGGGCACGGCCGGTGTGATGAAGCGTCACGGCTTCTCCGGCGTCGGCGCCTCCCACGGTGCCCACAAGAACCACCGCAAGCCGGGATCCATCGGCGGCGCGTCCTACCCCGCTCGCGTGTTCAAGGGCATGCGCATGGCGGGCCGGATGGGCGCCGTCCGTCACACGACGCAGAACCTCACCGTTCACGCCGTGGACGCCGAGAACTCCCTGCTGCTCATCAAGGGTGCCCTGCCGGGCCCCAAGGGTTCGGTCGTCCTCGTCCGCACCGCAGTGAAGGGAGCCTGATCAGACCATGGCAACTCAGACCGTCAACGTCGAACTGCCCGCTGAGATCTTCGACGTCCAGACCAACGTGCCCCTGCTGCACCAGGTCGTCGTCGCGCAGCTGGCCGCGGCCCGCCAGGGCACGCACAAGACCAAGAACCGCGCCGAGGTCTCCGGCGCCGGCCGCAAGCCCTTCAAGCAGAAGGGCACCGGCCGCGCGCGCCAGGGCTCGATCCGCGCCCCCCACATGACCGGTGGCGGCGTGGTGCACGGCCCGACCCCGCGCGACTACAGCCAGCGCACCCCCAAGAAGATGAAGGCCGCCGCCCTGCGTGGAGCCCTCTCGGACCGGGCGCGCAACAACCGCATCCACGTCGTGGAGGCCGTCGTCGAGGGCACCGTCCCCAACACGAAGGCCGCCCGGGAGACGCTGCGGGGGCTCACCGACCGCAAGAACCTGCTGGTCGTCCTGCACCGCTCGGACGACGTGGCCGCGCTGTCGGTGCGCAACCTCGACGACGTGCACACCCTCTACGCGGACCAGCTCAACACGTACGACGTGCTGGTCTCCGACGACGTGGTCTTCACCAAGGACGCGTTCGAGTCCTTCGTGGCGGCCGCCAGCAAGAAGAAGCAGGAGGACGCCAAGTGAGCGCGACCACCATCAAGGACCCCCGGGACGTCATCATCGCGCCGGTCGTCTCCGAGAAGTCCTACGGGCTCATCGACGAGGGCCGCTACACGTTCTTCGTGGCGCCCGACTCGAACAAGACCGAGATCAAGTACGCCGTGGAGCAGATCTTCGGCGTCAAGGTCGAGTCCGTGAACACCATCAACCGTGCCGGGAAGCGGAAGCGCACGCGCTTCGGCTGGGGTCAGCGCAAGGGCACCAAGCGTGCCGTTGTGACCCTGAAGGAAGGCACCATCGACATCTTCGGCGGTCCGCTCGCCTGAGCGGAGACCACTTTAACGAGGAACTGACACATGGCTATCCGTAAGCACAAGCCGACAACCCCGGGCCGTCGCGGCTCCTCCGTTGCCGACTTCGCAGAAATCACGCGCACGACCCCCGAGAAGTCGCTGGTCCGGCCGTTGCCCAAGAAGGGCGGCCGGAACAACACCGGCCGCATCACCACCCGGCACAAGGGTGGCGGGCACAAGCGCCAGTACCGCGTCATCGACTTCCGTCGCCACGACAAGGACGGCGTCGACGCCAAGGTCGCGCACATCGAGTACGACCCCAACCGCACGGCGCGCATCGCGCTGCTGCACTTCGTGGACGGCTCCAAGCGCTACATCATCGCGCCGAACAAGCTGTCCCAGGGCGACGTCGTCGAGTCGGGCCCCGGCGCCGACATCAAGCCCGGCAACAACCTGCCGCTGCGCAACATCCCCGTCGGCACCGTGATCCACGCCGTCGAGCTCCGCCCGGGCGGCGGCGCCAAGCTCGCCCGCTCCGCCGGCGCGTCGGTGCAGCTCGTCGCCAAGGAGGGCAAGTACGGCCAGCTCCGGCTGCCCTCCGGCGAGATCCGCAACGTCGACGTGCGCTGCCGCGCGACGGTCGGCGAGGTCGGCAACGCCGAGCAGTCGAACATCAACTGGGGCAAGGCCGGCCGCAACCGCTGGAAGGGCGTCCGCCCGACCGTCCGCGGTGTGGTCATGAACCCCGTCGACCACCCGCACGGTGGTGGCGAGGGCAAGACCTCCGGTGGCCGTCACCCGGTCAACCCGAACGGCAAGCCCGAGGGCCGCACCCGCCGCCCCAACAAGGAGAGCGACAAGCTCATCGTCCGCCGTCGTCGCACCGGCAAGAACAAGCGCTAAGGAGCCTGACACATGCCACGCAGCCTGAAGAAGGGCCCTTTCGTCGATCAGCACCTTTATCTGAAGGTCGCCAAGGAGAACGACAAGGGCACCAAGAACGTCATCAAGACGTGGTCCCGCCGCTCGATGATCGTCCCCGACATGCTCGGGCACACGATCGCCGTGCACGACGGACGCAAGCACATCCCCGTGTTCATCACCGAGTCGATGGTCGGGCACAAGCTCGGCGAGTTCGCCCCCACGCGGACCTTCCGCGGCCATGTGAAGGACGACAAGAAGGGCAAGCGCCGCTGATCCTCCGGGATCCCGCAGCGTGAGCACTTCGAGAAGACGAGAGAAGGAAAGCAATGGAAGCCAAGGCATCTGCGCGCTACATCCGCGTGACGCCTATGAAGGCCCGGCGCGTCGTCAACCTGATTCGTGGCCAACAGGCGAATGAGGCTCTGGCGATTCTGAAGTTCGCCCCCCAGGGTGCTTCGGAGCCGGTGTTCAAGGTCCTCCAGTCGGCGGTCGCCAACGCGCGCCAGCTGGCCGACCGCGACGGTCTGCCGTTCAAGGAGGAGGAGCTCGTCGTGAGCGAGGCCTTCGTCGACGAGGGTCCGACCATGAAGCGGTTCCAGCCGCGGGCCCAGGGCCGCGCCTACCGCATCAACAAGCGCACGAGCCACATCACCGTGATCGTGGCGAGCCCTGACAGCGAGGAGGTCCGCTAAGTGGGACAGAAGATCAACCCGCACGGGTTCCGGCTGGGCATCACCACCGACCACGTGTCGCACTGGTACGCGGACTCCACCAAGGAGGGCCAGCGCTACAAGGACTACGTCCGTGAGGACATCAAGATCCGCAAGCTCATGTCCACGGGCATGGAGCGGGCCGGCATCTCCAAGGTCGAGATCGAGCGGACCCGGGACCGCGTGCGCGTGGACATCCACACCGCCCGCCCCGGGATCGTCATCGGCCGCCGCGGCGCCGAGGCCGACCGCATCCGCGGCGAGCTCGAGAAGCTCACCGGCAAGCAGATCCAGCTGAACATCCTCGAGGTCAAGAACCCCGAGGTGGACGCCCAGCTGGTCGCCCAGGGCGTCGCCGAGCAGCTCGCCTCCCGCGTGGCCTTCCGCCGCGCCATGAAGAAGGCCATCCAGTCGGCGCAGCGCGCCGGCGCGAAGGGCATCCGCATCCAGTGCGCCGGCCGCCTCGGCGGCGCCGAGATGAGCCGCTCGGAGTTCTACCGCGAAGGCCGTGTGCCCCTACACACCCTGCGCGCGAACATCGACTACGGGTTCTTCGAGGCCAAGACCACCTTCGGCCGCATCGGCGTGAAGGTCTGGATCTACAAGGGCGACCTCACCGCGAAGGAACTGGCCGCCCAGCAGGCCGCCGCTCCCTCGCGCGGCCGCGGCGGCGACCGCGATCGTCGTGGCGGCCCGGGTGAGCGCCGCGGCGGCGGCGGCGGCGACCGTCGTCGTCCCGACCGTAACGACCGTGGCGGACGCCGTGAGCGCAACGACTCCGCCGCCTCCCCGGCTCCGGCCGCGGGAGCGACCAACGCAGAGGGTGGTAAGTAAATGCTCATCCCACGTCGTGTGAAGTACCGCAAGCAGCACCACCCGAAGCGGTCGGGCGCTGCCAAGGGCGGCACCACTGTCGCCTTCGGCGAGTGGGGCATCCAGGCGCTCACGCCGGCCTACGTGACGAACCGTCAGATCGAGGCCGCCCGTATCGCCATGACCCGCCACATCAAGCGTGGCGGCAAGGTCTGGATCAACATCTACCCGGACCGCCCCCTGACCAAGAAGCCCGCCGAGACCCGCATGGGTTCCGGTAAGGGCTCCCCCGAATGGTGGGTCGCCAACGTCAAGCCCGGGCGCGTGATGTTCGAGCTCTCCGGTGTCTCCGAAGAGGTCGCCCGCGAGGCCCTGCGCCTGGCGATCCACAAGCTCCCGATGAAGGCACGCATCGTGCGTCGCGAAGGTGGTGAATGAGAATGGCTGTTGGATCCAAGGATCTGAGCATCGAGAACCTCGCGGCCCTCGACAAGGACTCTCTGGGTGAGGCGCTGCGCAAGGCCAAGGAGGAGCTGTTCAACCTCCGCTTCCAGTCCGCAACCGGTCAGCTCGAGAACAACGGCCGCCTCAAGGCCGTCAAGCGCGACATCGCGCGCATCTACACGGTGCTGCGCGAGCGCGAGCTCGGCATCCGGCCCCAGGCGGGCGCCGCCGAGAACACCGCCGAGAACACCTCCGAGGAGGACGCCAAGTGACCGAGCAGATCAACAACGGGGCCGAGCAGGCCGCCGAGCGCGGTGACCGCAAGAGCCGTCGCGGCTACGTGGTCTCCGACAAGATGGACAAGACCGTCGTCGTCCAGCTGCAGGACAACGTCAAGCACTCGCTGTACGGCAAGGTCATGCGCCGGTCCTCGAAGGTCAAGGCCCACGACGAGCAGAACACCGCCGGCGTCGGCGACCTGGTCCTGATCTCCGAGACCCGCCCGCTGTCCGCCACCAAGCGGTGGCGGATCGTGGAGATCCTCGAGAAGGCCAAGTGATCCCGGCTCGCTAGAGCCGGCCACGGCCGCGCACGGCCCGTCCCTTCCCCGAAGGGACGGGCCGTCGTCCGTTCCCGGCCCCGCACGGGCGCCCCCCGCCTGTGCTAGGCTGGTGAGCTTGTATGGGCCGATATGTCTGCCCGTGCAAACCCACAGCTCTTCGTGCCAGCGCATAATGACCGCGTGCAGGGCGCCCCCGTGCCACCTGGTGGCGGGTTCAGATGCTCCTGGCATGGAGGGCTGGGCCCGGTCCGGCGTGCGCGCCGGGGGAGGGCACATCATCCGACAAGCTGTTCCGCAAGGCCCGCACCGTGCTCTCGATCGGTGTTGGAACCGGCGTGACGACAGGAGTAATCAGTGATTCAGCAGGAGTCGCGACTGAAGGTCGCCGACAACACGGGTGCGAAGGAGATCCTCACCATCCGTGTTCTCGGTGGATCCGGACGTCGCTACGCAGGCATCGGCGACATCATCGTCGCCACCGTCAAGGACGCGATCCCCGGCGGCAACGTGAAGAAGGGCGACGTGGTCAAGGCCGTCATCGTCCGCACCAAGAAGGAGCGCCGTCGTCCGGACGGCTCCTACATCAAGTTCGACGAGAACGCCGCAGTGATCCTGAAGAACGACGGTGACCCCCGTGGTACCCGCATCTTCGGCCCCGTGGGCCGTGAGCTGCGCGACAAGAAGTTCATGAAGATCATCTCGCTGGCCCCGGAGGTGCTCTGACCATGGCGAAGTTCAAGATCAAGACCGGCGACCTGGTGCAGGTCATCTCCGGCAGCAGGGACAACAAGGGCAAGCAGGGCAAGGTCCTGCGCGTGATCCCCGAGACCTCCCGCGTGGTCGTGGAGGGCGTCAACGTGATGACCCGCCACCGCAAGGCCTCCATGCAGGGCGAAGCCGGCGGCATCGACAAGGTCGAGGCCCCGATCCACGTGTCCAACGTGGCGCTCGTGGACCCGGAGACCAACAAGCCGACCCGCGTCGGCCACCGCACCGAGACCGTGGAGCGCGACGGACGCCAGAAGACCGTCCGCGTCCGCGTCTCCAAGAGCACCGGCAAGGACCTGTGATGACCGAAACCACCGAGATCAGCGTGTCCCCGCGCTTCAAGGACAAGTACCAGGAGACCGTCGTGCCGGCGCTGCAGGAGCAGTTCGGCTACGGCAACGTCATGGAGATCCCGCGCGTCGTCAAGGTCGTCGTGAACATGGGCGTCGGCGACGCCGCGAAGGACTCCAAGCTCATCGACGGCGCCGTCCGCGACCTCACCGCCATCACGGGCCAGAAGCCGCTCGTGACCCGGGCGAAGAAGTCCATCGCGCAGTTCAAGCTCCGCGAGGGCATGCCGATCGGCGCGCACACCACGCTGCGCGGCGACCGCATGTGGGAGTTCCTCGACCGCCTGGTGACCCTGGCCCTGCCGCGCATCCGCGACTTCCGCGGTCTGTCCGACCGCCAGTTCGACGGCAACGGCAACTACACCTTCGGCCTCACCGAGCAGTCCATGTTCCACGAGATCGACCAGGACCGCATCGACCGGGTCCGCGGCATGGACATCACGGTGGTCACCACCGCGAAGACCGACGACGAGGGCCGCGCGCTGCTGAAGGCGCTCGGTTTCCCCTTCAAGACCAACTAATCTCGCTACGTTCCAGGTCTGCTCGTGCGCCGCAGGGCGCCGGCGGAAACCGGGACGAGGAAGGGCACGTGCCCCCAAATGACAATGACAGATCCTGTCGCGGACATGCTGACGCGTCTGCGCAACGCCAACTCCGCCTACCACGACTCCGTGAGCATGCCGTACTCGAAGCTCAAGGCTCGCGTGGCGGACATCCTCAAGGCTGAGGGCTACATCGCGGACTACACCGAGGAGGCGGCCGAGGTCGGCAAGACCCTCACGCTGTCCCTGAAGTTCGGCCCCAACCGGGAGCGCTCCATCGCGGGCGTCCGGCGCATCTCCAAGCCGGGCCTGCGGGTCTACGCCAAGTCCACCAACCTCCCCAAGGTCCTGGGCGGCCTGGGCATCGCCATCCTGTCCACCTCCTCCGGGCTGCTGACCGACAAGCAGGCCGCGAAGAAGGGCGTGGGCGGCGAAGTCCTCGCGTACGTCTGGTAACCCGGAACAGAAAGGAAGAGAACATGTCACGTATCGGACGTCTCCCCATCTCTGTGCCGGCCGGTGTGGAGATCAAGATCGACGGCAACGTCGTCTCCGTCAAGGGCGCCAAGGGCGAGCTGCAGCACACCGTTGCCAGCCCGATCTCGGTCGCGCTCGAGGACAGCACCCTCACCGTCACCCGACCCGACGACGAGCGCGAGTCCCGCTCGCTGCACGGTCTCACCCGCACCCTGATCGCCAACATGATCCAGGGCGTCACCCAGGGCTATTCCAAGGGCATCGAGATCGTGGGCACCGGTTACCGCGTGCAGGCCAGGGGCCAGGACCTCGAGTTCGCCCTCGGCTACAGCCACCCGATCACCTTCAAGGCCCCGGAGGGCATCTCGTTCGCCGTCGAGGGCGTCAACAAGCTCTCGGTCAACGGCATCGACAAGCAGCAGGTCGGCGAGGTCGCCGCCAAGATCCGCAAGCTCCGCGCCCCCGAGCCCTACAAGGGCAAGGGCGTGCGGTACGCCGGCGAGCAGATCCGCCGCAAGGCCGGAAAGGCTGGTAAGTAATCATGGCTCTGAAGATCAAGGGCAAGTCCAAGGCCGCCGCGCGCAGCCGCCGTCACGCCCGGGTGCGCAAGCACCTGGCCGGCACGGCGGCGCGCCCGCGCCTGGTCGTCAACCGCTCGGCCCGTCACGTGTTCGTCCAGGTCGTCGACGACACCCAGGGTGTCACCGTCGCCTCGGCGTCCACCATGGAGGCCGACCTGCGCGGCGCCGACGCGGACAAGACCGCGAAGGCCAAGCGCGTCGGTGAGCTCGTGGCCGAGCGCGCCAGGGCAGCCGGTGTCGAGTCCGTCGTGTTCGACCGCGGCGGCAACAAGTACCACGGTCGCGTGGCGGCTGTCGCCGACGGCGCCCGCGAAGGAGGTCTGGCACTGTGAGCGAGCAGAACAACGAGAAGGAAACCCAGGTGACCGAAGCCAGCACTGCCTCCACGGAGGCGACCGGGGCCCAGCAGACCACCGAGTCCAACCGCTCCCAGGACCCCCGCGGCGACCGCGGCGGCCGTGGCGAGCGCGGCGGCCGTGGCGAGCGCGGCGGCCGCGGTGAGCGCGGCGGCCGCGGTGGCCGCGGTGGCCGCGAGGAGGAGAAGGACAAGTTCCTCGAGCGCGTCGTGACCATCAACCGCGTCTCCAAGGTCGTCAAGGGCGGTCGTCGCTTCAGCTTCACCGCCCTCGTCGTCGTCGGCGACGGCAACGGCATGGTCGGGGTCGGCTACGGCAAGGCCAAGGAGGTCCCGGCGGCGATCTCGAAGGGCGTCGAGGAGGCGAAGAAGAATTTCTTCCGCGTCCCGCGCATCGAGGACCGCACGATCCCGCACCGCGTGCAGGGCGAGGCCGCCGCAGGCGTCGTCATGCTGCGCCCGGCGACCCCCGGTACCGGTGTGATCGCCGGTGGCCCGGTCCGCGCCGTGCTCGAGTGCGCCGGCATCCACGACGTGCTGTCGAAGTCCCTCGGCTCGTCGAACCAGATCAACATCGTGCACGCAACCATCGAGGCGCTCCGCCAGCTCGAGGAGCCGGCGGCCGTCGCGGCCCGTCGTGGGCTGCCGATCGACGAGGTCGTCCCCGGTCCGTTGCTGCGCTCGATCCAGAAGGCAGGTGCCTGATGTCCGGCAAGCGTATCCAGCCCGACGGCGCGGAGCTGCGCATCACGCAGGTCCGCTCGGTGGTCGGCCAGAAGCAGAACATGCGCAACACCCTGCGGTCCCTCGGCCTCAAGCGGCCGGGCAACGTCGTGGTCCGCAAGGCCGACGGCGTGACCGCGGGCATGGTCAACACCGTCGCCCACCTGGTCAAGGTCGAGGAGGCCAAGTAACCATGGCAGAGAACACTGCTGAGAACACCGCTCAGAGCAACGAGAAGGTGCACGCCCTCAAGGTGCACCACCTGCGTCCGGCCCCGGGCGCGAAGACCGCCAAGACCCGCGTGGGTCGCGGTGAGGGCTCCAAGGGCAAGACCGCCGGCCGCGGCACCAAGGGCACCAGCGCCCGGTACCAGGTCAAGGCGGGCTTCGCGGGCGGGCAGCTGCCGCTGCACATGCGCCTGCCCAAGCTGCGCGGGTTCAAGAACCCGTTCCGCGTGGAGTACCAGGTCGTCAACCTGGACAAGCTCACCGAGCTCTTCCCGGAGGGCGGCGAAGTGACCGTGGAGTCGCTCGTGGCCCGCGGCGCGGTGCGCAAGAACCAGCCCGTCAAGGTGCTGGGCTCCGGCGAGATCGCGGTCGCGGTGGACGTGAGGGCGCACGCCTTCTCGGGCTCCGCGGCGGAGAAGATCGCCGCCGCCGGCGGCAGCACCACCGCGCTGTGAGCGCGGGCCGCG
>NZ_BAAAOA010000006.1:65880-95666 GCF_039530085.1 Kocuria aegyptia
AGGCCCCGTCCACGCCAGCGTGGGCGGGGCCTGATCCGTCACCCGGGCACGAGCCCGCCCCGTCGGCGCGCGCCCGGACGGGCCCCGCGCGCCGCGTTCGTTAGACTTGCCGGAGTCGTCCGTGCCCACCGGGTGCGCGGACCCCGGACCGAGCTCCCGCACCACCACACCCCCCGCCACCGGATGCCGGTCGGACCCAGTCTCTAGGAGGACATGTGCTCAGCGCTTTCGGACGGGCGTTGCGAACCCCGGACCTGCGACGCAAGCTGGGGTTCACCCTCGCTCTCATCGTGCTCTACCGCCTGGGCACGTTCATCCCGGCGCCGGGCGTCGACTACGGCAACGTGCAGCAGTGCCTGGCCCTCGGGACCACCACGGGCGGCGTGTACGACATGGTGAACCTCTTCAGCGGTGGCGCCCTGCTGCAGCTGTCGGTCTTCGCCCTGGGCGTCATGCCCTACATCACCGCGAGCATCATCGTGCAGCTGCTGCGCGTGGTCATCCCGCGCTTCCAGGAGCTGCACGAGGAGGGCGCGCAGGGCCAGACGCAGCTGACGCAGTACACCCGCTACCTCACCATCGGCCTCGCGCTGCTCAACGCCACCACGGTGGTCTCGCTGGCGCGGTCCGGGGCCCTGCTGGGGGACTGCCCCCTGCCGATCATCCCGGACGACACCTGGCTGACCGTGCTGATCATCATCATCACGATGACCGCCGGGACGGCGATCATCATGTGGCTGGGGGAGCGGATCACGGAGAGGGGCGTGGGCAACGGCATGTCCCTGCTCATCTTCACCTCCATCGCCGCGACCTTCCCCTCCGCGCTGGGCGAGATCCTGCGCACCCGCGGCTGGGGCGTGTTCCTCTCCGTGCTGGCCGTGGGGCTCGTGGTGATCACCTGCGTGGTCTTCGTGGAGCAGTCCCAGCGCCGCGTGCCCGTGCAGTACGCCAAGCGGATGGTGGGCCGGCGCACGATCGGGGGGACCACCACCTACATCCCGCTCAAGGTCAACATGGCCGGTGTCATCCCCATCATCTTCGCGTCCTCCATGCTCATGCTCCCCGGCATGCTCGCCCAGTTCGGCATGCCGGACGACGGGACGGACATCCCCGGCTGGGTCAACTGGATCAACACCTACCTGATCACCGGCGACCACCCGGTCTACATGGCGATGTACTTCCTGATGATCGTGTTCTTCACGTACTTCTACGTGTCGATCACCTTCAACCCGGAGGAGGTCTCCAACAACATGAAGCGCTACGGCGGCTTCATCCCGGGGATCCGCGCGGGCCGTCCCACCGAGAAGTACCTCGCCTACGTGCTGAGCCGGATCACGTTCCCGGGCGCCCTCTACCTGGGCATCGTGTCGATGATCCCGCTGGTGGCGCTCGTGCTGATCAACGCGAACCAGAACTTCCCCTTCGGCGGGCCGTCGCTGCTGATCATGGTGGGCGTGGGCCTGGACACGGTGAAGCAGATCGAGGCCCAGCTGCAGCAGCGCAACTACGAGGGCCTGCTGCGCTGACCCCCGCCCCGCCGCCCCTCGCCGGGCACGGCGGGGACCGCCCGGTAGACTGTGACCGCAGCCAGCACCGACCGCAAGGAGACTTCATGACCCGCATGCTCATCATCGGCCCCCCCGGCGCAGGCAAGGGCACGCAGGCCGTGCGCATCTCGGAGCGGCTCGGCATCCCGGCGATCTCCACCGGGGACATCTTCCGGGCCAACATCAAGGGCCGGACCCCGCTGGGGCAGGAGGCCAAGAGCTACATCGACGCCGGCGACCTCGTCCCGGACTCGGTGACCAACCGGATGGTCCGCGACCGCCTCGCCGAGGCGGACACCGCCGACGGCTTCCTGCTCGACGGCTACCCGCGCAACGCGGCGCAGGTGGAGGAGCTCGACGCCATCCTGGCCGGGCTGGGCCAGGAGCTCGACGTCGTGCTGAAGCTGACCGCCGACCGCGACGAGCTCGTCCAGCGGCTCCTCGGGCGCGCCCAGAAGGAGGGACGCACCGACGACACGGAGTCGGTGATCCGGCACCGCCTCGACGTGTACGACGCGGAGACCGCCGCCGTCGTCGACGTCTACGACCGGCGCGGCGTCGTCCGCGAGGTGGACGGCCTGGGGACCGTCGACGAGGTCTCCCAACGGATCATGACAGCGCTGTCCTGACGCACCGTTGCGCACCACGCACTCCGTGACACCCCCGGACACCCCCGGGGGTCTCACGTTTAACCCACGACAGCCGCGAGCTCCCCGACCGGGGGAGCGGCTCGGAAGGAAGACCGCATGTTCGGCCGACGCCGGATCGAGTACAAGACCAACGCCCAGCTGCACGCCATGCAGCGCGCCGGGGTGGTGACCTCGCGCGCCCTCGACGCCGCGGTGGCGGCCGCCGTCCCCGGCGCGACCACGGCGTCCCTCGACGACGTCTTCCGCTCCGTTCTCGACGAGCACGGGGCGAGCTCCAACTTCCTGGGCTACTTCGGCTATCCCGCCGCGGTGTGCGTGTCCGTCAACGAGGTGGTGGTCCACGGCATCCCGGGGGAGCAGGTGCTGGAGGAGGGCGACATCCTCTCCGTGGACGGCGGGGCGATCGTCGGAGGCTGGCACGGTGACTCGGCGCGTACCGTGCTGCTGGGCCGGCCCGACCCCGCGGACGCCGAGCTCTCCGACGTCACCCGCAACGCCATGTGGCACGGCATCGCGGCGGCGGCCACCGGCACGCACGTCGGCGACATCGGCGCGGCCGTGGAGGACTACGTGCGGAAGGTCTCCGGGCACCGCTTCGGCATCCTCGAGGAGTACGTGGGCCACGGCATCGGCTCCAAGATGCACATGGCCCCCGACGTCCTCAACTTCCGCAGCACCGACCGCGGTCCCCGCCTGCGCGCCGGGATGGCGCTGGCCATTGAGCCGATGCTCGTGCGCGGCGGCATCGGCACCCGCGTGCTCGACGACGAGTGGACCGTGGTCACCACCGACGGCGCCCGCTCCAGCCAGTGGGAGCACTCCGTGGCCCTGCACGCCGACGGCGTCTGGGTGCTCACGGCCGAGGACGGCGGGGCCTCGGAGCTCGAGCCCCTCGGCGTGCGCCCCGTCCCGATCCCGGAGGACCTGCCGTGAACCGGCGCTCCACCACCACCCCGGACCCGCGAGACCGCGAGGAGAACACCGTGGCCCAGCAGCCGCAGCAGAGCAGCACGACCCGCACGCCCGTCGAGCTCACCGTGAGGCCGCGGCCCGGTCAGCTGACCTTCACCGCGCCGCGGCGCGGCAAGCCCCCGCGCCACCTCGCCGACTTCGACATGGCGGGCCGCCGGGAGTTCCTCGCCGAGCTGGGGCACCAGCCCTTCCGCGCGGGCCAGCTCTCCCGGCACTACTTCGACCGGTTCGCCACCGCCCCGGAGGACATGACCGACCTGCCCGCGGCGGGCCGGGAGGAGCTCGTCTCCCAGGTCCTGCCGCCGTTGCTGACGACCGTGCGCAGCCTCGAGGCCGACCAGGGGGACACCGTCAAGAACGTCCACCGGTGCTTCGACGGGGCCACCGTGGAGTCGGTGCTCATGCGCTACACCCACCGGGTGACCATGTGCATCTCCTCCCAGGCCGGCTGCGGCATGAACTGCCCCTTCTGCGCGACCGGCCAGGCGGGCCTGACCCGCAACCTCTCCACCGCGGAGATGGTCGAGCAGGTGGTGCAGGGCGCGCGGATGCTCCGCGGCGGCCGGGTCGGGCGGGCCGAGCAGGAGCCGCTGCGCATCTCCAACATCGTGTTCATGGGCATGGGGGAGGCCCTCGCCAACTACAAGGCGTCGATCGGCGCGATCCACCGGCTCATCGATCCCTCCCCCGAGGGCCTCGGGATCTCGGCCCGCGGGATCACCATGTCCACGGTGGGCCTCGTGCCGGGCATCCGGAAGTTCACGCAGGAGAAGCTGCCGGTCACGCTGGCGCTGTCCCTGCACGCCCCGGACGACGAGCTGCGGGACGAGCTCATCCCCATCAACACCCGCTGGAAGGTCGACGAGGCCCTCGACGCCGCCTACGACTACTACCAGGCCACGGGCCGGCGGGTCTCGATCGAGTACGCCCTGATCCGCGACATCAACGACCACGGGTGGCGCGCCGACCTCCTCGGGGAGAAGCTCAACGCCCGCGGCGGCGGCTGGGTGCACGTGAACCCCATCCCGCTCAACCCGACCCCGGGCTCGAAGTGGACGGCCTCGCGTCCCGGCGTGGAGCAGAACTTCGTGGAGCGCCTGCGGGCGCACGGCATCCCCACCACCGTGCGGGACACCCGCGGTTCCGACATCGACGGGGCCTGCGGGCAGCTCGCCGCGACCGTCTGAGCGCCGTCGCCCTCCGGGCCCGGCTCCGCTCCCCGGGGCCGCCTCCCGCGTTGCGGGGGGCGGCCCCGATCCCGTAGAGTGTCCTGTTGGTTGTCTGTGCTCCAGCGATTCCGCACACATCGGACCGCGCCGACCATCACCGTGCACCACGAACGGTGATGGTGCACGCGTACGGGTCCGCTGCGGCGTTTAACGACGATGTACACCCGAAACCCTGCTCGCCGCCCCGGCGGGCGGACCCAGAAGTTAGCGGAGGATATGGCCAAGAAAGACGGCGTCATCGAGATCGAAGGCACTGTGGTCGAGGCTCTGCCCAACGCGATGTTCCGCGTTGAGCTGAACAACGGTCACCTGGTCCTCGCCCACATCTCCGGGAAGATGCGGCAGCACTACATCCGGATCCTCCCCGAGGACCGCGTGGTGGTGGAGCTGAGCCCGTACGACCTCACCCGCGGTCGTATCGTCTACCGCTACAAGTAGGACCGGCGGCCGTCCGGGCCGCACACCACTCGAGAGAACGACGCGAAGGAATGCGATGAAGGTCCAACCGAGCGTGAAGCCGATCTGCGACAAGTGCAAGGTGATCCGCCGCAACGGGCGGGTCATGGTGATCTGCGAGAACCCGCGCCACAAACAGCGTCAGGGCTGACCAGCCCCGACTATTCCACGCAAGTGGATCGACAACGGCACCGCTCCCGACCGGAGAGATCCAGGCGGGTGCCCCCGGTACAGAGGCCGGGGACCGGCGGACGGACATGACGTCACCGACCGGGCAGCGATGCTCCAGACCTCTGGAACAGCACAAGGAGAACCGCCGATATGGCTCGTCTCGCAGGCGTCGACCTTCCCCGCGAAAAGCGGCTGGAAATTGCGCTCACCTACATCTACGGCGTGGGTCGCACCCGCGCGCTCGAAACCCTGGACGCCACCGGCATCTCGGGCGACCTGCGCGTGCGCGAACTCACCGATGCACAGCTCGTGGAGCTGCGCGACTACATCGAAGGCAACTACAAGGTTGAGGGTGACCTCCGCCGCGAGGTGGCCGCCGACATCCGCCGGAAGGTCGAGATCGGCAGCTACCAGGGCATCCGGCACCGCCGCGGCCTGCCCGTGCACGGTCAGCGCACCAAGACCAACGCCCGCACCCGCAAGGGTCCGAAGCGCACGGTCGCCGGCAAGAAGAAGTAGCCCGCCGCCGCTCGCGCGCCAGGACCCCGCGGTCCCCCGAGCGGCCCACCACCACTCTTCACTGCTCTTCCTGAAAACTTTGTAGGAGAAATCCATGCCCCCGAAGACTCGCGCAGCGGCTGCCCGCAAGCCCCGCCGCAAGGACAAGAAGAACGTCACCCAGGGCCAGGCCCACATCAAGTCGACGTTCAACAACACCATCGTCACCATCACCGACCCCTCCGGCGCCGTCCTCTCCTGGTCGTCCGCCGGCGAGATGGGTTTCAAGGGCTCTCGGAAGTCCACCCCCTTCGCGGCCCAGATGGCCGCCGAGGCCGCCGCGAAGCGCGCGCAGGAGCACGGCATGCGCAAGGTCGACGTGTTCGTCAAGGGCCCCGGCTCCGGACGCGAGACCGCCATCCGCTCCCTGCAGGCCACGGGCCTGGAGGTCGGCTCCATCTCGGACGTCACCCCGAGCGCGCACAACGGCTGCCGTCCGCCGAAGCGCCGCCGCGTCTGATGTGCGCACGCCCACCGGGACCCCGCGGGGTCCCGGTGGGCGTGCCGACAACGGACCGGGCACCGGTCCGCACCCATCAACTGTTTTCCACCATTTGCGCGCGTCATATAGCGGATGCCCGCTGAAAGGAAACATCAGTGCTCATCGCACAGCGCCCCACCCTCTCTGAAGAGGTCGTGGCCGACAACCGGTCCCGCTTCGTGATCGAACCGCTCGAGCCCGGCTTCGGCTACACCCTCGGCAACTCCCTCCGCCGCACCCTCCTGTCCTCGATCCCCGGTGCTGCCGTGACCAGCATCCGGCTCGACGGGGTGCTCCACGAGTTCTCCACCGTGGAGGGCGTGAAGGAGGACGTCTCCGAGGTCATTCTCAACATCAAGAAGCTCGCCGTCTCCTCGGAGCAGGACGAGCCCGTCGTCGCCTACCTGCGCAAGCAGGGGCCCGGCGTCGTCACCGCCGCGGACATCACGGCCCCGGCCGGTGTGGAGATCCACAACCCGGAGCTGCACATCGCGACCCTCAACGCGAAGGGCCAGCTCGAGCTCGAGCTGACCATCGAGCGCGGGCGCGGCTACGTCTCCGCCGCCCAGAACAAGGCCGGGGACGCGGAGATCGGCCGCATCCCGGTCGACTCGATCTACTCGCCCGTCCTGAAGGTGACCTTCCGCGTGGAGGCCACCCGCGTGGAGCAGCGCACCGACTTCGACAAGCTGGTCCTGGACGTGGAGACCAAGGAGGCCATCACCCCGCGCGACGCCGTGGCCTCCGCCGGCACCACCCTGGTGGAGCTGTTCGGTCTGGCCCGGGAGCTCAACGCGGCCGCCGAGGGCATCGAGATCGGTCCCTCGCCGACGGACGCGGCGATGGCCGCCGACATGGCGCTGCCCATCGAGGACCTCGAGCTCACCGTGCGGTCCTACAACTGCCTCAAGCGCGAGGGCATCCACACCGTGGGTGAGCTCGTGGGCCGCTCCGAGGCGGACCTGATGGACATCCGCAACTTCGGCGCCAAGTCGATCGACGAGGTCAAGGCCAAGCTCGTCGACCTCGGGCTGTCCCTCAAGGACTCGCCCCCCGGTTTCGATCTCGCCGCTCGCGCCGCCGCGATCGACGACGAGAACCCGTTCGACGACGACGACCACTAGTCCTTCCCGCTGACGTCCCGACGGGTGCCCGCCCGGGCCGGGACACACTTCCAGGAGATCAACAACCATGCCTACTCCCACCAAGGGACCCCGCCTCGGAGGCGGACCCGCGCACGAGCGCCTGATGCTGGCGAACCTGTCGCAGCAGCTGTTCGAGCACAAGCGCATCACCACCACCGTGACGAAGGCCAAGCGGATGCGTCCCTACGCCGAGCGCCTGATCACCTTCGCCAAGCGCGGTGACCTGGCGGCCCGGCGCCGCGTGCTGGCGCAGCTGACCGACAAGTCCGTGGTGCACGAGCTGTTCACGACCATCGCCTCGGCGATGGAGGACCGCAACGGCGGCTACACCCGCATCACGAAGATCGGCAACCGCAAGGGCGACAACGCCCCCATGGCGGTCATCGAGCTCGTGATGGAGCCCGTCGCGACCAAGGCGACCGTGGCCGAGGCCGAGCGCGCCACGGCGAAGGCCGCCCCGGCCCCCGCGGCCCCGGTCGACACCCCGGCCGAGTCCACCGCCGACGAGGTCGCCGCCGAGGAGATCCCCGCCGCCGAGCAGGCCCCCGAGGTCGGCTCCGAGCAGGCCGCCGAGGTCGCCGCCGAGAACTCCGACGCGGAGTTCCCCGGCTCGCACGCCCCGCTCGAGTCCGGCGAGGCCCCCGAGGGCTTCGAGGTCAAGGGCAACAAGAACTCGATGAAGTACCACGTGCCCGGCTCGCGCTGGTACGCGGGGACCACCGCCGAGATCTGGTTCGACTCGCCGGCCAACGCCGAGGCCGCCGGCTTCCAGCCGGCCGGTGGCGCCGCCGCGCAGAAGCTGCGCTGACCGGACGCCGTACGGACGGACACGACGACGCCGCCGGGGACCTGGTCCCCGGCGGCGTCGTCGTGCCCGCCCCCTGCCCGACCCCACCCCAGGAGCTGACCATGAGCCCGTCCGAGACCCCCGTGCGCGTGCGGATCGACCTGGCCTACGACGGCGCGCCGTTCTCCGGGTGGGCCCGCCAGCCGGGCCTGCCCACCGTGCAGGGAGTCCTGGAGGACGCCCTCGCCGTGCTGGTCCGCCGTGACGTGCGGGTCGTGGTGGCCGGCCGGACGGACACGGGCGTGCACGCCCGTGGCCAGGTGGCGCACCTGGACCTCGCGCCGGGGGAGTGGGCGGGACTCGCCCGCGGCCGGGGGGAGGACCCGGCGCGCGCGCTCGAACGCCGCCTCACCGGGGCGCTGGCGCACCTCCTGGGCCGCGGCCGCCGGGAACAGGGCCTGCCGGAGTGCCCGGGCGCCGTGGTCGTCCGCCACGCGGGTGCCGCCCCGGCCGGTTTCGACGCCCGCTTCTCCGCCGTCTCCCGGCGCTACAGCTACCGGATCGACGACGGCGCGGCGGGCCGGGACCCGCTGACCCGGCACCTGACGTGGTGGACGAAGGACGTGCTGGACGTGCCCGTGATGGCCCGGGCGGCGCAGGAGCTGGTGGGGCTGCACGACTTCCTGTCCTTCTGCCGCCCGCGGGAGGGCGCCACCACGGTGCGCGAGGTCCTGGACGTGTCCGTCGAGCGGGACCGGGACGGGCTCGTGCTGCTGGGCATCGAGGCGGACGCCTTCTGCCACCACATGGTCCGCTCGGTCGTGGGCGCGGCCGCCCGCGTGGGCGCGGGCCGCGAGGACCAGGACTGGCTCGGCCGCCGGCTCGCGGAGCGGGTCCGGGACGCCAAGGCGCTGTTGGCCCCGCCGCACGCCCTCGTGCTCGAGGAGGTCCGCTATCCCGGGGACGCCGCCCTGGGGGAGCGGGCCGAGCGCACCCGGGCGCGGCGCAGCCCGCTCGGCGCCCCCCGCCCCGGGGCAGTGCGCGACGCTCTCGGGGACCCCCGGCCCGGCGAGCCCCGGGCGGCCGAGGGCCCGGGGCGCCCGCGGGGAGATTGACCGCCGCAGCTCCCGGGTGTATGGCCCGAGTGGTCTTTGGCGGCTCCATCCGGTACCGTGGGGTGCTGTTGTGCGTGTCCCGCCTCGGTTCACGTGTACCCGGATCCGCTGTCCCGTTGCAGGACGCCTGGCGGTCCGGTGCACCGGGGTCTCGGGCACCGGATGCAGCTCGGCCCTCACCCGAGCCCCGGACGGCACACCGAGAAACGGCGTGATCCCAACTAGCGCCACCGAGATAACCCGAACGAAGGCAAACTAACGTGCGTACGTACACCCCGAAGCCCGGTGACATCCAGCGCCAGTGGCACGTCATCGATGCCACCGACGTCGTCCTGGGTCGTCTTGCCAGCCAGACCGCAACGCTGCTGCGCGGAAAGCACAAGCCGACCTTTGCTCCCCACGTGGACGCCGGTGATTTCGTCATCATCATCAACGCCGAGAAGGTGGCCCTGACCGGCTCCAAGCTCGAGAAGAAGCGGGCCTACCGCCACTCCGGCTACCCGGGCGGGCTCAAGTCCAGCTCCTACGCCGAGCTGCTCGAGAAGCACCCGGTCCGCGCCGTGGAGAAGGCCATCCGTGGCATGCTCCCGAAGAACAAGCTGGCCGCCCAGCAGATGTCCAAGCTCAAGGTCTACGCCGGCCCGGAGCACCCGCACGGTGCCCAGCAGCCGCAGACCTTCGAGTTCACCCAGGTCGCCCAGTAACCGGGCCTACGACAGAAACTAGCGAGGAAAATCGTGGCTCAGAATACTGAAGAGCAGAACATCGTGGACGGCGAGGAGCAGCTGAGCAGCTACACCTCCGAGTCCGCCCCCGTCGAGGAGACCGCGGCCGCCGCGGAGCGCCCGGCCCTCACCGTCTCCGGCCAGGCCGTCGGCCGCCGCAAGGAGGCCGTGGCCCGCGTGCGCGTCGTCCCCGGCTCCGGCCAGTGGACCGTCAACGGCCGCACCCTGGAGAACTACTTCCCGAACAAGCTGCACCAGCAGGAGGTCAACGACCCCTTCAAGGTGCTGGAGCTCGAGGGCGCCTACGACGTCATCGCCCGCATCCACGGCGGTGGCCCCTCCGGCCAGGCCGGTGCCCTGCGCCACGGCGTGGCGCGCGCGCTGAACGAGATCGACGTCGAGAACAACCGCCCGACCCTCAAGAAGGCCGGCTTCCTGACGCGCGACCCGCGCGTCATCGAGCGCAAGAAGGCCGGTCTCAAGAAGGCCCGCAAGGCCCCGCAGTACTCGAAGCGCTGATCGGAGGGCCGCCTGGCCCGGCCCCAGCGTCCCGGACCCCGTCCGACCCGGTGCACACCGGTGTCGGGCGGGGTCCGTTCGTTCTCGCCCGCCTGCCGCTGTCCGGGACGCGGGGAACGTAGGATGGGGGGCGATGTCTAGATTATTCGGAACGGACGGCGTGCGCGGGCTCGCGAACGACCTCCTCACAGCCAACATGACCCTGGACCTGGCCCAGGCCGCCGCGATCGTGCTCGGCCACGGCCGCGCACGCGAAGGACGGCGCCCCACGGCGGTCGTCGCCCGGGACGGGCGCGCCAGCGGGGAGTTCCTCAGTGCCGCGGTCACCGCGGGTCTCGCCGGGTCCGGCGTGGACGTCCACGACGCCGGCGTCCTGCCGACCCCCGCACTGGCCTACCTCGTGGCGGACCTCGACGCCGACTTCGGCGTGATGATCTCCGCCTCGCACAACCCGGCCCCCGACAACGGGATCAAGTTCCTGGCCCACGGCGGGCGGAAGCTGCCGGACCGGGTGGAGGACGAGATCCAGCAGGTCTTCGAGTCCGGCGACTTCCGTCGCCCCACCGGCGCCGGGGTCGGGCGCATCCACCTGCTCACGGACGCGGAGGACCGCTACGTCCTGCACCTCGTGGGCGCCATCCCGCACCGGCTCGAGGGGATGCGCGTGGTCCTGGACTGCGCCAACGGCGCCGCCAGCGGCGTCTCGCCGGACGCGTTCCGCGGCGCGGGCGCCGACGTGCACGTCATCGGCGCGGAGCCCGACGGCCTGAACATCAACGACGGCTGCGGCTCGACCCACCTGGAGCCCCTCCGGCGGGCCGTCGTCGAGCTCGGCGCAGACCTCGGGATCGCCCACGACGGCGACGCCGACCGCTGCCTCGCCGTGGACGCCACCGGCCGGGAGGTCGACGGGGACCAGATCATGGCGATCCTCGCCCTGGCGCTGAAGGACGCGGGCCGGCTCGTCGACGACACGCTCGTGGCCACCGTGATGAGCAACCTCGGTCTCAAGCTCGCCCTGCGCGAGGCGGGGATCGACGTGCGCGAGACCGCCGTGGGGGACCGCTACGTCCTCGAGACGATGACCGAGCACGGGTACAACCTGGGCGGCGAGCAGTCCGGCCACGTCATCATGTCCGACTACGCCACCACCGGGGACGGGCTGCTGACCGGGCTGATGCTGGCCTCGCGGGTGGCCCAGACCCGCGCGCCGCTCGCGGAGCTGGCCCGGGTCATGACCCGGCTGCCGCAGGTGCTGCTCAACGTGCGCGGCGTGGACCGCGCCGCCGTGGGCTCCAACCCCGGTGTGCAGGCGGCCGTCGCGGAGGTCGAGCAGCGACTCGGCGAGACGGGCCGCGTGCTGCTGCGTCCCTCGGGGACCGAGCCCGTGGTCCGCGTGATGGTGGAGGCGGCCTCCGAGGAGATCGCCCGGGCCGAGACGGCGTTCCTCGCTGCCGTCGTGGAGCGCGAGCTGGCCCTGACCGTCTGAGCCGGCCCCGCAGGCCCGCACCGGAGCTGCCGCCGCTGCGGGCCTGCGGCGTCCGGCGGTCAGCGCGGGGCGGGCGGTCCGTAGTCCGGGGCCGGGGGCAGGCCGGAGAACTCCTCCAGCGTCGCGGCGCCCGAGCGCACGAGCTCCTGGGCCCGCTCCGGGCCCAGGTAGCGCAGGTGCCACGGCTCGTACCAGTAGCCGGTGGTGCCGTGCTCGCCCCAGGGGTAGCGCACCACGAAGCCGTGCTCCGGCCCGTGCTCGGCCACCCAGGCGGCGGTGGCCGTCCCGTCGAAGCACTCGCGCAGCTCGCACCCGGAGCCGTCGCCGACGTCCACGGCCAGCCCCGTCTGGTGCTCGGAGTGGCCCGGCCGGGCGGACACCGTGTCGGCGCCCGCACGGCCCTTCTGCGCGACCCATCCGGCGTAGGTGTCCGACTGCTCGGCGTAGGAGCGGTAGCCCGACACGATCCGGATCGGCACGCCCTCGGCCCGGGCGGCGGCCAGCAGCGCCCGCGCCGCGGCGGCCGCCTCGGGGCGCAGCAGGTGTCCCTCGACGTCCTCGAGGGCGGGCGGAGCCCAGTCCTGCGGGTCGAGGGGGCGCTGCTTGTTGACCACGACGGCGAGCGAGGCGGGGTCGTCCAGGTCCGGGCGCGGTTGGGGGTCCCGCTCCGGGACGGCACCGGGACCCGACGGCGCCGGACCCGACGACGGCGCCGGACCCGAGGTGGGTGCACCGGAGGCGGCGGCGGACGTGGCCGGCGTGGTGGCCGAGGGGGCCGGCGGGGCCGGGGGAGCGCCCGCGGGATCCGGTGCGCACCCGGCGGCGAGCACGGCGGCGGCGAGCAGGAGGGCGCCGGCGCGCACGGCGTCCATCAGTTCTTGCGCAGCAGCACGCGCCGGATCGAGTGGTCGGACTCCTTGGAGAGGATCAGCCGGGCGCGGCCGCGGGTCGGCTGCACGTTCTCGATCAGGTTCGGCTCGTTGATCCGCCGCCAGATGCCGGTGGCGGTGGCCACGGCCGCCTCGTCGGAGAGGTCGGCGTAGCGGTGGAAGTAGGAGCCGGGGTCGGCGAAGGCGGAGTAGCGCAGGGCCTGGAAGCGCTCCACGTACCAGTGCTCGATGTCCGCGGGGCGGGCGTCCACGTAGATGGAGAAGTCGAAGAAGTCGCTCAGCGCGAGGGCGGCCCGGTCCCCGGGGCCCACCTTGGCGGGGGCGAGCACGTTGAGCCCCTCGATGATCACCACGTCGGGGCGGGTCACCACGATCTCCTCGCCGGGCAGGATGTCGTAGCTGTGGTGCGAGTACTTGGGCGCCCGCACCTCGGGGGCGCCCGACTTGATCTTCGCCACGAAGCGCAGCAGGGCGCGGCGGTCGTAGGACTCCGGGAAGCCCTTGCGGTCCATGAGCCCGCGGCGCTCCAGCTCCGCGTTGGGGTACAGGAACCCGTCCGTGGTGATGAGCTGCACGTTGGGGGTGGACGGCCACCGGGAGAGCAGCTCGCGCAGGAGCCGGGCCGTGGTGGACTTCCCGGCGGCCACCGACCCGGCGATGCCGATCACGAACGGGGTCCGGGCGTGCTCCTCGCCGAGGAACGCGTTGGTCGAGGCGTTGAGCCGGTTCGAGGAGTCGTCGTAGAGGGTCAGCAGCCGCGAGAGGGGGAGGTACACCTCGCGGACCTCCGCGACGTCGAGCCGGTCGCCGAGGCCGCGCAGGTTCTCGATCTCCCGAGAGGTGAGAGGAACGTCGATCTCGTGGGAGAGCCTCGACCAGGTCTGCCGGTCGAGCTCCACGAAGGGCGACGTGCGTTCGCTCAGCGTAGATGCGGTCATCGACCACAGTCTAGACCGCCCCCGGACGCCCCCGGCGAACGGGAGACAGGCGTCCTACCCAGGTGTAGATTTGAGCTCGATCCGGCATCGGCTGTGAACTGCCTCACCCGGACGCCCCGCGCGGGCGCCCCGCGCGGGCGCCCCGCCGGAGGAGCACCACCTCGTTCGAGAGTCAGGACAGCACCATGGCGACGGCAACGACCTCAGAGACCACGGCAGCGGCGGGCGGCCGGTCCACCGCAGCCCGCGCGCACGTCCAGCGCTTCGGCACCTTCCTCTCCGGCATGATCATGCCCAACATCGGGGCGTTCATCGCCTGGGGCCTGATCACCGCATTCTTCATCGAGGCCGGCTTCACCCCCTTCGGCCCGCTGGGCGGGTTCGGCGAGACCGCCGAGGGCGAGCCGCACACGGGCCTGGTCGGCCCGATGATCACCTACCTCCTGCCGCTGCTGATCGCCTACACGGGCGGGCGGATGGTCTACGACGTCCGCGGCGGGGTGGTCGGGGCGATCGCCACGATGGGCGTGATCGTGGGCACCGACATCCCCATGTTCATCGGCGCCATGCTCATGGGCCCGCTGACCGCCTGGGTGATGAAGAAGCTCGACAGCCTCTGGGACGGGAAGATCAAGCCCGGCTTCGAGATGCTGGTGAACAACTTCTCCGCCGGCATCCTGGCCGCGGTGATGGCGATCTTCGGGTTCTTCCTGGTGGGCCCGGCCGTGCTGGCCTTCTCCAACGCGGCCGCCACGGCGGTGGACTTCCTGGTGACCCGGGGGCTGCTGCCGCTGACCTCGATCCTCATCGAGCCGGGCAAGGTGCTGTTCCTGAACAACGCGATCAACCACGGCATCCTCACCCCGCTGGGCACCGCCCAGGCCCTGGAGCAGGGCAAGTCCATCCTCTTCCTGCTCGAGGCCAATCCCGGCCCCGGGCTGGGGATCCTGCTGGCCTACACGGTCTTCGGCCGCGGCGCGGCCCGCGCCTCGGCCCCCGGTGCGGCGCTGATCCACTTCGTGGGCGGCATCCACGAGATCTACTTCCCGTACGTGCTGATGAAGCCCGCGCTGATCCTGGCCGCGATCGCCGGCGGGGCCACCGGGGTGTTCACCCTGACCCTCTTCGACGCCGGTCTGCGCGCCCCGGCCGCCCCGGGCTCGATCATCGCGGTGTTCGCCCAGGCCACCACCGACAGCTACGTGGGGGTGGCGATCGCGGTGACGGCCGCGACCGCGGTGTCCTTCTTCGTGGCCTCGGTCATCCTCAAGGCCTCCAAGGACAAGGGCGAGGGGGACCTCACGGAGGCCACCTCGCGGATGGAGACGATGAAGGGCAAGAAGTCCTCCGTGGCCTCCGCCATGGTCGGCACCAGCGGCGGTGCGGACACCGGCGGGCACAGCACCCGTGAGCTGGCCGAGGGCGCTCCGGTGCAGCACATCGTGTTCGCCTGCGACGCCGGCATGGGCTCCTCCGCGATGGGCGCCTCCGTGCTGCGGAACAAGGTCAAGGCCGCCGGCTTCGGCGACGTCAAGGTCACCAACGCGTCGATCGCCAACCTCACCGACGACTTCGACATCGTGGTCACCCACCAGGACCTGGCCACCCGGGCCCGGCCGAAGGTGCCCAGCGCCTCGGTGGTGACCGTCGACAACTTCATGGGCAGCCCCCGCTACGACGAGATCGTCCAGGCCGTGCAGCAGCGCAACGGCGCCGCAGTCCCGGCCGGCGGCGGTGCGGCCGGCGGCGGTGCGGCAGCAGCCGCGGCCGGCACCGGGAGCGAGCCCGCCGGCGGCGACACCGTGGCGGCGGCGGACGAGGACTCCGGGGCGTCCCGGGCCGCCATCCTCACCAAGGACCGGATCGTGATGGACGGCGGCGCGAGGAACGCCGCACAGGCCATCGACGAGGCCGGCGGCCTGCTGGTCGCGGCCGGTGCCGTCACCGACGAGTACGTGAGCTCCATGCACGAGCGGGAGAAGTCGGTGTCCACGTTCATGGGCAACGGCCTCGCCATCCCGCACGGCACCAACCAGGCGAAGGACAGCATCCGCTCCTCGGCCCTGTCGGTCGTGAAGTACCCGGAGGGCCTGGACTGGAACGGCAAGCCCGTCACCTGGGTGATCGGCATCGCCGGCCGCGACAACGAGCACCTGGCGATCCTCTCCCGGGTCGCGAAGATCTTCGGCAACAAGGAGAAGGTGCGGCAGCTGGACGAGGCGAGGACCGCCGACGAAGTGCTCGACCTGCTGGGAAAGGTGAACGACTGATGAAGTGCGTGCACTTCGGGGCGGGCAACATCGGCCGGGGCTTCGTCGGGCTGCTCATGCAC
The DNA here is from genome assembly GCF_039530085.1 of Kocuria aegyptia. Taxonomy (NCBI): domain Bacteria; kingdom Bacillati; phylum Actinomycetota; class Actinomycetes; order Micrococcales; family Micrococcaceae; genus Kocuria; species Kocuria aegyptia. The sequence goes on from NZ_BAAAOA010000006.1 coordinate 81,885, forward strand.
CGCTCGGGCTACGAGGTGGTCTTCGCCGACGTGGCGGCCCCGCTGATCGACGCGCTGGCCTCGACCCCCAGCTACACCGTGCACGAGGTCGGCGCCGGCTCCCGGGACACGGTCGTCGAGGGGTACCGGGCGGTCAACTCGGCGAGCGACCCGGAGGCCGTGGTCGCCGAGATCGCCACGGCGGACGTGGTCACCACGGCCGTGGGCGCGCACATCCTCAGGTTCGTGGCACCGCTCGTGGCCCGCGGCCTCGCCGCGCGCCCGGCCGGCGCCGCCCCCGTGGCGGTCATGGCGTGCGAGAACGCCCTGTCCGCCACGGACCTGCTCGCCGAGGCGGTCCGCGCCGAGTACGCCGGCGAGGACCTCGACCGGCGGACGGTGTTCGCCAACACCGCCGTCGACCGGATCGTGCCCCAGCAGGACGGCGGCGGGCTCGACGTGGTGGTGGAGCAGTTCCACGAGTGGGTCATCGACCGCACCCCGTTCGCGGGGACCGAGCCGGTCATCGAAGGGGCGACGTACGTCGACGACCTCGTGCCCTACATCGAGCGGAAGCTGTTCACGGTCAACACCGGCCACGCCGCGTGCGCGTACTTCGGCTACCGCGCCGGCCGGCACCGCATCGCGGAGGCCATCGCCGACCCCCGGATCCGGGAGCAGGTCGCCGCGGCGCTCGCCGAGACACAGGCGCTGCTGGTCGCGAAGCACGGGTTCGACGAGCAGGAGCACGGACGGTACGTCGCGAAGATCCTCGACCGCTTCGCCAACGAGCACCTCCCGGACACCGTCGAGCGCGTCGGCCGGGCCCCGCTGCGCAAGCTCGGCCGGCACGAGCGCTTCGTGGGCCCGGCCGCCGAGCTCGCCGAACGGGGCCTCGGCACCGGCGGGCTGCAGGCGGCCGTGGCGGCCGCCCTGCGCTTCGACCCGGCCGACGACCCGGAGGTCGTCCGCCTGGGGGAGCTCCTCGACGCGCTGGCCCCGGCCGAGGCCGTCCGGGAGATCACGGGACTGAGCGCCGAGCACCCCCTCTTCCCACCGCTCGAGGCGCTGGTGGCCGACGCCGTGCGGGAGCGCCGGGGCTGACCCGAGGCTCCGCCGGCCCCGCGGGCGGGCCGTGCCGGCGTCCCCAGAAGTGGCGGGAACCCGGCCGGGCCCGCCGGGTCCGGCGCGCCCGGCCGGGCGAGATCCATGCGGTACTGTGAAGCGCATGTGTGGAATTGTTGGATATGTGGGCCCCTCCTCCCAGCGGACGGACGAGCGCGGCACCGGCTCCGGGCACGACGCCCTGGACGTCCTCGTGGAGGGCCTGCGGCGCCTCGAGTACCGCGGCTACGACTCGGCGGGAGTGGCCGTGGTCTCGGACGGCACCGTCGGCTTCCGCAAGAAGGCCGGCAAGCTGCTGAACCTCGAGCAGGAGCTGCGCGACAGCCCGCTGCCCCGCTCCACCACCGGCATCGGGCACACCCGCTGGGCCACCCACGGCGGACCCTCGGACGTCAACGCCCACCCGCACGTCGTCGACGGCGGCCGGCTCGCCGTCATCCACAACGGCATCATCGAGAACTTCGCCGAGATCAAGCGCGAGCTCGTCGAGAAGGGCCACGAGTTCCGCTCGGAGACCGACACCGAGGTCGCCGCGGCCCTGCTGGCCGAGACCTACAACGACCTCGGCGACCAGGACCTCACCGCGGCGATGCAGGTCGCGTGCCGCCGGCTGGAGGGCGCGTTCACGCTCCTCGCCGTGCACGTGGACCACCCCGGGCGCGTGGTCGCGGCCCGGCGCAACTCCCCGCTGGTGCTCGGGCTGGGGGAGGGTGAGAACTTCCTCGGCTCCGACGTCTCGGGCTTCATCGACTACACCCGCAGCGCCGTGGAGCTGGGCCAGGACCAGGTCGTGTCCATCACGGCGGACGACTACGAGATCACCGACTTCCACGGCAACCGCGCCGACGGCAAGCCCTTCCAGGTGCTGTGGGACGCCGCCGCCGCCGAGAAGGGCGGCTTCCCGTCCTTCATGGAGAAGGAGATCAACGAGCAGCCCGCCGCCGTGGAGCAGACCCTCATGGGCCGCACCGACCCGGAGGGGAACCTGGTGCTCGACGAGCTGAAGATCGACGAGGCGGTGCTCCGCTCCGTGGACAAGATCGTCGTCGTGGCCTGCGGAACGGCCGCCTACGCGGGGCAGGTCGCCCGCTACGCGATCGAGCACTGGTGCCGGATCCCCACCGAGGTCGAGCTCGCCCACGAGTTCCGCTACCGGGACCCGATCGTCAACGAACGGACCCTGGTGGTCGCCCTGTCCCAGTCCGGCGAGACCATGGACACCCTCATGGCGGTGCGGCACGCCCAGGAGCAGGGGGCCAAGGTCGTGGCGATCTGCAACACCAACGGCTCCACGATCCCGCGGGAGGCCGACGCCGCGCTGTACACGCACGCCGGCCCCGAGATCGCCGTCGCCTCGACCAAGGCGTTCCTGGCCCAGATCACCGCCGCCTACCTCCTGGGCCTCTACCTGGCCCAGCTGCGCGGCAACAAGTACAAGGACGAGATCGGGCAGATCCTCACCGAGCTCGAGGCCATGCCCGCCAAGATCCAGCAGGTCATCGACGCGCAGGCCGGCGTCAAGGAGCTGGCGCAGTCGATGAAGGACGCCGCGTCCGTGCTCTTCCTGGGCCGCCACGTCGGCTTCCCCGTGGCCCTCGAGGGGGCGCTGAAGCTCAAGGAGATCGCGTACATCCACGCCGAGGGCTTCGCCGCCGGCGAGCTCAAGCACGGGCCGATCGCCCTCATCGAGGAGGGCCAGCCGGTGTTCGTGATCGTCCCCTCCCCGCGCGGGCGGGACTCGCTGCACGCGAAGGTGGTCTCCAACATCCAGGAGATCCGCGCCCGTGGGGCCGTGACCATCGTCATCGCCGAGGAGGGGGACGAGGCCGTCGCCGACTACGCCAACCACGTCTTCCGGGTGCCGCAGTCCCCGGTTCTCCTCCAGCCGCTGCTGACCACCGTCCCGCTGCAGATCTTCGCGTGCGAGCTCGCCACGGCGAAGGGCTACGACGTCGACCAGCCCCGCAACCTCGCGAAGTCCGTGACCGTCGAGTAGTCCGCGTCCGTCGCACCACCGGCCCGCCGCCCCGGATCCTCCCGGGCGGCGGGCCGGCGGTCGTTAGGCTGGGACCATGATCATCGGCACCGGCATCGACGTGGTGGACATCGCCCGCTTCGAGGAGCAGATCGCCCGCACCCCCGGCCTCGTGGCCCGGCTGTTCACCCCCCTCGAACGGGACCTGCACGTGCGCTCCCTCGCCGCGCGCTTCGCCGCGAAGGAGGCGGCGGCGAAGGCGCTCAAGGCCCCGCCCGGGATGATCTGGCAGCACTGCTGGATCGAGAAGGACCCCTCCGGCGCCCCGCTGCTGTGCACCGAGGGGACGGTGGCGGAGGAAGCGCGCCGGCAGGGCATCGACCGGTGGCACCTCACCATGACGCACGACGCCGGGATCGCCATGGCGATGGTCATCGCCGAGCGCACCGGGGACGGGGGACCGGCATGATCACCGCCTGGACCGGCGCGCAGGTGCGCGCGGCCGAGACGCCCTTCCTGGACCGCGGGGAGGGCCCGGCGCTGATGCGGCGCGCCGCCCACGGCCTGGCCCTGGTCTGCGCGCAACGCCTGCGCGGGCGCCGGGCGCGGGTCGCCGGGGCGCGCGTGGTCGTGCTCGCCGGCACCGGCAACAACGGCGGGGACGGGCTGTGGGCGGGAGCGGAGCTGGCGGGCCGCGGCGCCTCGGTGCTCGCCGTGGCGGTCGGCGACCGGCTGCACCCCGGCGGCGCCGCGGCCCTCGAGGCCGCTGGGGGGCGGGTGCTGCGCGCCGGGGACGGCGGCGCCGCTCTCCGGGAGGCGGCCGAGCACGTGCTCCGCGCCGACCTCGTGCTCGACGCCGTGCTGGGCACCGGCGCCCGGGGCGGGCTGCGCGGGCCGGCGGCGGAGCTCGTGCGCTCGGTCCTGGACCGGTGGCCCCGGGACGAGGGGCCGGCGGTCGTGGCGTGCGACGTGCCCTCGGGCGTGTCCGCGGACACCGGCGCGGTGGCCGGACCGGTCCTGCCCGCGGACGTCACCGTGACGTTCGCCGGGGCCAAGGCCGGCCTGTTCCTGCCGCCGGGGGACCGTTGGTGCGGCGAGGTGCGGACCGTGCCCCTCGGGATCGAGGGCGCCCTGCCCGCCCCGGCGCTCCGGCGCCTGGAGCCCGGCGACGTCGCGGCGCTGTGGCCGCGGCCGGAGGCGGCCTCCCACAAGTACTCCCGGGGCGTGGTGGGCGTCGTCGCCGGCTCTCCCACCTACCCCGGGGCGGCGCTGATGTGCACGCGCGCCGCCGTGGACGCCGGCGCCGGCATGGTCCGCCACCTCGGCGACGCCGCCACCCGCTCCCTCGTGTGCCTGACCAGCCCCGAGGTCGTCGCCTCCGAGGACCACCCCGACGACGTCCACGTCCAGGCGTGGGTCGTGGGCCCCGGCGCGGTGGGCGACGCCGCTCAGGAGTCCCGGATCGACGCCGTGCTCGCGGGCGGGATCCCGGCGGTCGTCGACGCCGGCGCGCTCGACGCCGCGGCCCGGGCGGCCGCGGACGGCGCCCTCGGCCCCGGGAAGGTCCTCACCCCCCACGCCGGGGAGCTCGAGCAGGTGCTCGCCTGGCTCGCCGCCCTCGGCGGCGGCGGCGCGTCCCCGGACCGGGCGGCGATCGAGGCCGAGCCGGTCCGGTGGGCGCGCGCGGCCGCGGAGGCGACCGGGAGCGTGGTCGTCCTCAAGGGCGCCACCACCCTGGTCGCGTCCCCCGACGGGACGCTGCTCTCCCAGGCCGACGGCAGCCCGTGGCTGGCGACCGCCGGCAGCGGCGACACCCTCGCGGGGATCATGGGCGCGGCGCTCGCGGGCTGCGCCGAGGACCCGGACGCGTTCGCCGCGGCGGGGGACTGGGCGCGCGGGGACGCCCGGTCCGCCGTGGCCGCGGCCCTCGCCGTGGCCGTGCACGGCTACGCGTCCCGGCTGGAGGGTCTCGGTCCCGTGCCGCCCACGGCGCTGTCCGCGAACGTGCGCGCGGTCCTGCGCCTCGGCGGCTGAGGACGGCTCCCGGGCCCCGCCGGAACGCCCCGGGGACACGGGCGCCTCCCGTCCGGGCTAAGATCGATCCCACTTGCCCCAATACCCAGCCCGCTGACGGTGACCCCTGCCCGGCGGTACGACAGGAGATCCCCATGGAAGTCTGGCCAGGTCAGCCCTACCCCCTCGGAGCCACCTTCGACGGGAACGGCACGAACTTCGCGCTCTTCAGCGAGGTCGCCGAGAAGGTGGAGCTGTGCTTGTTCGAGGAGGACGGCACGGAGACCCGGATCGAGGTCACGGCCCAGGACAGCTACGTCTGGCACTGCTATCTCCCGACCGTCCAGCCCGGGCAGCGCTACGGGTACCGCGTGCACGGTCCGTGGAACCCCGCAGCAGGACAGCGCTGCAACCCCGCCAAGCTGCTCCTCGACCCCTACGCCAAGGCCGTCTCCGGCCAGATCGACTGGGACCAGGCGCTGTTCTCGTACGACTTCGGGGACGAGGACTCGTTCAACGACGAGGACTCCGCTCCCCACATGATGATGGGGGTGGTGATCAACCCCTACTTCAACTGGGAGGGCGACCGCACCCCCCGCACGCCGTACCACAAGTCCGTGATCTACGAGGCGCACGTCAAGGGTCTCACCCAGCAGCACCCCGAGGTCCCCGAGGAGCAGCGCGGGACCTACGCCGGGGTGGCCCACCCCGCGGTGATCGCCCACCTGCAGAAGCTCGGCGTCACCGCCATCGAGCTGATGCCCGTGCACCAGTTCGTGCAGGACAGCACCCTGCTCGACCAGGGGCTGCGCAACTACTGGGGCTACAACACGATCGGCTTCTTCGCCCCGCACAACGAGTACCACTCCACCAACGACCTCGGCGGTCAGGTGCAGGAGTTCAAGGCCATGGTGCGCGCCCTGCACCAGGCCGACATCGAGGTGATCCTCGACGTGGTGTACAACCACACGGCCGAGGGCAACCACATGGGTCCCACGCTGTCCATGAAGGGCATCGACAACCAGGCCTACTACCGCCGGGTCGAGGGCGACGAGAAGTACTACATGGACTACACGGGGACCGGCAACACCCTCAACGTCCGCCACCCGCACTCCCTGCAGCTGATCATGGACTCCCTGCGCTACTGGGTGACCGAGATGCACGTGGACGGCTTCCGCTTCGACCTCGCCTCCGCCCTGGCCCGCGAGTTCTACGACGTGGACAAGCTGGCCACGTTCTTCGAGCTCGTCCAGCAGGACCCGGTCGTGTCCCAGGTGAAGCTGATCGCCGAGCCGTGGGACGTGGGCCCCGGCGGCTACCAGGTGGGCAACTTCCCGCCCCAGTGGACGGAGTGGAACGGGAAGTACCGGGACACCGTGCGCGACTTCTGGCGCGGCGAGCCGGCGACCCTCGGGGAGTTCGCCTCCCGCATCACGGGCTCGGCCGACCTCTACGAGCACAGCGGGCGCCGCCCGTTCGCCTCGATCAACTTCGTCACCGCCCACGACGGCTTCACGCTGCGCGACCTCGTCTCCTACAACGAGAAGCACAACGAGGCCAACGGCGAGGGCAACAACGACGGCGAGTCCCACAACCGCTCGTGGAACTGCGGGGTGGAGGGACCCACCGACGACCCCGAGGTCCTCGCCCTGCGCTCCCGCCAGCAGCGCAACTTCCTCGGGACCCTGCTGCTGTCCCAGGGCACGCCCATGGTCCTGCACGGTGACGAGCTCGGACGCACGCAGGACGGCAACAACAACACGTACTGCCAGGACAACGAGCTGTCGTGGATCAACTGGGACACCATGGACGGGCCGCTCACCGAGTTCGTCGCCGCCGTGACGCACCTGCGCCACGATCACCCGACGTTCCGGCGCTCCGAGTTCTTCGACGGCCGCCCCGTCGAGATGGACGCCGACGACACCGGCCGCCCGATGCCGGACATCGCGTGGCTGAACGTCGACGGCGCCCCGCTCAAGCCCGCGGACTGGGACGAGCCGCTGTCCCGCTCCTTCGGCATGTGGCTCAACGGCCACGGGATCGCGGGCGTGGACATGCGCGGACGGCCCATCACGGACGTCAACTTCATCGTGTACTTCAACTCCAACCCGGAGGCGGTGAAGTGCAAGCTCCCGCCCGTGCGCTACGGCAAGCGCTGGGAAGAGGTGGTCGACACGGCCGGCAAGTACGCCGACGGGCAGATCCGCCGGGCCCGCAGCACGATCACCCTCGAGGGCAAGTCGATGGTCGTGCTGCGCGCCTACGAGGAGGCCGAGGAGGAGCCCGACGCGTCGGTCGCCGCCTCCGTGGCCGCGTACGCGAAGGCGCCGCAGGACCAGTGACCTGACGGCTCCCGCAGGCTGTCGACCCGGACACGGGTCGACAGCCTGCTGGCATTTCCGGGGCCGGGCCGACAGACTGGTGCGGTGCGCACACCTATCTCGACCTACCGACTCCAGATCACCTCCGACCTGACGCTCGACCGCGCCGCGGGGCTCGTGGACTACCTCCACGACCTGGGCGCCGACTGGGTCTACCTGTCGCCGATCCTGCGGGCGGTCGAGGGCTCCGACCACGGCTACGACGTCGCGTCCCCCGCCGAGGTGGACCCCGTCCGGGGCGGCGCCGCCGGGCTCAAGGCGCTCGCCGACGCCGCCCACGCCCGCGGCATGGGCGTGCTGGTGGACATCGTCCCCAACCACCAGGGCGTCGCCGCCCCGGAGCAGAACCCCTGGTGGTGGTCGCTGCTGGCGCAGGGCCAGGAGTCGCCGTACGCGAAGGCCTTCGACGTCGAGTGGGCGGCCGGCGGCGGCAGGGTGCTGATCCCCGTGCTGGGCGACGGCGACGACGAGCTCGCCCAGCTGCGCGTCGAGGACGGCACGCTGCGCTACTACGACAACGTCTACCCGCTGGCCGAGGGCACGTGGTCGGAGGGCGACGACCCGCGGGACGTCCACGACCGGCAGCACTACGAGCTCGTGAACTGGCGCCGCGGCGACGCCGAGCTCAACTACCGCCGGTTCTTCACCGTCGCCACGCTCGCGGGCGTGCGCGTCGAGGACCCGGAGGTCTTCGACGAGTCCCACGCAGAGATCAAGCGGTGGATCGACGAGGGCCTGGTCGACGGGCTGCGCATCGACCACCCCGACGGCCTGCGCGACCCGCGGCAGTACCTCGAGCGGCTCAAGGAGCTCACGGGCGGCGCCTACGTCGTCGTCGAGAAGATCCTCGAGCCCGGCGAACGGCTGCCCCGCGACTGGGCCACCGCGGGCACCACCGGCTACGACGCCCTCGGGGTGATCGACCGGCTGCTCACCGACCCGGCCGGGGAGTACGCGCTCACGAGCCTGGACGCACGGCTGCGCAACGGCGAGCCCGTGCACTGGGACGAGATGATCCACGGCACCAAGCGCGCCATGGCGGACGGCGCGCTGCTGGCCGAGGTCCGGCGCCTGGCCCGCCTCGTGCCCGAGGACGCCGGCCTGGACCGGGCCGTCGCGGAGGACGCGCTGGCGGAGGTCCTCGCGAACTTCCCCGTCTACCGCAGCTACCTGCCCGAGGGCGCGGAGCACCTGCGGGCGGCCCTCGAGGCGGCCCGGGAGCAGCGCCCGGACCTCGCCGCCGCGATCGGGACCCTGGGCGGGCTGCTCGGGGTCGACGCGACGGACGAGGCCGAGCTCGGTGAGCTCGCCCGCCGCTTCCAGCAGACCTCCGGAATGGTCATGGCCAAGGGCGTCGAGGACACCGCGTTCTACCGCTTCCCCCGCCTGACGTCGCTGACCGAGGTGGGCGGCGACCCGTCGCACTTCGCCGTGACGCCCGCGGAGGCGCACGCCGAGCTCGCCCGGCGGGCCGCCGAGGAGCCCCTGGCGATGACGACGCTGTCCACGCACGACACCAAGCGCTCCGAGGCGGTGCGGGCGCGGATCACCGTGCTCGCCGAGGCCGGGGAGCAGTGGGCCGGCGTGGTCGGCACCGTCAAGAAGCTCGCCGAGCAGGCCGGGGCCCCCGTGGGCGACGGCCCGCTCGTGAACCTCGTGCTGCAGGCCGTGGTGGGCGCCTGGCCCGTCTCCCAGGACCGCGTGCTCGACTACGCCCTCAAGGCCGCCCGCGAGGCCGGCAACTCCACCGCCTGGGTCGACGGGGACCCCGGGTTCGAGCAGCGGCTCACCCGGTTCGTCGAGCTCGTCCACCACGACCCGCAGATCCGGGCCGTGATCGAGGGCTTCGCCGAGCACGTCACCCCGGCCGGCTGGGCGAACGGACTGGCCGCCAAGCTCGTCCAGCTCACGATGCCCGGCGTCCCGGACGTCTATCAGGGCTCCGAGCTGTGGGCCGAGTCCCTCGTGGACCCCGACAACCGCCGACCCGTCGACTTCGAGGACCGGGCCGCCAGGCTCGCCCGCCTGGACACCCCCGTGGGCGGCACCGCGGACGGGATCCCCGCCGTGGGGCCGGACGCCGCCGCCAAGCTGCTCGTCACCAGCCGCGCCCTGCGGCTGCGACGGGACCACCCCGAGCTGTTCACGGGCTACACCCCGCTGAGCGCGTCCGGCCCCCTGGCCGGGCACGTGTTCGCGTTCGACCGCGGCGGCGCCGTGACCGTGGCCACCCGCCTGCCCCTCGGCCTCGCCGCCGCAGGCGACTTCGCCGGCGAGACCCTCGAGCTGCCCGCGGGCGACTTCGAGGACGTGCTGACGCGGCGGCTGCACACGGGCACCGTGGCGCTGTCCCGGCTGCTGGCCGACTACCCCGTGGCGCTGCTGCGCCGGAAGGACTCCTGACCTCCATGAACACCCGCGAGCACCTGAACCGCTTCGACGTCTGGGCCCCGCACGCCAGGACGGTGACCGTCCGGATCGAGGGCCACGACCACGACATGATCCCCGCCGCGGCGCTGCCCGAGGACTCCCCGGCCGGCACCGCGGCGCGCCGCGACGGCTGGTGGACCCTGCCCGACGGCGCCGACGTCCCCCAGGGCACCGTGCGCTACGGCTACCTCCTGGGCAAGACCTTCGACGAGGGCACGGCGCAGGAGCGCTCCCAGGTCTCCGAGGTCCTGCCGGACCCGCGCTCCCGCCGCCAGCCCCAGGGCGTGCACGACCTCTCCTGCACCTTCGAGCCCTCCGCGCACCGGTGGGGCGACGCCGCGTGGACCGGGCGCACCCTGGCCGGGTCGGTGATCTACGAGCTGCACCTCGGCACGTTCACCCCGGAGGGCACCCTCGACTCGGCGGCCGAGCGGCTCGACCACCTCGTGGAGCTCGGCGTGGACTTCGTGGAGCTGCTGCCCGTCAACGGGTTCAACGGCGAGCACAACTGGGGCTACGACGGCGTCCTCTGGTACACCGTGGACGAGTCCTACGGCGGGCCCGCCGCCTACCAGCGCTTCGTGGACGCGTGCCACCAGCGCGGGATCGGCGTGATCCAGGACGTGGTCTACAACCACCTGGGCCCGTCCGGGAACTACCTCCCCCTGTTCGCCGACTACTTCAAGCCGGGATCCAGCACCTGGGGCGACCTCATCAACCTCGACGGCTGGGGCTCGGACGGCGTCCGGGACTACATCCTGGACAACGTGGAGATGTGGCTGCGCGACTACCACGTGGACGGGTTCCGGCTCGACGCCGTGCACGCCCTGCAGGACCACCGGGCCGTGCACATCCTGGAGGAGATCGCCGAGCTCGTGGAGCGCGTGGGGGTGGAGACCGGCAAGCCCCTGTTCACGGTCGCGGAGTCCGACCTCAACGACCACCGGATGATCACGCCGACCACGGCCCACGGCCTCGGCATGACCGGGCAGTGGCTCGACGACTTCCACCACGCCGCGCACGTGGCGCTCACCGGGGAGACGCAGGGCTACTACGCCGACTTCGCCGCCCTCGGGACCCTCGACAAGGTGATGCGGGACGCGTTCTACCACGACGGGACCATGTCGGTCTTCCGCGGCCGCCACCACGGCCGGCCGGTCGACAAGCAGCGGGTGCGCCCGTGGCAGTTCGTCACGTGCATCCAGAACCACGACCAGGTCGGCAACCGCGCCGCGGGCGACCGGATCAGCGCCGGCCTCACCCCCGACCAGCTCGTGCTGGGCGCCGTCCTGCTGCTCACCCAGCCGTTCACCCCCATGCTGTTCATGGGGGAGGAGTGGGGTGCGTCCACCCCGTGGCAGTTCTTCACCGCCCACCCCGAGCCCGAGCTCGGGGAGGCCGTGGCGAAGGGCCGCAAGGCCGAGTTCGCGTCCATGGGCTGGGACCAGGACACGGTCCCGGACCCGCAGGCCCCGAGCACGTTCACGGACTCGAAGCTCGACTGGGACGAGCTCGGCCGGGACGACCACGCCCGGGTGCTGGCCGCCTACCGCGAGCTCATCGCGCTGCGGCGCGCCGTGCCCGAGCTCAGCGACCCGCGCTTCGGGACGATCGGCACCGACCTCGACGAGGACGCCCGCTGGTTCGTGCTGCGCCGGGCCACGGCCCCGGGCTCCGCCCACGGGGTCGCGGTGCTGCTGAACTTCGGTGCCGAGCCCGCGCAGGTCCCGTTCCCGGGCCGCCAGGACGCCGAGGTGCTCTTCCGCTCCGGCGACGTGTCGCTGACCGAGGGGACCGGCGGCGGCGCCGCCGCGCTCCCCGCCCACGGCGCGGCCGTGGTGCGCTACTGAGCCCCCGCCCCCCCCGTACGCCCTCCCCGATCCCCGAAAGGCCCCCGTGCGCACCTACGGACCCGACGTCCCCTACCTCCCGGCCGACGACCGCTACGAGACCATGCCGTACCGCCGCGTGGGCGAGTCCGGGCTGAAGCTGCCCGTGATCTCGCTCGGGCTCTGGCACAACTTCGGCGACGACAAGCCGCTGGACACCCAGCGCGCCACGCTGCGCCGGGCCTTCGACCTCGGCGTGACCCACTTCGACCTCGCCAACAACTACGGCCCGCCGGCGGGCGCCGCGGAGCTGAACTTCGGGCGGATCCTGGCGCAGGACCTCGCGCCGTACCGGGACGAGCTCGTGATCTCCTCGAAGGCCGGCTGGACCATGGGCCCGGGCCCGTACCAGTTCGGGGGCTCGCGGAAGTACCTGGTGTCCTCCCTGGACCAGTCCCTGCAGCGGATGGGCCTGGACCACGTGGACATCTTCTACCACCACCGCCCGGACCCGGACACCCCGCTCGAGGAGACCATGCGGGCCCTCGACCACATCGTGCGCTCCGGGCGGGCCCTGTACGCGGGGATCTCCTCCTACAACGCGGAGCTGACGTCGAGGGCCCAGCAGATCATGCGGGAGCTCGGCACGCCGCTGCTGATCCACCAGCCGTCCTACTCGCTGCTCAACCGGTGGATCGAGTCCCCCGGCCCGTCGGGGACCTCCCTGCTGGGCGCCCTCACGGAGGCGGGGATGGGCTCGATCGTGTTCTCCCCCCTGGCCCAGGGCATGCTCACGGACCGGTACCTGGAGGGGGTCCCGGAGGGTTCCCGGGCGGCGGCGGAGAAGTCCCTGAACCCGGATTGGCTGACCGGCACGACCCTGGAGAAGGTCCGCGGTCTGCACGACATCGCCGCCGCGCGCGGGCAGAGCCTGGCCCAGATGGCGATCGCGTGGGTGCTGCGCGAGCAGGCGGACGGCCAGGTCAGCACCGCGCTCGTGGGCGCCTCCTCGCCGCAGCAGCTCGAGGACAGCGTGGGCGCCCTGCGCCACCTCTCCTTCACGCCGGAGGAGCTGGACGCGATCGACCGGCTGGCCACGGACGCCGACATCAACATCTGGGCGGGCGCCCGCGACTCGAAGACCGTCTGAGCGGCGGGGCCGGACAGCCGTGGAGGCCTCGCAGTACCTCGCCCTGCTGGGGCTGTGGATCGCCGGGATCATCGCCCCCGGCCCGGACGTCCTGGTGATCCTGCGCAACGCGTCGCTGGGCTCCCGGGCGGCCGGCGTGCTCACCGCCGCGGGCGTGATGACCGGCAACCTCGTGTGGATCACGCTCTCCCTCACCGGGGTGGCCGTCCTGATCGGCCAGGCGGACCCGCTGCAGCGGATCATCCAGGTGGCCGGGGCGATGTTCCTCGGCTGGCTGGGAGTGAGCGGGATCCGGGCGGGCCTCGCCGCGCGGGCCGTGCCGGACCGGGTGCCGAGCGCCGCGGACGGCGGAGCCGGGGCGGTGCCGGGGGAGCCGGCGCCCGGCCGCAGCGTCACCCCCGGGCGGGGCTTCGTGCTCGGGCTCGTGACGAACCTCTCGAACGCGAAGGCCATCATCTTCTTCGTGGCGCTGTTCGCCAACGTGGTCCCGGCGGGCGCGCTGTGGTGGGAGACGGCCCTGGTCTTCGCGCTGCTCGTGGCGGTCGGACTCGCCTGGTTCACGGCGGTGGCGTGGGTCGGCTCCGTGCAGCGGCTGGCCGCGGGCTTCCGGCGGCACGGGGCCGCCGTCGAGCTCGCCGCCGGCGTGCTGTTCCTCGTGCTGGCCCTCGGCCTGCTCCTCAGCGCGCTGTGAGCCCCACGGCGGTCGGGAGCCGCCGCGTCCGCCCCCGCCCCCGGCGGGCACTAGACTGGAGCGCTGGGTCCGTCCCGGCCGGGTGCCGGACGCCCGTGCGGGTGCCCGTCCGACGTGCGCCGGGGTGACGAGACCCAGACGAACAGACAAAAGGAGTCCCGTGTCCCACCATCCCATTCGTGTGGCCGTTGCCGGTGTCGGCAACTGTG
>NZ_BAAAOA010000007.1:0-159975 GCF_039530085.1 Kocuria aegyptia
ACTCCCCGTCGGCGATCTCGAGGTTCAGGTCGGTGACCGAGGGCCGGGTCGCCCCGGGGTACTGGCAGGTCACGTTGGCGTAGCGCACGGAAGACATGGGTGAAGGCCTCTTTCCCGGCAGGCACGTGCCGGACGATCCGAAGGAGAAGAGATGCCCCCTCAGGTGACGAGGGACACAGTGATCCTAATCAGCTTCGGGACGTCGCCGCCATCGGCGCGCCGCCGTCCGCGGTCACCGCACCGCGTCCCGGCGTAGTTCGGCCAGCCGGGCCAGCGCCGCGGCCAGCTCCTCCGGCGAAGCGACCCGGTGTGCGGCCACGCTCTGTCCCGTGCCCACCTTGATGCCCAGATCGGCGGGGCCCAGCTCGCGCATCGCGTTCTCGTCGGTCACGTCGTCGCCGGCGAACAGGGTGACGTCGGCGCCGGTGGCCTGCATGAACGCGGTGATGCCCTCGCCCTTCGTCGCCGAGTGCACCGAGGACTCGACCACGTGCTGGCCCGGGGTGACCTTCAGCCCCTCGAGCTGCTCGAAGCGCTCGACCATCTCCTGCTCCGCCTGGGCGCACAGGGACTGGTCCTTCATCGTGCGGGTGTGGAAGGCGGCCCCCGTCGGTTTGAGCTCCAGCCTGGATCCCGGATAGCGGGCGACCTGCGCCTCCACGAGCGCGGTGGCCTGCGCCAGCAGTCCCTCCTGGGCGGGGGAGAGCTGCAGTGCGGTGTCGGCGGCCGCGTCCCCCAGGGCGTCGAGGAGCAGCTCCGCCCCGTGGGAGCCGGACAGGAGCATCCGGCCGGCCGGGTCCACCACGGAGCGCAGGAACCGCATCGGCCGGCCGGAGATGACGGCCACGTACGTGCGGTCCAGCGCCAGGAGCTCCTCGAGCGCGGACCGGGCCTCCGGCAGCGCTCGGCTGTCGTCCGGGTCGTCCGTGAACGGGGCCAGGGTGCCGTCGAAGTCGAGGGCGACCAGCAGGGTCTTGGCCTTCGCCGCCCGGGCGAGGGCGCCGGCGAGCTCCGCGCGGGTGTCGTCGTGAGCGTCCATCACCGCTCCTCCTCACCGGTCGTTCCGGGGCGGGTGCGGGTGAGGTCCCGCAGGAACGCCTCGGACCAGTCGTTGACGTCGTTGCCCAGGACCTGTCGCCGCATCGCGCGCATCCGTTTCTTCGCCTCGGCCGGGGGCATGTCCTTGGCCCGCAGCATCGCGTCCTTGAGCCCGTCGATGTCGTGGGGGTTGACCAGCAGCGCCTGCTTGAGCTGCTCGGCGGCACCGGTGAACTCCGAGAGGACCAGGGCCCCGGACCCGTCTGCCTTGGCGGCGACGTACTCCTTCGCCACCAGGTTCATGCCGTCCCGGAGGGAGGTCACGAGCATGACGTCGGTCGCGAGGTACAGCGCCACCATCTCCTCGAACGGGTAGCCGTGGTGCAGGTAGCGGATCGCCGTGTGCGAGATGGTGTCGTGCTGGCCGTTGAGGTGGCCCACGAGGCCTTCCACGTCCTCGCGCAGCTGCACGTAGGACTCCACGCGTTCCCGTGAGGGATTGGCCACCTGGACCAGCACCGACGGGCCCACCGTCAGCCGGCCGTCCTCCAGCAGCTCGCCGTAGGCCTTGATGCGGTGCAGGATGCCCTTGGTGTAGTCCAGGCGGTCGACGCCGAGGAACACGTTCTCGGGGTCACCGAGCTCGTGGCGGATCTCCCGGGCCCGCTCCTTGACCTCCGGCCGGGAGGCCAGCTCCTGGATCGACTCCGCGTCGATGGAGATGGGGTAGGACTTCGCGTGCACGGTCCACGCGGCGTCACCCGCCCCGAACCGGGCCGCGGCGTTCTTGAAGGGCACGTCCAGGAACCGCCGCACGCAGCGCTGGAAGTTCTGGGCGTCACCGGGGCGCTGGAAGCCGATGAGGTCCGCGCCCGAGAGCCCGTCGAGGACGGCTCGCCGCCAGGGCAGCTGCGCGAAGATCTCCAGTGGCGGGAACGGGATGTGGTTGAAGAATCCGATCGTGAGGTCCGGCCGCAGCTCGCGCAGCATCTTGGGGACCAGCTGCAGCTGGTAGTCCTGCACCCACACCGTGGCGTTCTCGGCGGCGACCTCGGCGGTCCGCTCCGCGAAGCGGCGGTTGATGTCGCGGTAGCTGTTCCACCATGCGCGGTGGAACTCCGGCGGCGCGATGACGTCGTGGTA
The DNA here is from genome assembly GCF_039530085.1 of Kocuria aegyptia. Taxonomy (NCBI): domain Bacteria; kingdom Bacillati; phylum Actinomycetota; class Actinomycetes; order Micrococcales; family Micrococcaceae; genus Kocuria; species Kocuria aegyptia. The sequence continues at coordinate 2,182 of NZ_BAAAOA010000007.1, forward strand.
CAGGGGCCACAGGGTCGCGTTGGAGAAGCCCTCGTAGTAGGTCTCCACCTCCCGGGCGGACAGCGGCACCGGAGCGAGGTGGTAGACGTCGTGGTCGAAGCGCTCGAGCGTCTCGTCGGCGGCCCCGTGCCAGCCCACCCAGGCGCCGGCGTTGCGGGCCATCACCGGGGACAGGGCGGCCACCAGCCCGCCGGGGGACCGGCGCCAGGAGGACTCCCCGTGCTCGACGACGCGCTCCACCGGCAACCGGTTGGAGACCACGACGAAGTCGTAGCCGGCCTCCTGCGGCACGTCCGTCCGGGGCTCCGGCACCTGCTCCAGATCGGCCGTGGAGGCGGTGGGGGTCTGGTCTTCGCTCACGAGGTGTCCTTCCGGTAGGTCGTCGTCGTCCTCTCTCCAGTCTATTCATCAGTGTGCTCATGGTTCTGCCTGATGATCACCTGAGTCGGCGGCCCGGGAGGGGGTCCGATAATCTGGGCGACGACACGTCCCCATCCGCCCCCCAGGATCTTTCGAAGAGGACCCATGGCAGCCAGCAGCAGCACGACGCCCGACCCCCGGAACCGCGACGCCGCCCGCGAGCGGGCGCGGCAGGTAGCGGACCAGCACGCACGGCAGGACAAGCGCTCCCGCCGGATCCTGCAGCTGGGCATCCTCGCCCTGGTCCTGGTGATCGTCGCGGTGATCGGCATCGTCGTGGCGCAGAACCGTGCCCAGCAGATCCCCGAGGCCGGGCCCGTTCCGGCCAGCGCCAACCAGTGGGGCGGTACCGTGCTGACGGCCGACGGGATCCGCACGGGCGAGTCCGAAGTCGAGGAGCGTGACCTCGGCGAGGTCCCCGAGGCCCCGGAGACCCCCGACGAGTCCGCCGTTCCACCGGGCGTCGAAGCCTCCGGCGACGACGAGCCCGTGCAGGTCGTGATCTTCCAGGACTTCGAGTGCGTGCACTGTGCCGACTTCGAGGCCGAGAACGCCGATGCGCTCGAAGAGGCCGTGACCTCCGGCGACATCACCCTCGAGTACCGCAACCTGAACTTCCTGGACCGCGCGACGCCGACGCAGTACTCCTCCCGGGCCGCGGCCGCCGCCTACGAGGTCGGCAACCAGGTCTCGGCGGAGCAGTACCTCGCCTTCGTCGAGGAGGTGTTCTCCCATCAGGGCACCGGTGGGCTGGACGACGAGCAGCTCGTGGAGATCGCCTCCTCGCACGGCGCCGACATCGCGGGCGCGCTCGAGGAGAACACGTGGCGGCCGATGGTGAACGTGGTCTCGCAGGAGTCCCTCGCCAACGGCGTCTCCGGCACCCCCACCGTCTTCATCGACGGTGAGCGCCTCGGCAACGAGGCCTTCCAGGAGGCCCTCGACGCGGCCGTCGAGGCCAAGGGGTAGGTCCCCGCTCCGCACAGCGCGACGGCGCCGCGCCCCTCCTCGGGCGCGGCGCCGTCGCGCTGTGCGCACCCGCTCGCTGCCCTGGGATTTCGGGGTCTCCGGACGCGTCCGATATCCTGAGGAACCGGCGGCTCGGCCCGCACCCGTGCGGCCCGAGAGTTGCTTCGCCTCCTTAGCTCAGCTGGCCAGAGCACCTGTCTTGTAAACAGGGGGTCACCGGTTCGAATCCGGTAGGGGGCTCCACGGTTTTGCGGTAGCGACTGTCCGTGACGTCATATGTTGCGCTGGGGTCTCGGCGTGGAAATTGTTCCTACCGACTTCCACAACGGGGTTGAGCAGGCGATTTCGTCGGCCGTCCTCGCGCCGTCCGTTCGCTACCGGGAACAGATCGCTGAGGATCCCTTTGTTTCAAGGGTTCCGGTGGCTTTTTTCCGGGCGCCGAGCGCGGTCCCAAAGGTGAAGTGGCGGCGCCGGTGAACCCCCGTGATCGGCCTGCCGTCCCTAATTTGGGGCGAGACGGAACTGTGATGACAAAGCCCCTGGTCGGAGTCTTGAACCGTGTCTCAGGTCACTCCTACGGTGTTCATACCTAGTTCATAGGTGGGGCCTTTTGCCCTAATTCCTCGATATCTCACATGCATGACGACTCTGATGCCATGCCCATTTCACGGGAGCAACAATGAGCACTCTGCGGAAAACCCTCGCCAGCACGGCTGTCGCGACCGTCCTTCTCGGCGGATCACTCGCCGGTCCGGCGGTAGCGGGCGGTAATGGTGACAACGGAGAGAAGAGACACGGCTACAAGCAGAAGATCTACTGCGAGGAGAATGAGAAGGTCTACCACAGCTGGTGGGCCTACTACGAGCACTGCGACGACGACCACGACGAGGACGACGGGTACTGGTACCTCAAGGGGGGCGTGTGGTACTGGCACGACTACGAGGACGACGACGATAAGGACCACGACAAGAAGTACCACCACGGCAAGAAGTACGACCACAAGAAGGACGACAACGGCAAGAGCTGGTATCACGACGGCAACGGTTGGAAGTACCACGACCACGACCACGACGACGATGACGATGACGATGACGACAGGCATGGGAAGAAGCGGTCGTCCGGGAAGCACCACCACCAGCACCACCGCTGATTGATGGCGCCGGGCAGGCTCAGCGCCGCCCGGTACCGCGCGGCCGATCGGTCGGGGGGCAGTATCGCCGCATCGATCCGAGCCCCGCGGGAAGCAGACGTCCGCCGGTGACCTTCCGTCTCCGGTGTAGTACCCGGGGGACGTGCTGCTGGGAAGGGCCCCGCACCGGGAGCAGTCGCCGGGATGCGGGGCCTCTCCCTGTCACAGAGGGTCTGGCTCCAAGGGTATGGGGCGGCGATGAAGGGGCCGACCGGGAACCCGGAAGCCGCGAGGACAACGATGCCGACGGCGGGTCCGTGGCGCCGCCGGTGGCGTCCGTCCGCGGTCCGGCCGCCGGGGCGCTCCGGCGAGTCGTCGCCGGGTTCGCCTCCCCGGGTCGCGGTGAGGACGAAAATGAGCACTGCCCCCGCCCCCCACCCCTCGGAGCCCCCCTGTGAGACCCACCGGCCGATCCTGCGCGCGCCTGCCCGCCGCTGCGGCCGCACTGCTGATGATCCTCGTCCTCGTCCTCCTGTCGTCCGGCCCGGCGCGGGCGGCCGGAACGCCGGAGCCCGGCGCACCGTACCTGGGCGCGCTGCTGGACTGGGGAACCGACTCCGCCGCCGGGCACGCCGAGCGTCTCGGCGCGCCGGCGGCCGTCTTCGGGCGGCCGGTGCCTCTGCCGATGGACGACCTGGAGCAGGGCCATCTGCGGGACTACCTGTCCCAGGTCTCCGAGCAGGGCGCCCACGCCCTGCTCACCATCCGGCCCGGGATCGCGCTGGACCGGGTGGACGAGGCCCGGGCCGCCGTCCTCGCCGGTCAGCTGGCCGATGTCGCGGAGGGCTTCGGCGGCACGGTGTTCATCCGGTTCGCGCCGCAGATGAACGCCTCCTGGGTGCCGTGGGGTCAGCAGCCCGAGGCCTACACCGCGGCGTTCCGGACCGTGGCGGCCGCGGTGGGGGCCCGGCTCGAGAACCCGGTGATGGTGTGGTCGCCCACCGCCGGGACCGACTACCCGTTCCGTGCCCCGACGTCCGTGGCGCCGCGGGGTGTGGACCTCGCGACGCTGGACACCGACGGCAACGGGGTCTGGGACCAGGACGACGACCCCTACGGTCCCTACTACCCGGGCGACGACGTCGTGGACTGGGTGGGACTGTCGGCCTACCACGACGAGACCGGCAACGAGGCGGCCCGCAACACCGTCCCGGGACCGGAAGGGTTCGGTGCGCTGCTGGGCGAGCCGGACGGGTTCTACGCCACGTACGCCGCCGGTCGCGACAAGCCGCTCATGGTGGAGACGGGATCCTTCTACAGCCCGGACGCGGGCGGGCCGACCGCGCTCGAGGTCAAGGCCCCGTGGTGGGACCAGGTGCTCACGGCGGCCTCCTCGGAGGACTACGACCGGATCGGCGCGGTCGTGTGGAACGAGACCGTCGAGGAGCGGGCGGACGGGGTGTTGGCGGTCGACTGGCGGTCCACCGCCGATCCCGGCCTCGCCACGGAGTTCCGGGACCGAGTACGGGCCTCGTCCGTGGTGACGGGCCCGGTGACCGAGCAGGCGGCACTGCCGGGCGCGGAGACCGCCGCCCCGGGGATCGTCCTGCAGGGCCCCGCCGCGTGGACCGCGGCGGCGGCCGTCCTCGGTGCGGGACTCCTCCTCTGCCTGCTGCCCCGGTGGCGCCCCGCGCGGGCGTGGCGCTACGCGGAGCCGGCGCCGCGTGACCACCGGATCGACATGCTGCGGGGACTCGCGATCGTGTTCGTCGTCGTCAACCACGTGGGCCTCACCTCGTGGTTCCAGCTGCTGACCCAGGAGAGCGTGGGCGTCGTCTCGGGGGCCGAGCTGTTCGTCCTGCTCTCCGGGGCCGTGCTGGGCATGGTGTACGGGCCGCGGGCGAGGAACGATCTGGGGACCGTCGTCGACCACACCGCTGCACGGGCGTGGAAGCTCTACCTCACGGCGCTGGTCGTCGTGCTCCTCGTCTACGCCCTCAGCTGGATGCCCTTCCTCGACGCCGGGGCCGTCACCACGTTCACCGACCAGGGCACCGGCGCCGCCGGCACGGGGGCCGCGGGCACCACGTACGACCTCTACGCAGGCATGGACGGACTCTTCGAGTTCCCCGTCCAGGCCCACCTGGTCCCCGCCGTGCTGCTGCTGCAGGTCGGGCCGTGGCAGTTCAACATCATGGGCCTGTACGTGATCCTGCTCCTGGTGAGCCCGCTCGTGCTCGCCGCCCTGGCTCGCGGCCGGGCCTGGCTGGTCCTGCTGGTCAGCGGCGGGCTCTACGCCGCGGGCACGGTCTACCGGATCCGCCTGCTGCCCTCCCAGTTCGAGGATTCGTTCCCTCTGCTCGTGTGGCAGGTGCTGTTCGTGCTCGGCATGGTCGCCGGGTACTACCGGCGGCAGGTCGTCACGTGGTTCGCCGACCGGCGCCGGCGGCCGCTGCTGGTCGCCACCCTGCTGCTCGCCGCCGCCTTCGCACTGTTCTCCTGGTCCAGTCCCTATGCCAGCAACGCCTACGACGTCCGGTTGGCCCTGCTGCCGGACGCCGCGTTCCGCACCGTCTACGACAGCTACTTCGGCCGGACCTACCTGGGGATCGGCCGGCTGGTGAACGTGCTCCTCGTGGTCGTCGCCGGCTACACCCTGCTCAGCGCCTACTGGGCCCTGTTCCGGCGCGCCCTGGGCTGGTTCCTCATCCCGCTGGGCCGGGCCACCCTCTACGTGTTCGTCGTGCACGTGTTCCTGGTCCTGGCCGTGGCCAACGTGGATGCTCTCCAGCAGGGCAACCTGTGGCTGAACACCGCCGCCTACGTCGTGGTCCTGGGGCTGCTGTGGGCCATGGTCCGGACCAGGTTCCTCTTCCGGCTCGTCCCGCGGTGAGGTCCCGCGGTGAGGTCCCGCGGTGAGGTTCGGCGCGGCCGCTCCGGCACGACTGCCCAGGTGCGACTGCCCAGGTGCGACTGCCCAGGTGCGCCCGCCCAGGCGCGGACGGCGTCCGGTGCGGCCCGGCGCAGGGCCACCACGGTGACGTCGTCGGGGCGGCCCTGCACGCGGGCGAAGGCGACGGCGCGGTCGACGAGCTCCGCGACGGGCAGGCCGTGGATCTCAGCCCCGACCGCCCGGTCGAGGGTCTCCTCGAGCGAGGGGAGGAAGTCGAGGAACCCGTCGCTGACCACCACCAGCGTCTCGCCCGGCTCGAGCACGGTGCTGTGCAGGTCCCACACGTCGTCCGGGAAGACGCCCAGCGGGGGCCCCGACCGCGCCAGCCGGCGGTAGCCGTCCGCGGAGAAGACGAAGGCGAGACCGTGCCCGGCGTCGACGTACTGGACCCGCCCGGTGGCCGGGTCCAGGCGGGCGGAGAACGCGGTGACGAAGGCACCGGTTTCGGCCAGCAGCTCCTGCGACGCCACGGCAACCCGGGCGAAGGCCTTGTGCTGGTCGTTGAACTGGCTGGCGCCCACGAGCATCGCGCGGACCGAGGCCGCGATCAGCGCCGCGGGAATGCCCTTGCCCATCACGTCGGCCACGTGCAGCTGCAGCTGCTCGTCGTCGAGGAGGTGCCAGGCGAAGAAGTCGCCGCTGATCGCCTGGGTGGACACGCACCGGCCGGCCGGCTCGTAGCCGTCCACGCGGGGCGCCGTGCGGGGCATGAGCACCTGCTGGACCTGCGCGGCGCGGTCCAGCTCGCTCTGCAGCGCCAGTTCTCGCTCCACCCAGCCGGCCATCTCCTGCAGCAGCGTGCGCTCGTCGGCGCTCAGGGTGCGGGGCCTCGTGTCGAGCAGGCACAGGGAGCCGATCCGCTCACCGCCCGGGGCCGCCAGCGGCTGGCCGGCCACCGCCCATGACGGAGGGATCCCGCCTCCGGTCAGCGCGTATGACATGACCGGTCCGGGCGTGGGGAGCGGCCGCCCACGGGTGGTAGTTTGCGCCTGCTAATACTCGTCGCTCCGTGCGAGACACCCCCAGCGCGCTCGCCGTCGGCGGAGAGCCCCGCTCCCGTCGGAAGGCTCCCCGTGCCTGCTCCTGTTCCCCCTCGTGTCCTGTGCTCTCTCACGGCGGTCGCCGCCGCCGTGGCCCTCGGGCTGGCAGCAGTCCCCGCGGCGCACGCGGCGCCCTTGGTCCAGCTCCCGGCCGGACCGGTGACGCTCGCCCCGGCCAAGAAACCGGTCCGCTCGGTCGCCGTCGCACCTTCCGAGCCCCAGGTCCGCACGTGCCCCCTGCGCTTCGGCGTGGGCACCCCTGGTGGCCCCAGTGCCTCCCAGGAGCTGGCCGAGGTCGCGTCCCTGACCGGGGAGAAGCCCTCGATCATCCTGTCCTACAAGGACTTCGCGCAGCCCGTTCCCTACTTCGAGCTGGAGCAGGCCCGTGCGGCCGGAGCCACCACGCTGCTGACCTGGGAGCCGTGGGCCTGGGGAGGAGGGACCGACCAGCCGGCCTACTCCCTGGACGCGATCGCCTCCGGCGCCCACGACGCCCACATCACCGACTGGGCCACTCGCCTGGCCGGGTGGGGGTCCCCGGTGATGCTGCGCTTCGGACACGAGATGAACGGGAACTGGTACCCGTGGGCCGAGGGCGTCAACGGCAACGGCGCCGGGGACTACGTCGCGGCCTGGCGCCACGTCCACGACATCTTCACCAGGGCGGGGGCCGACAACGTGCAGTGGGTGTGGAACCCGAACGTGCCCTACTACGGGTCCACGCCCCTGGACGGGCTCTACCCCGGCGCCGACTACGTCGACGTCGTGGCCCTGGACGGCTACAACTGGGGCACGTCCCAGACCTGGTCCAGCTGGCAGCAGCCGTGGGACCTGTTCGCCTACGGTCTGTCCGAGATGCGCCGCCTCGCCCCCGGCAAGGAGATCCTCATCGCCGAGACCGCCTCCGCCGAGGCCGGCGGCTCCAAGGCCGAGTGGAACGCGCACCTGGTGTACTACCTGGCCCAGCAGCCCGATGTCACGGGGCTCGTCTGGTTCCACCTCGACAAGGAGGTGGACTGGCGGATCAACTCCTCCGCACCCTCGGCTCAGTCCCTGGCGGCCGAGCTCGCCAAGCGCCCCTGCCCGTGACGGCCGCGGCACCGTGCGCCACACGGTGTCATGCGGATCACAAAAGCAAACCGCGCGTGTAGCGTGACCCCAACGACCGGCGCCACTCCACCGCTCATCCGCAGGCGGCGGGGCGCCGGTCGGTCCCTCCGGACCGCGTCGAGGAGTTCCCCATGGCAGTCCCCTTCCCCCCACCGCCCGGCCGCCGGCTCGGACCCGTCGGCGCGGCGCTGCTCGTCGTCGCGCTGGCGGGCTGCGCCGAGGACCCGACGGCCGGCACCGCCGCGGCATCCAGCGCGAGCCCGCCGGCGGCCACGGCCGGGCCCGCGCCCGGATCGGCGTCGCCGGAGACCGGCAGGGCCGCGCCGGAGACGCCGCGCGGCGGGCCGGCCCCCTCGGGCAACGACGTGGCTCCCTACGACGACACCTCCACCCGGGACGCCGCAGGATCCTTCGGCGCCGCCCAGCGGCTCAGCGACTCCCTCGAGGCCGTCGTGGCGGGGCCTCGTCCCGGCACCACCGGCGACCGTCCGGTCCGGGCCGCCCCCGGCACCCCGGTGCAGGTGTTCACGCTCACCCTCACCAACACCGGCAGCACCCCGGTCGACGCCGTGCCGTGGTCCTTCCCGGTCGCCGTCGAGGGCGAGGAGCCGGCGCCCCCCGTCTTCGACGACTCCCTGGGCGTGCCGATGGAGACCTTCCCGACCATCGCCCCCGGGGACAGCGCCTCCCTCGAGGTCGCCTTCTCCGCGGAGCACGACGCCGACCTGGCCGTCCGCGTCTTCGACAACACCACCCCCGACCACTACGTCGAGTTCACCGACTGAAGCCCAGCAAGGGACCCCCATGAAGATCTCAGCTCTGCGCCTTCCCGCCGCGGTCGCGGCCTGCTTCGCGGTCGCCCTCACCGGCGCCCCGGGGGCATTCGCGGCGCCGTCCGCGCCCGCACCCGGCGTCTCGGCCGGGCCGACGACGGCGCCCGGTCCCACCGCGGGTTCCGTCGCGCCGACCGTGCGGCTCGCACCGGCGGACGACGAGTCCACCGTGCCCGCGGGCAGGACCGCGCTCGTCGACGTCCTGGCCAACGACCACCTCGAGGACCCCACGACGGTGCGGCTCCTGCTCGTGGACCCCTCGGCCCCCGACTCCGACGCCGAGCTCGTCGACGAGCTGCGCACGGACCTCGGGTCCGTGCGCGTGGTGTCCCCGGGCACGGGGCCCGAGGCCCTGCCCGAGGGCTGGGACGAGGTCCCCGATCACCCGGTCCTCGCCCTGACCCCCGCCCCGGACGGGCCGGCCGACGCGCGCCCGGTGGAGGTGGGCTACGCCGTGGTGGACGCCACCGGTGCCGCGGCCCGCGCCGTGCTCACGGTCGCCCCGGCCCCCGAGGCCCAGGCGTCGCCCGGTGCCTCCGCGGAGCCCACCACCTCGGCCGGAGCCGCGGAACCCGCGGTCCCGGCCGAGCCCACAGCCGGCGACGAGCCGACGACGCAGTCCTCTCCGGGGGCGGAGCCCGCCGAGGGACGGCAGGCCGCCCCGGAGGAGACCGCGGCCGCGGCCGCCGCGGAGAACGCGGCCGTGCCCGCCGAGGTCCGGCAGGCCCTGGAGGCCGCTGCCGCCCGGTCCGGATCGAGGACCGGGGAGCCGACCGCGGGAATGCGTCCCTGGAAGGGTGGCTGGGAGTGGCCGCACCAGCGGGGCGTGGTCCTGTGGTCCGAGGCGCACGGCGCGCACTTCGTGCAGCTGCGGGGCGCGATCGGCCACCGGTGGATCACCACCGGCGGCGTGGAGGCACTGGGCTGGCCCGTCGAGGACGAGGTCTGCGGGCTGGCCGGCGGCGGGTGCCGGCAGTCCTTCTCGAAGGCGCACACGATCTACTGGAGCCCCGCCACCGGGGCGCGGACCGTGCAGAGCCGGGGTGCCATCGGCCACAAGTGGGCCCTCGGCGGGCGCGAGGCCGGGGCCTACGGCTACCCCACGACCGACGAGGTCTGCGGGCTGGCCGGCGGCGGGTGCCGGCAGTCCTTCTCGAAGGCGCACACGATCTACTGGAGCCCCGCCACCGGGGCGCGGACCGTGCAGAGCCGGGGTGCCATCGGCCACAAGTGGGCCCTCGGCGGGCGCGAGACCGGGGCCTACGGCTACCCCACGACCGACGAGGTATGCGGGCTGGCCGGCGGCGGGTGCCGGCAGTCCTTCTCGAAGGCGCACACGATCTACTGGAGCCCCGGGACGGGGGGCACGGGCGGTCAAGACGAACGGCGCCATCGGTCAGCGGTGGATCGCCACGGGACGCGAGCGGGGGACGCTCGGCTATCCGGTCACCGACGAGGTCGGCACCGGGACCGTGCACCAGACGTTCCAGCGGGGACTCGTCACCTGGAGCCGGGCCACGGGGGTCCGCACGCACCTGTTCCGCGGTGAGTGCCACCACCTCAACACGGGGCGCTCCGTGCAGCCGACCCGCAACGCGGCACGCGTGTCCCTGACGATCGCCGAGGGCTACGGGCGCTCGGAGGCCACGTTCGTCAACTGCGTGCGGATCGGCGGCAGCTACGTGGAGGAGTGGCGGACGTCCGCCTACGTGGGCGCCAGCGGGTTCAAGCGGCCCGGGGTGCCCTCGGGGCACACGCAGTACCTGTTCTCGCCGCAGGGCTCGTACTCGGTCACGGAGTCCTTCGGCGTCTACAACCCGGGCACCGCGCTGCCCTACCGGCAGCTCAACCCGAACTCCCGGTGGGGCGGGCGCCTGGGCTCGCTCTACAACAAGTACTTCGAGTCGGCCGGCTACACCTGGCCGGACGAGAACATGTGGTACTTCGCGCAGTCGGGGGACTACCGGCTCGGCGTGGTGATCAACTACAACCGCCCGCCCGACTCGTCCATCGTCCAGGGCGACGGCTTCGCGATCTTCCTGCACGCGAACAAGAAGCCCACGGCGGGGTGCATCGCCCTCCACGAGCACGAGGTCGCCCGGTACATGCGCACCGCGCGGCCCGGCGACCGGATCATCATGGGCGTCCGGGCGGACCTGTTCCGCTGACGGCCCAGGACGCCAGGAGGGGACCGCGCGCCGCGCGGTCCCCTCCAGGCGTCCGTGCGGGTCACGGACTACTCGACGGTCTGCTCCACCCTGGCCTGCTCGCGGCGGCCGAAGGTCCACAGCAGCAGCTCGCTCGGCACGGCGCGCAGCACGCGCACGGTTCCCGTCCTGCCACGGCCGCCGCGCACGGCGCCGTAGGACGGGGCGATGAGCACCACCGTGTCCTCCTCGTCCTTGAGCATGACCTTGGCCGCCAGGGTCAGGGACCGCCACAGCGCCTGCTCCTCGTCGTGCAGCAGTGGGCGCTCGTGCCAGCCGGGCTGGGCCCGGCGGACGTCCTCATGATGGACGAAGTACTCGACGGTGTTCATCCGCTTGTCCACCGGTCCCAGCCGCGCGAGCGAGTACAGCGGGGGGTGCTCGACCTTCCGCACGAGCTCTTCCCACGGCTGGCCGGCGACGGCCTGCTCGGCGCGGCGGGCGCGCTCGCCCAGAACGGGCACCCGCGGCAGCACCTGGCCGGCCAGGACGTCCGGTCGCCCCGAACGCAGGACGAGGTGCACGGCGAGGTCACGGGTTCTCCAGCCCTCGCACAGGGTCGGGGCGTCGGGGCCCACTCGGCGCAGGAGCGCGGCGAGGTGCCGGCGCTCGACGTTGGCGAAATTGGTCACGTGGATCCTCCTCGTGGCGCCGCCGTGGGTCGGCGGGGCCGTCCTGCGACCACGCTATACCGGGCGCGCGCCCGCCTGGAACCGGTGTGGCGCGGGCCGGGCTCAGCCGCGGGGGACGGGCGGGCCCAGGTACAGGAGCACCGAGGCGAGACCGGCGACCACGACCACGCCCGCCACCACCGCCAGCCGCGGGCTGCGGAGCGACCAGGCCTCCAGCCGCTCCGGCACGGTGCCGGGACGGTCGCCGCCGGGTGCCAGGCGCCAGCCGCCGGCGAGCCGGCCCGTGCGCTCCGCGCGGCGCTCGAAGGGGATCGTGGCGTACGGGACCACGGCGCTGGCCAGGCCCAGCACCCCGAACCCCGCGGACCACCGCTGGTCCACCCACACGAAGCAGGTCACCACGCAGTAGCCCAGGAACACGAGTCCGTGCAGCATGCCGAAGACGGGCACGAAGGCCTCCGAGACCCCCGTGTACTTCAGGACCATGCCGAGGATCAGCAGGGTCCAGGTCACCGCCTCCGCGAGGGCGAAGCGTCCGTAGAGCTCACGGGGTGTCATGGGTGGTGCTCTCCTGCACGTCGAGGGGCCTGGTGGGGGTGGGGCGTCGTCGGGGATCGTCGGAGCCGCGAGCCGGCTCGCGTGCAGGGCGGCGTACGCGCCCCGGGCAGCGAGCAGGGCGCCGTGGGCATCCTGCTCCACGGTCCGGCCGTCCTCCGTCACCAGGATGATATCGGCGTCGGGCTCGGGGAAGCGCGGCACCAGGTCCACCAGGGCCGTCCTGTCGGCGGTGCCGGGCCGCTGCTCCGAAGGCGTCGAGCAGTTCGGAGGCGCGTTCGCGGAGGCCGCCCCGGACCGCTGGGCGTCGCGGGCCCGCGTGATGGAGGGTGGACCCCGAAGCGGCCGACCTCGCGGGAGCCGGAGGAGCCGACCTGCCGGAGCACGACCCCGAATGTGGCCCTTCGTGAAATGGATCACCAGAACCCTGGTAAAACCACACGAACTCACATAAACTCAAGGGAACGCAATGATCGTCCGTCCTTCCCATCCGTGAGGTGCACGCCATGTTCGCAGAGGAACGCCAGGCCGAGATCGCCGAGCTGGTGCTCACGACTCGTCGGGTCAACGGTGCGGATCTGGCACGCCGCTTCGACGTCACCATGGAGACGGTCCGCCGCGACCTCGCGGCCCTCGAGGCCGCGGGCAGGCTCCGCAGGGTGCACGGGGGAGCCGTCTCCGCGGACCAGTCGACGTCCGACGAGAAGACCATCTCGTCCCGCAAGCACCTGAACACCCCGGAGAAGCGGCGGATCGCGCAGGCGGCGTTCGACCTGCTGCGCACCAGCGGGGCGGGGGCCGTCGTGCTCGACGCCGGCAGCACCGTCGAGGCCCTGGCCGACCTCATCGTCCGCACCGACTCCACCCTGCCGGACGGACAGGAGCAGCTCATCATCACCCACGCCCTGCACATCGCCGCCAAGCTCGCCGACGCCTCCGGCATCGGGCTCGAGCTCGTCGGCGGGCGGGTCCGCAAGCTCACCTGGGCCGCCGCCGGCGGACGGGCCGCGGAGCACTACACCCGGCTGCGCCCCGACCTCGCGTTCGTGGGCTGCAACGGGATCCACGCCGCGTTCGGGCTGAGCACCCCGGACCCCATCGAGGCGGTCGTCAAGGCCGCCATCATCCAGACCTCCCGCCGGGTCGTGGTCCTCTGCGACTCCGCCAAGCACGATCAGGAGACCCTCATGCGCTTCGCGTCGCTCGACGAAGTCGACACCCTCATCACCGACCGGGAGCCCGGTCCCGAACTGGCCGCCGCCCTCGAGGAGGCCGACGTCGAGGTGGTGATCGCGTGATCCTCACCGTCACCCTCAACCCGTCCCTCGACCGCACGGTCGAGCTCCCGGCCACGCTGCGCCGCGGCGCCGTCCAGCGCGCCGACGGCGCCCGGCAGGACGCGGGGGGCAAGGGCGTGAACATCTCCCGGGCGCTGCGCGCGAGCGGCGTCCCGACCATGGCCGTGCTGCCGGGCGACCCGGGCGACCCGCTGCTGGCGGAGCTCGCCGCGGCGGACGTCCCCTACGAGACGGTCCCCGTGGGCGCCCCGATCCGCTCGAACATCACGATCACCGAGCCGGACGGCACCACCACCAAGATCAACGCCCCGGGCGCACCGCTGGGCTCCGAGCACGTCGACGCCGTCGTCGAGCTCCTCGTCCACCGCGGCGCGGACGCCTCCTGGGTGGTCCTGGCCGGCTCCCTGCCGCCCGGTGCCCCCGAGGACGTCTACGCCCGGATCGTCCGCCGTGTCCGGTCGGCCCTGGGGGAGCGTTCGCCCCTGTTCGCCGTGGACACCTCCGGGGCGGCGCTGGCAGGCGCGATGTCCGGCGACGACGCCCTGCCCGACCTCATCAAGCCCAACGGCGAGGAGCTCGCCGAGCTCGTGGGGACGGTCGACGGCGAACGGCTCGAGGCCGATCCCGACCTCGCGGCGGCGACCGCCGCCGCGCTGGTGGGCCGCGGCCTGGGCGCGGTCCTCACGACCCTCGGGGCCGGCGGGGCGGTGCTCACCGTCCCGGAGGGCTCCTGGCACGCCGTCCACGCCCCCGTGTCCGTGCGCTCCACCGTGGGCGCCGGCGACAGCTCGCTCTCGGGCTACCTCATCGCCCAGGAGCGCGGCGACGCGCCGCCGGAGTGCCTGCGGCAGGCCGTGGCCTCCGGGTCCGCGGCGGCCGCGCTGCCGGGCACCCGGGTCCCGGCCCTCTCCGAGACCACCCCCGAGGCGGTCAGCGTGCGGGAGCTCCCCGCGCGCGCCGTCTCCGGCTGAACCGCTCCACCTCACCTCATCCGATCCAACCGGGCCTCCGGCCCGGCCGCTCAAGGAGGACATCGTGTCCGAGCTCATCACTCCCGACCTGGTCTCGCTCGACCAGGACCTGGGGGCAGACAAGGAAACCGTCATCGGCCGGCTCGCCGCCCTGGTGCAGCGAACCGGGCGCGCGGAGCAGCTCGACGGGCTGCTGGCGGACGCCATCGCCCGCGAGAACAAGACCGCCACCGGCATCCCCGGCGGCATCGCGATCCCGCACTGCCGCTCCACGGCCGTGCTCGAGCCGACGCTGGTCATGGCACGGCTCGCCCAGGGCGTCCCCTGGGGCGCGAAGGACGGCCCCGCCGACATCGTCTTCTTCATCGCGGCGCCCGAGGGCGCCGACCAGACGCACCTGAAGCTGCTGGCCAAGCTCGCCCGGTCGCTGATGAAGAAGGACTTCGTGGCCGCCCTGCGCGCCGCGCGGTCCGAGCAGGAGATCGTCCGGATCGTCGACGACGCGCTGGGACTCGGCGGTACCGCCGAGGGCGCCTCCGCGGCCGGTGCGGGGACCGCGGGCGCGACCTCCGCCGCCGCGGTGCCCGCCTCGGTGGACGCCCGGTCCGGGGACGCGGGTGACGCCCCGGCGCCCGTCGTGCAGACTGCGGATGCCGCGCCCGCCGCGGCTGACGCCGACTCGCACGCCGGCAAGAAGATCGTGGCCGTCACGGCCTGCCCCACCGGCATCGCCCACACCTACATGGCCGCGGACGGGCTGACCTACGCCGCCGAGGAGATGGGGGTCGACCTCCAGGTCGAGACCCAGGGCTCCGCCGGCTTCACCAAGCTCGACCCGGCCACCATCGCCGCGGCCGACGCCGTGATCTTCGCGACCGACGTCGACGTCCGCGACCGCTCCCGCTTCGCGGGCAAGCCCTACGTCGCCTCGCCGGTCAAGCGCGGCATCGACGAGCCGAAGGTCATGATCGAGGAGGCCCTCGCCAACGCCGCGAACCCGAACGCCAAGCGCGTGCAGGGCGCCGCCGGCGGCGCCGCCGACGAAGCCGCCTCCTCCGGCGGCCGCGAAGGCTGGGGCACCCGCATCCGCAAGGCCGTGATGACCGGGGTCAGCTACATGATCCCGTTCGTGGCCGCGGGTGGTCTGCTCATGGCCTTCGGCTTCATGATCGCCGGCGCGGACATCGCCAACGTCGCCGACGACGTCCTGACGGGCTCGACCCTCTGGAACCTGGGCGAGTTCACCCTGGCACAGTACATCGGGGCCGTGCTGTTCAAGATGGGCAACCTGGCCATGAGCCTGCTCGTGCCCGCCCTGGCCGGCTACATCGCCTACGGGCTCGCCGACCGGCCCGGCATCGCCCCCGGCTTCGCCGCGGGACTGGTCGCGAACTTCATGGACGCCGGCTTCCTCGGCGGCATCGTGGGCGGCCTGCTGGCCGGTCTGGCCGCCTACTGGCTGGCGCAGCCGCGCCTGCCCCGCTGGCTCGGCTCGCTGATGCCCGTGGTGATCATCCCGCTGCTCGCCACGATCTTCGCCGCGGGCCTGCTGCTGCTGGTCCTGGGCGGGCCGATCGCAACCTTCATGGCGTGGCTGACCGAGGTCCTCAGCGGCATGACCGGTGCCAGCGCGCTGGCGCTCGGCGCGATCCTCGGCCTCATGATGGGTACCGACCTGGGCGGGCCGATCAACAAGGTCGCCTACACGTTCGCCGCCGCGGGACTCGGTGCCGCGACCGCCGCGAACACCGCTCCGCAGGAGATCATGGCCGCCGTCATCGCCGCCGGCATGGTGCCCCCGCTGGCCATGGCCCTCGCCTCGACGGTGGCCAAGCGGTACTTCACGGTGGCCGAGCAGGAGAACGGCAAGGCCGCCTGGCTGCTGGGTGCGTCCTTCATCTCCGAGGGAGCGATCCCGTTCGCCGCGGCGGACCCGCTACGCGTGCTGCCCGCGTCCATGATCGGTGGCGCGGTGGCCGGCGCGGTCAGCATGGCCACAGGCGTCACCTCTGCCGCGCCGCACGGCGGGGTCTGGATCCTGCCCGTGATCGGCAACCCGCTGATGTTCCTGCTCGCGGTGGTTGTCGGTACCGTGGTCACTGCGGCCGTCGTCGTCGCCCTCAAGCACGTGGGCGGAGCGCACGGACGGGTGGCGGACGCCACCCGCTCGCGCGAGGACGCCGCCGCTGTGCCGACCACCGCCTGAGCGGGGCACGGGCCCCGTACGGGGTCCGTGCGCCGACCGGTCAGATCTTTCTCGAGGAAGAGGAACACCATGCAGACACTGACAGGCGTGGGGGTGTGCGCGGGCCGCGTCATCGGCGAGCTCGTGAGCATGCCGGAGCCCGTCTCCGAGCCGGCCGCGGGGCTGACCCTGCAGGACGAGGAGCCCGAGGCGGCGGTGGCCCGGCTGCAGACGGCCGCTGCCGCCGTCAAGGCCGAGCTCAAGCGCCGCGCTGAGGTCGCTGTCGAGAAGGACGCCGCGGACGTGCTCAAGTCCACCGCTCTCATGGCGGGGGACAAGGCGCTGCTGAAGAACGCCGCGAAGCTCATCACCGGGAAGGGGCTCGCCCCCGAGCGGGCCCTGTGGGAGGCCGCGAGCGACTACGCGGACCAGATGCGCGCCCTGGGCGGGTACATGGCCGAGCGCGCCGCGGACATCGAGGACGTCCGGGCGCGGCTGGTGTGCCAGCTCCGGGGTCTGCCCATGCCGGGAGTGCCGCAGCGGGACGTCCCGTTCGTGCTGACCGCCGAGGACCTCGCGCCCGCCGACACCGCGACCCTGGACCCGGAGATGGTCCTGGCCCTGGTCACCTCCGGCGGCGGGCCGCAGTCCCACACGGCCATCCTGGCCCGCAACCTCGGGCTTCCCGCGGTCGTGGCCGCCCGGGGCGTCGAGGCGCTCGCGGACGGCACGAGCGTGTTCGTGGACGGCGCCACCGGCGAGATCCGCACCGAGCCCGGGGAGGACGAGCAGGAGCTCGTGGAGGCATGGGTGCGCAGCGCCGCGGCGCGCAGCGCCTTCGACGGCCGCGGCGTGCTCTCGGACGGCACCGAGGTGCCGCTGCTGGCCAACGTGGGCACCCCCGAGGACGCCCGCACGGCGGCCGCGGCCGGGGCCCAGGGCGTGGGGCTGCTGCGCACCGAGTTCTGCTTCCTGGGGCGGGACAAGGAGCCCTCCGTCGAGGAGCAGGTCGAGCAGTACACCGCGATCCTCGAGGCCTTCCCCGGCAAGAAGGTGGTGGTCCGCACCCTCGACGCCGGGGCGGACAAGCCGCTGCCCTTCCTCACGGACACCGCCGAGCCCAATCCCGCCCTCGGCGTGCGGGGCTACCGCACGGACCGCTCGGTGCCGGGCGTGCTGGCCCGTCAGCTCGAGGCGATCGCGCTGGCGGAGAAGGCCACGGACGCGCAGGTGTGGGTCATGGCGCCGATGATCGCCACGACCTCCGAGGCCCGGGACTTCGCCGCGATGGCGGCGGCAGCCGGCCTGCGGGTGCCCGGGGTCATGGTCGAGACGCCGTCCGCGGCCGTCACCGCGGACCAGATCCTGCGCCACGTCGAGTTCGTCTCCCTGGGCACCAACGACCTCACTCAGTACACGATGGCCGCGGACCGGATGATGGGCTCGCTCGCGGAGCTCAACAACCCGTGGCAGCCCGCCGTGCTGCGCATGATCCGGTACACCGTGGAGGGTGCCCGCCGGGCCGAGTCCGAGGGTGCGGGCCCGCGCAACGTGGGCGTCTGCGGCGAGGCCGCGGCCGATCCCGCGCTCGCCGTGGTGCTCGTGGGCCTCGGCGTGCACACCTTGTCCATGAGCCCCCGCGGACTGGCCGCGGTCGCCGCAGTGCTGCGCAGCGTCGACCTGGCCACCGCGCAGGCCCTCGCCGAGGTCGCGATCGAACAGCCCAGCGCGGAGGAGGCCGCCGCCGCCGTGCGGGCTCAGCTCGGCGTGCTCGCCGAGCTCGGGCTCTGACGGCCCGACCGCACCGTCCCCCAGTACCCCAACCACCGGGGTCCGTCACCCCGGACCCCGCAACCCGAAGGAGCACCACCATGGCAGAACGCATCGCCACCATCGCCTCGTCCGTCGGCCTGCACGCCCGTCCCGCGGCGATCTTCGCCGAGGCGGCCGGGGAGTACGACCTCGACATCACGATCGCCGCCGAGGGCGAGCCCGAGGACGAGGCGATGGACGCCTCGAGCGTGCTGTCGCTGATGTCCCTCGGCGCCGGCCAGGGGGACAAGGTCGTGCTCCGCGCCGAGGGCGCGGGCGCCGAGGACGCGCTCGATGCGCTCGCGCAGATCCTCGAGACGGATCACGACGCCGAGTAGGACCGCACCGTCCGGCCCCGGCGCCCGTCCACCACACGGTGGGCGGGCGCCGTCGCGTGCCCTCCGACCTGTCTCACGGGTCCCGCACGGGCGCCGACTGCCGTGGAGGGGATGCCCGCACACCCCGATGGAGGCCCGATGACCGCCGACCGACCACCGCTCGACCACCGCCGCAGGGAGCCGGAGCGCCGCGCAGGCACCACAGGATGCACAGCGCGGCACCGGACCGGCACGGTTCAGAAGCCGCTCAGGCCCGCACGGTTAGACTGACCCGGGCCGGCCCCCGCCGGCGTACCGGCCCGCCGGTCACCAGGCAGGCCGCCCCCGACGACCTCGACGATTGAGAGAGCCTTGCGAGAGTTCACCGCACGTTTCGCCACCGACCAGGAGATCGCCGACTGGGACACCCACGTCACGGCGAACCCGCACGGCGGCAACCTGCTGCAGTCCGCGTCCTTCGCGGACGTCAAGGCGGACCACGGCTGGCGGCCCCTGCACCTCGTGCACGAGCCCGCCGACGGAGGGCAGGCGTCCTACAACCTCGTCCTCGAGAAGCCGGTGCCCGCCCTCGGCAAGCTCTGGTACATGATCAAGGGCCCGGACGTCGCCTCCGTCGACGACATCCCCGGGATCGCCGCGGCCAGCGCCCGGCTCGTGGCGGAGCAGCGGCTCAACGTGTTCGCGATCAAGATCGAGCCGGACGTGCTGGACTCGGAGCACGCCCGGGGCGTGCTCGCGCGGGCCGGGCTGAAGAAGTCCTTCAACATCCAGCCCAACGACTCCACCGCGGTCCTCGACACCGACCGGGACGAGGAGGCCGTGCTGAAGTCCTTGCACTCCCGCGGGCGCAACGCCGTCCGGCGGGCCCTGCGCGAGGGCTGCACGGTCGAACGGGTCGAGCTCACCGAGCAGAACATGCGCCGGATGTACGCGCTCATGGACACGGTGGGGCAGGGGGGCGCGAACGTGAACCTGCGCTCCTACGAGTACTACGCGAAGTTCTGGACGACGTTCGAGCAGGCCGGTCAGGGCCGGCTGTACTTCACCTACGAGGACGGCGAGCCCTCCGTGGGCGCCTACGTCATCGCCTACGGCAGCAAGGGCACCTACAAGGACGGCGGCTCGAAGCCCCGGCGCCGCCAGTACGGTGACTCCCACCTGCTCCAGTGGACCGCGATCACGGACCTCATGCGGGAGCACGGGATCGTCGAGTACGACTTCTGCGGCACCCCGCCGAGCGACCAGCTCAAGAACAAGGAGCACCCGTACTACGGGCTGGGCCTGTTCAAGACGAGCTTCACCAAGAGCGTGGTCGACTTCGTGGGCGTCCACGACCAGGTCCTGAGCCCCGCCAAGTACGCCGTCTGGACCAACGTGGCCGAGAAGGTCCAGCGCCAGCTGTGGGTGCGGCGCACGGGCCAGCCCTTCTACTGATCCGGACCCGACCGCCCTCCGGGCTCCTGCCCCCGCGCCACGGAAGGAGGAACGCCGCGTGGTGACCGACCAGCGCGCCCCCCTGCGCCAGTTCGCCGCCTACCCCTCGTCGGACGGGGCCGGAGAGCCCGACGTCCATGTCGTCGAGCCGTTCGGCCCCGGCGGGGACACGACGCTCACGGGCGCGGCCCGCCCGATCGCCCGGCACGGGGCGGGCCTGCCCACGGTCCGCCCCACCGAGGACCAGGCCCTCCACGCCCGGCGCCGCGCGGGAACCGCCGCGCCCGACATCGTGCCGGACGCCCCGCAGCCGCTGCCTGTGCTGAGCACCAGCCTGATCCGCCGGCACCATGACACTCCCGAGCCGCAGAAGCGTCAGGAGCTGCTCTCGGCTGCCGAGACCGTGCCCCTGTCGGTGCCGGCCCGCCGACGGCGCCGCACCGACACGGTCCCCGTCTCCCGACCGGAGACGACGACGATCGGGCCCCTCCCGGCTCCCGGCAAGAGTTCCGACCGGATGCAGCGGGGCGCCTACCCGTCCACCCGTGCGCAGGGCGCCCGACCCGGCGGGCGAGCCCGGCTGCGGTCCATCCTGCAGGGGGAGTCCGCCCCGACCGCTCCCATGCGCGTGGTGGAACGGCTCAACGCCTCGCCCTTCGCCAACCTGCGCCGCTTCGGGGAGTCCACCAGCCGGCAGGCACGGCGCACCCTCAACTTCGCGCTGCGGCTGGCGGAGACGATGTTCCACTACGGGGCGGACGCCCTCGACGTCGAGAACGCCATCATCGCCGTGTGCACCACGTACGGGGTCGAGAACGTCGAGGTGGACATCACCAACCAGGCGGTGACGATCAACTACATCGCCGACGACCAGCCGGAGGGCGGGGACACCCGTACCCGCGAGGACGTCTTCAACGACCCGGACACCAACAGCCACACGGTCATGCGGGTGGTGCGCTCCTGGACGGACAACTACGCGGGCCTGGCCGAGACGCACCAGCTCGTCGCGGACATCACGGGCGGGGAGATGCCCCGCGGGGAGGCGGAGCGGCGCCTGGAGGCGATCAACGCCAAGCCCAAGCCCTATCCGCGGTGGATGGTGCGGGCCGCCACGACCGCCGCGGCGATGACCATCACGGTCGGCATCGGGGGAGGAGTTCTGGGTTCGCTCGTCGCCGGGCTGTCCTCGGTCATCAACCAGATCGTCGCGCACCGGCTGGGCGTCTGGCGCATCCCCGAGTTCTTCACCATGGCCGCCCAGTCCGGGATCCTCACCACGATGGCCCTGCTGCTGTCCTGGGCCGGAGTCGACCTGTCCCCGACACGGGTCATCGCGGGCGGGATCATCCTGCTCCTGCCCACCACCCGCATGGTCTCCACCATGCAGGACGCGATCAACGGCTTCCCGGTCACGGCGGCCGGCCGCCTGCTCTCCACGTCCATGGCATTCCTCGGCATCGTCGCCGGCATCGCCGGCGGCATCTCCGTGGCCGGCTACGCCGGCATGCCCCGGGTCGACGTCTCGCAGAGCGCCTTCGACCCGGTGGGCCCGCTGACCAATTCCGTGTTCATGCTGATCGCCACCGGGCTCATCGCGGTCACGATGCAGGCCAAGCCCCGCCACGTGCTCTCGACCGTGGCCACCGCCCTCGGCGGCCTCGTGGTCTACCACGCCGGCATGGCCGCGGGTGTCGGTGCCCGCCTGGACACGGCTCTCGCGGCGGTCACGAGCGGGTGCGTGGCGACCGTGCTCGCGGCCCGGCACCGCATTCCCCAACTGGTCCTGGCGATCCCCGCGATGACGTTCCTGCTGCCCGGGCTGTCCATCTTCCGCGGCATGTACACCATCACCGTGGAGACGGACACCTACGGCCCCGGGATCGTGGGACTCGTCAACGCGATGGCTTCGATCGTGGCCCTCGCCTCCGGGGTGGTGCTCGGCAAGTACCTCATGCGCCCGTTCGTGGGGCACCTCAACGGCACCAGTTCCCGCCGCAACCGGCGCCGTTGACTCGCCGACCCGGGCCGGGGCCTGGCGGACCCTCGATGAGGGCCTGCACGGGGTGGACCTCGATGGGGGCCTGCACGGGGTGGACCTCGATGGGGGCCTGCACGGGGTGGACCTCGATCCGGGCCAGAACCGGGCAAGTCCTCGAACCGGATCAGACCCCGGGGGCCCTGGATTCGGAACGGAACCGGGTGGATCCTCGGTCCGGTTCAGAACGGCGGTGGGTCGTCGTGCGGACGGACGGCGTGCGGACGGACGGCGCAGGGGATCTGGCCGTGGGATGTCCACGGGTTCCCGGGCGGTGACGAGTCGGGCGTCGGTGGCCCAGCCGGTGGCGGGGCGTCGACGGGCAGGCCGTCGGCGATCCGCAGTGGTGAGAGCACGGGATGGTGATGCTGCTGCGGGTAGGTCACGTGGACGCGTCCTGCCGGTGAGATCCATTCCAGGACGCCCTCCGGCGTCCCCGGGCGGCGGTGCCGGACCTGCCAGCGTCCGAGCGGGCCGTGCCGGTGCTTGAGGACGTGGTGGTGGCGGCACAGGTGGGCGAGGTTGTCCGCGGCCGTCGGCCCGCCCTCGACCCAGGCCACGGTGTGGTCTAGGTCGCACTGCTCGGCCCGGCGCCGGCACCCGGGGAACCGGCAGGTGCCGTCCCTCGCCCGCAGCCGGCGCTTGAGGTCGGCCGGTACGGCGTAGGTGGTGCGGTCGTGGTCCAGGACCGTGCCGGTGACCGGGTGGGTCAAAACCCTCGACCAGGAGCCGGCGCCTGCGGCGATCCGTTCGGCCACGCTCATCGGGATCGGCCCATAGCCTTCCAGCTCCGCGCAGCCCGGCATTCCGGTGGCGCGCTCGCCGTCGGGCGAGCCGCCACTTGATGACTTGCCGGACATGCCGCCACCGTTGGGTGACTGGCCCGGCATTCCGGTGGCGCGCTCACCGTTGGGCAATCCACCGTTGGGTGGCTTGCCGGGCATCCTGCCACTGTTGGATGACGCGCCGGGCATCCCGCCGCCGCTCGGTGAATCGCCAGGCATTTCGCCGGCGGTCGGTGGGCCGCCGGGGAGCCCGCCGGCGGATGTCTGGGCGTGGTGCTCCAGCAGAGCGAGCACGGGCACGGTGACCGCGACCTGTCCGCGGATTCCGCGCAGGTGCTCGGGCATCCGGGTGGGCTCCCCGTCCAGCAGCAGCGAAGCCAGCACGTCCGCACGCAGCTGGCCGGCCGTGCGCGGGCGGCCGTACCCGCAGTCCTGATCTCGGTCCTGGCCGGGGCTCTCCACGGCGCCCTGGCCGCCACGGGCAGAGTCCAGCACGTCGGAGGGCGGGACGTGCGGATCCACACGGGCGGCGATGGACGCGAGACGGGCATGGACGGCGTGGGCGGTGGCGGCGTCCAGGAGCGCGCACAGCCGTGCCATGCCGTCCTCCTCCGGTTCTATCCACACCCTGCGTCCCCGGCGGGCCGCCCGGTGACGGGACTCCGCGGAACCGACCCGCAGCCAGGCCCGCCGCCGCCGGGCCAGCGCCCGGAGCTGCGCCGCGGTGGCCGTCGGCGCCTTCGCCAACAGCTCGTCCACGACGCCGACCACGGCATCGCCGGGTGTCCACTGCTCGGGCGTCCGGCCGGCCTCGCCCGCCAGGTCCCGCCACAGGTCCACGATCACCTCGACCTGCCGCAGGGCGATCGCCCCGGTCTCGAGGGCTCGCAGGACGCCGGGCAGCAACTCAGCCAGCAGGACCGCGTTCTCCACTCGCCGCACAGCCGTGCTCGCCGGCAGCCGCAGTGCCGGGCCGATCTCGTCGGCCACGTCCAGCACCGTGCGCTGCCCCGGTTCGGGAACGCAGTGCTCAGGATCACTAGGGCGCTCGGCCGACCAGCGTGCCCTGACCGCCCGTCGACCTTCCTGGGCCCGTTCCTGCAGCTGCCACATCCGGTGGATCACCCGCAGCTGGCGGCCCGCGGCCCGGGCCTCCGCACGGGCGTCCTCGACGAGCTCCGCCACGGCGCCGGCGTACTCCTGCTCGGCCACGTCCGTGTCCTCCCGGAGGACCTCCTCCAGGTTCCGCGACCGACCGGCGGTGATGGTCATGTCTCATGGTCCCCACCGCGTCCGACACCCTAGGCATGGACCGGGAACCCGGAGCCGGCACCGGGATCCCGGAACGCGACCACAGCGCCCGCCCGGCACCGCAGGCAGGCACGCCGTCGTCGCGGAGCAGGCCTGACGCCTCACCGGCAGGGCGGCATGGCACGGCGAGCAGTTCTCAGCCCGGACACGCCGCAGTGGTGCGTCCGTCATCCGGTGCAGCACCGGCCCGGGCGACACCACGTCGGTCTCCGCCATGCCGGGAAGTGCCACTGCCTCTCCTTCGCCGGCACCCGGTGTGACGGCAGCCCGGTGCAGGACGGCGGCGACGGTCCGGGTCCGGGCCGGGATCAGAGGATCTGGCCGACCGGCAGCTTCTTCTCGGCCTGGAACACGTCCTCGGTGCGTCCCCGCGCCCAGTAGCCGGACAGCGAGACCTGGCCCCGCTCCAGCCGGCGGCGGGTGAACAGCTCCTCGCGCAGGGCCTTCATGACCTCCCGCTCGCCGTGGGCGAAGACCTGGACCCCTTGCGGGTCCGCGGGCCACCCGGCCTCGCGCACGGCCCGGACCAGGGCGGGGTCCTCGCAGGGCCCGTCCTCCGCCCGGAACACCCAGCGCACCGCCATCCCGGCCGGGGCGGACACCGGCTGGACGTCGCAGGGCGAGTCCACCTCCAGCAGCACCTCGCCCTGCGCGGACGCCGGGAGTGCCTCCAGAACGGCGAGGGCGGCGGGGATCGCGGCGTCGTCGGCGGCGAGGAGGGTCCACGCGGCATCAGGGGCGGGTGTCCACTTGCCGCCGGGGCCCAGGGCGATGATGCGGTCCCCGGGCTCGGCACCGGCCGCCCACGGGCCGGCGAAGCCCTCGTCGCCGTGCAGCACGAAGTCCATCCACAGCTCGTGCCGCTCGGGCACGTAGCGGCGGATCGTGAGGTGGCGGGTGACGGGCTGCTGGTCGCCGGGCAGGGTCTCCTTGAGCTCCCAGTAGTCCGGGTTCCCCCCGGCCTCCGGGACCGGGGGTGCCGAACCGGGCTCCTCAGCACCGGGTCCCGGCACGGCGGCGCCCGCCGCGCCGGGGTGCTCCGGGCAGGGGTGCTCCTGGCCGGGCCGGAGGAAGACGAGCTTGACGTACTTCTCGGGCGGGACGATGTCCGCGTAGCGCTCGGGCTCGTCGAGACCCAGGACCACCCGGACCATCGACGGGGACAGCAGCTCGCGGGAGCGCACCGTCAGGTTCAGCTGCGGCTTGCGGGGGCCCGCCTGCCGGGCCCCGGAGATCGTCGTCATGCCGCCCACCCTAACGGAGGCCGCCGGGGTCACAGCCGCCAATCGACGGGCTCGGCGCCCTGCTCCTCCAGGAGCTGGTTGGTGCGGGAGAACGGCCGGGAGCCGAAGAAGCCCCGCGACGCGGACAGCGGGGACGGGTGCGCGGACTCGACCGTGGGGAAGCCGTCCAGCCACGCGGCGGTGTTCCGGGCGTCCCGGCCCCACAGGATGGCCACGAGCGGGGTCCCGCGGGCGGCGAGGACCCGGATGGCGCGCTCCGTGACCGCCTCCCAGCCCTTGCCGCGGTGGGAGGCGGGGGCGCCCTCGCGCACGGTGAGGACCCTGTTCAGGAGCATCACGCCCTGCCGGGACCACGCGGAGAGGTCCCCGTGCTCCGGCGGGTCGACGCCGAGGTCCTCCTGCAGCTCCTTGTAGATGTTCTGCAGGGATCGCGGTACGGGGCGCACGTGGGGCTGCACGGAGAAGGACAGTCCCATGGCGTGGCCGGGGGTGGGATAGGGGTCCTGCCCGACGACCAGCACCTTGACCTGCTCGAGCGGGTCCTGGAACGCCCGCAGGACTGCCTCACCCTCCGGGAGCGTGCGGTGTCCGTCGGCGTGCTCCTCGCGCAGGAACCGGCCCATCTGCCGGATCTGCGGTTCCACCGGGGTCAGGGCCTCCGCCCAGTCGGGGGCCATGATCCTGTCCAGGGGTTGCGGCTCGCTCACGGTGCTCCTCGGTGCGGGTGTCGGTGCGGGTGTCGGTGCGGGTACAGCGGTGCAGGCGGATGCGGGAACGGGTGTGCTGGGCACCACTCTAGGCCGAGGTCGCGCCGTCCCCGGCCGGGGCGTCCGCCGGACGGTCGGGGCCGGAGCGCCGACGGCGCAGCGCGCGGCCCTGCTCGACCAGCTCCCGCTCCTTCGCCCGGAGCTTTCGGACGCCCCGGAGGTCCCGCGGCGGCAGCCGCAGGTTCTCCTCGGCCTCGATCCCGGCCTGGAGCTGGCGTCCGCGCTCGATCTCGGCGTTGAGCTCGGCCCCGGCGAGCAGCACGATGTTCATGATCCAGATCCACAGCAACAGGACGATGACGCCGCCGATGGCGCCGTAGGTGGCGTTGTAGTCGCTGAAGTTGGACACGTAGAAGGTGAACCCGGTGGTCGCCGCGGCCATGACGAGGATGGCGACCACCGAACCGATGCTGAGCCAGCGGAACCGCGGCTGCCGGATGTTGGGGGTGGCGTAGTAGAGCAGGGCGATCATGAAGACGAGCAGCAACAGCAGTACCGGGATCCGGGCGGCGTGCCAGAGCTGCAGGGCCGCCTCGCCCAGGCCGATCAGACCGCCGAGGCGCTCGGCGACCGGCCCGGAGAGCAGCAGCAGCAGCATCATGCCCACCACCAGGACCACCAGGGACAGGGTCACCGCGATCATCAGGGGGTAGAGCTTCCAGACGGGGCGGCCCTCGTCGACCTCGTAGATCCGGTTCATGGACCGGCCGAAGGCCCGCACGTAGCCGGAGGCCGTCCACAGGGCGCCGACCAGGCCGGTGACCAGCGCCAGGCCCGCGGACGGGAACCCGGTGAGCTCGCCGATCGGCCCCTCGAGCACGGCCACGGCGCCCTCGGGGGCCCCGAACTCGTCGAGCAGGCGCAGCAGGGTCCTGGTGGTCGCCTCGGCCTGGCCGACGACGCCGAGCACCGACACCACCGTGAGCAGCCCCGGGAAGACGGACAGCACGGCGAAGAACGTCATCACCGCCGCCGAGTCCGTGCACTCGTCGCGGCGGAACTCGTGGACGGACCGGCGCAGGATGTAGCCCCACGAGGGCCTTGTGATCTGCGCCGGCGACGAGGGCTTCTCCGCGCTGTCCGGATCCGCCGCGGGATCTCCCGGGGCATGGGGGTCGGCTGCCATGGGGCTCCTCCGCGTGGTCGGCTGCGGGCCAGGATACCGGGGCGTCACCGTCCCGGCCCGTTCCGTGCGGGGCGGGCGGGACCGGCGGCGGACTGGTTAGAGTGGGCGCATGAGCGATCCCTCCACCGAGACCCGACCCCGCGCCGTCGTCACCGGGGCCACCGGAGGCATCGGCCGCGCGTGCGTGGTGGACCTCGCCCGCGACCACGAGGTGCTGGCACTGGGCCGCGACGCCGGCCGGCTGGCGGAGCTCGCCGACCTCCCGCACGTCACCGTGCGCGCCGCCGATCTGACCGACGTCGCGGCCCTGCCTGCCGTGGTGGCCGACCTGGACCGGGTCGACGTCCTCGTGCACTCGGCGGCCGTGGCGGGTCGCACCACGGTGGAGGCCGCTTCCGTGGCGGACTGGCGGTCGCAGCTGGAGCTCAACGTGGTGGTTCCCGCGGAGCTGACGAGGCTCCTGCTCCCGGCCCTGCGGGCCGCCCGGGGCAAGGTCGTCTTCCTCAACTCGGGCTCGGGGTTCACCGCCCGCGCCGGGGACGCCGTCTACGCGGCCTCGAAGTTCGCGCTGCGCGCGCTCGCCGACTCGCTCCGACAGGAGGTCGAGGCCGACGGGATCGTGGTCAGCTCCGTGCACCCCGGCCCGGTCGACACGCAGATGCAGCGGGACATCCAGGCGAGCCTGGGCAACGAGTACGTCGCGGAGCGCTACATCCGCCCGGAGTCCGTGGCCGCGGCCGTGCGCGCCGTCGTGGACGCGGGCGAGGACGCTCAGCTGACCACCGTCACCGTGCGGCCCCGGGCCGAGTCGCGGTGACCGACGAGGACGACGTGCCCGAGGACGACGCACCCGGTGCAGAACGAGCACCCGGCACAGGGCCGGCGCCGGAGGCAGTGCCGGCGGCTGAGGGGGAGGCGCCCGGCGAGGAGGCCGGCCTGGGTGCCGTGGACCTCGCGATCCTGGCGCTCGAGAACCTGCAGTGGAAGTACCAGGGAGCCAAGGAGTTGGAGATCCGCCGCCGCCTCAACCTCTCGCCCACCCACTACTATCAGCGGCTCAACGTCCTGATCGACACCCGCGCCGCCCTCGAGCACGACCCGATGCTCGTGGCCCGGCTCCGCCGGCAGCGAGGAGACCGCGGATGAGCCAGTACCCTCACGACGAGTTCGACGACGTGCCCGAGGACGGGCCCCGCCAGGGCGCCCACCGCGGTCTCCGGCCGACCGTCCGGGTGGCCGCCCGGGAGCTCACCGCCATCCTCCTGGCCGGAGCGCTGACCCTCGGTGTCGGGGTCTTCTCGTTCCTCAACGCCCCGGGCGAGGCCGTGCCGGCGCCGGGGGTCACGTCCCCGGGCCCCTGAGCCGACCTCGTCCCCGACGCCGCTCCCGTCGCCGACACCCCCGATGCCCCCGACGCCCCGGAAGGAACCACCGTGCAGATCGAAGGAAGCAGAGTCCGCCTCCGCGACTGGACCGAGGAGGACCTCGCCGCCTACGAGGCGTGGATCATGCCGCCGGAGGGCGGCGGCGAGCACGAGTGGCAGCGCACGGACGGCCCGTTCTACCCCAACTTCACCGCCGAGGGCGCGCAGCGCTGGCTGGGCACCCTGCGGGAGCACGTGGCGGCGGAGGACTGGCCGGACCCGCGCGAGACGATGGTGATCGCCGACGCCTCCGACGACCGGTTCATCGGGCAGGTGTCCTGGTACTGGTCGGAGAAGCCCACCGAGGACCCCGGGGACGGCACGCACCTGCTGCCGCTGCGCTCCCTGGGCATCACCGTGTACTCCCCGGAGCACTGGAGCGGGGGCTACGGCACCGAGGCCATGCGCCTGTGGATCGACCATCTCTTCGCCCGCTCCGACTCCCACCGCCTCGACCTCGAGACGTGGAGCGGCAACGTGGGCATGTGCCGGGTCGCGGCGAAGCTGGGCTTCACCGAGGAGGCCCGGATCCGCCGGGCCCGCAAGGTCCGCGGCGAGTACTACGACCGCCTGGTCTACGGCGTGCTGCGCGAGGAGTGGCAGGGCTGAGCGTAATCCGCTCAGGGGTTTGCACTCTCCGAGGACGAGTGCCAAGATTGCGACTAGCACTCAGTCGTGTGGACTGCTAATGGCTCGGTCCCCGGCCCGACCCGGGCAGCCACCGGCACAGGAGTGACACCTCAACCACCACGGTGAGGTGCCGCGCGGCGTCGGGAAGAGTCCGCCGTCGTGCGCGCCGTCCGTCGCGGGCACCGTGGAGGTCGACCGTTTGTCTACCGTCCAGGAGGGACGAAGTCACATGGCAAAGATGATTGCTTTCGACGAAGAGGCACGCCGCGGACTCGAGCGGGGTCTGAACACCCTGGCCGACGCCGTCAAGGTCACCCTCGGCCCGCGCGGCCGCAACGTGGTCCTCGAGAAGGCCTGGGGCGCCCCCACGATCACCAACGACGGCGTGTCCATCGCCAAGGAGATCGAGCTCGACGAGCCCTACGAGAAGATCGGCGCCGAGCTCGTCAAGGAGGTCGCCAAGAAGACCGACGACATCGCCGGCGACGGCACCACCACCGCCACCGTGCTCGCCCAGGCGCTCGTCAAGGAGGGCCTGCGCAACGTGGCCGCCGGCGCCGACCCGCTGAGCCTCAAGCGCGGCATCGAGAAGGCCGTCGCCGCGGTCACCGAGGAGCTGCTGGCCTCCGCCAAGGAGGTCGAGACCGAGGAGCAGATCGCCGCCACGGCGTCGATCTCCGCCGGCGACCCCGAGATCGGCCGCCTCATCGCCCAGGCGATGGAGAAGGTCGGCAAGGAGGGCGTGATCACGGTCGAGGAGTCCAACACCTTCGGGCTGGACCTCGAGCTGACCGAGGGCATGCGCTTCGACAAGGGCTACCTCTCCGGCTACTTCGTCACCGACGCCGACCGCCAGGAGGCCGTCCTCGAGGATCCCTACATCCTCGTGGTCAACTCCAAGATCTCCGCGGTCAAGGACCTGGTCCCCGTGCTCGAGAAGGTCATGCAGGCCGGCAAGCCGCTGCTGATCATCGCCGAGGACGTCGAGGGCGAGGCCCTGGCCCTGCTGGTGCTCAACAAGATGCGCGGCTCCATCAAGTCCGTGGCCGTCAAGGCCCCCGGCTTCGGCGACCGCCGCAAGGCGCAGCTGGCCGACATCGCCATCCTCACCGGTGGCCAGGTCATCACCGAGGAGGTCGGGCTCTCCCTCGAGACCGCCACCGTGGACCTGCTGGGCCAGGCCCGCAAGGTCGTCGTCACCAAGGACGAGACCACCATCGTCGACGGCGCCGGCACCGCCGAGGAGATCGAGGGCCGCGTGGCCCAGATCCGCGCCGAGATCAACAACTCGGACTCGGACTACGACCGCGAGAAGCTGCAGGAGCGCCTGGCCAAGCTGGCCGGCGGCGTGGCCGTCCTCAAGGCGGGTGCCGCCACCGAGGTCGAGCTCAAGGAGCGCAAGCACCGCATCGAGGACGCCGTGCGCAACGCGAAGGCCGCCGTGGAGGAGGGCATCGTCGCCGGCGGCGGCGTGGCCCTGATCCAGGCCGGCCAGAAGGCGTTCGACAAGCTGCAGCTCACCGGCGACGAGGCCACCGGCGCGAACATCGTGAAGGTCGCCATCGACGCCCCGCTCAAGCAGATCGCCATCAACTCGGGCCTGGAGGCCGGTGTGGTCGTGGACAAGGTCCGCGGCCTGGCCCAGGGGCACGGCCTCAACGCCGCCACCGGCGAGTACGAGGACCTGATGGCCGCGGGCATCAACGACCCGGTCAAGGTCACCCGCTCCGCGCTGCAGAACGCGGCGTCGATCGCCGGGCTGTTCCTCACCACCGAGGCTGTCGTGGCGGACAAGCCGGAGCCCGCGGGCGCCGGCGCCGGCGCCGACGACGGCATGGGTGGCATGGGCGGCATGATGTGATCGACGGCTGACCCGTCGAGCGTGCGACCCACGTCTCCGGCACGGGCCGGGCACCCCTTCCGGGGCGCCCGGCCCGTCGTCGTTTCCTGACGCACACGGAGGATCCGTGCGCTGGGCCGAGGAGCATGGTGTTCAATCGAGTCACCACAGGGAGGAGTGGCCATGGACTTCGTCGACTGGGCCGAGGTGCCGGTCCAGCTGGCCCTGGTGGTGTCCGCGTTCGGGCTCACGGCGCTCGTGGGCCTGGAGCGGCGGCTGCGGCGCAAGAGCGCCGGGCTGCGGACCCACGCCCTCGTCGGCACGGGCTCGGCCGTCTTCACCCTGGTCTCCGCCTACGGCTTCGGGGCGCTGCCCGGCATCGACGCCGGCCCGGATCCCTCTCGCGTGGCGGCCCAGGTCGTCACCGGCATCGGCTTCCTGGGCGCGGGCGTGATCTTCACCAACCGGGACGTGGTGCACGGGCTGACCACGGCCGCGAGCATCTGGCTCTCCGCGGCCATCGGCATGGCCTGCGGGGCCGGGCTGGTGCCCCTCGCGGTCGCCGCGACCGGCCTGCACCTGCTCTCCGCCGTGGCGCTGACGCCCCTGTCCCGCCGGCTGCCGCGCCTCATGGCGCCGCAGGGCCTGCGCCTGCGCTACGCGGACGGCCACGGGGTGCTGCGGGAGGTGCTGGCCGTCGTCGACGAGCTCCGGCTCAGCGCCTCCGTCGTCTCCAGCCGCCGGATCGGCGGACCGGAGGGCGCAGAGATCGAGCTCCTGCTGCGGCTCGAGGGCAAGACCGACCTGCGCACGGCCGCGGTGCAGCTCTCCGGCGTCCCCGGGGTGCTCGACGTCGCCCAGCAGCGGCTGGCGGAGGACCCCGGCGACTGACCCGGCCCCGGTGCGGTCCGGAGCGCTCCGGGGGCCGTGAAAAGATGGGGTCCATGACGATCACTGCTGCCGCCGACGGCTCCGCCCTGGGCAATCCCGGTCCCGCCGGGTGGGCCTGGTACATCGACGACGACACCTGGCGGGCCGGCGGCTGGCCGCACGGCACCAACAACATGGGCGAGCTCAAGGCGGTGCTCGACCTGCTCGAGTCCACGGCCCACCGGCCCGACGAGCCCCTGCGGGTGCTGTGCGACAGCCAGTACGTGATCAACTCGATCACCAAGTGGATGCCCGGCTGGAAGAAGAAGGGCTGGAAGAAGCGGGACGGCAAACCCGTCCTCAACGTGGAGCTCATGAAGGCCCTGGACGCTGCGATGGCGGGCCGGAACGTGCAGTTCGAGTGGGTCAAGGGCCACGCCGGCCACGAGCTCAACGAGGCGGCCGACGCCCGCGCCCGGGCCGTGGCCACCGCGTTCCAGACCGGGTGCCCGGCACCCGAGGGACCCGGCTTCGACGGCGCCGCCCGGCACTCGGACGGCGCGGGCGACCGGGCCCCGGAGCCGGCAGGGCGGCCGCAGGACGCCGCGGGTCCCGATGCGTTCGAGGACCGCCACGACCCCGACCTGCTGAGCGAGCTGCTCGCCCACGAGGAGGAGCTGGCCCGCGGCCGGTCGGCGGGGGAGACCGTCCAGGCGCTCGAGCGGGACCTGCTGCGCCCGGAGGTCCGGGCGGACCGAGGGCGGCTGGACCAGCTGCTGCACGAGGCCTTCGCCGAGGTCGGGGCCTCGGGGTCGTGGCGGTCCCGGGCGGACGTCCTCGACCGGCTGCCCCGCGAACCGGGGGTCGGTGCGGCGGACGTGCACGTGCTCGAGGCCACCGAGCTCGGCCCCGCGGCCGTGCACCTCGTCTACCGGCTGACGGCGGCGGACCGCACGAGCCTGCGCAGCTCCCTGTGGGTCCGGGAGGACTCCCGCAACGAGCTGGGGCCCTGGCAGCTGCGCTTCCACCAGGGCACCTACGAGTCCTGACGGACCCGCTCAGATCTCCGGGGCGTCGTCGGCGGGCTCGATGCCCGGCACGCGCACGGTCATCGTCGCCCCGCCGCCGGGGGTCTCGGTGAGCCGCACGGTGCCGTCGTGCTGCTGGACGATCGCCGCCACGATCGACAGACCCAGCCCCGTGCCGCCGGTCTCCCGCGTGCGGGAGGAGTCGGCCCGGTAGAAGCGCTCGAAGACGCGCTCCGCGTCCTCGCCGTGGATGCCCGGGCCGTGGTCGCGCACCTGCAGGACGGCGTTGAAGGAGTCGTCGACCGAGCGCTCCACGCCCACCGCGATCTCGATCGGGGTGCCCTCCGGGGTGTAGCGCAGGGCGTTGGTGACGAGGTTCGCCACGACCTGGCGCAACCGGAACTCGTCGCCGTGCACCCACGCCGAGACCGGGCCCCCGCCCTGCAGGCCCTCGACCTCGATCCGCCGGTCGGGGGCGGAGGCGCGGGCGTCCCCGGCCGCGTCGAACGCGAGGTGGAGCAGGTCCACGTCGACGTTCTCGGCGGGCCGGCGCTCGTCGAGGCGCGCGAGCATCAGCAGGTCCTCCACGAGCTGCGTCATCCGCTGCGCCTCCGACTCGATCCGGGACATCGCCCCGGCCACGTCCTCGGGTTTCTGCAGGGCGCCGTGCCGGTAGAGCTCCGAGTAGCCCCGGATGGTCACCAGGGGAGTGCGCAGCTCGTGGGAGGCGTCGGCCACGAACCGCCGCAGCTTGGACTCGGACCGGGTGCGGGCGTCGAAGGCGTCCTCGATGTGGCCGAGCATGGCGTTGAGGGACGCCGAGAGCTGACCGATCTCCGTCTGCCGGTTGTAGCCCTCCATGCGCTGGGAGAGGTCGCCCTCCGCGATCCGGGCGGCGGTCTGCTCCACCCGGTGCAGGGGCGCGAATGCCCGGGTGACCAGGATCCAGCCGACCGCCATGGCCGCGAACAGGGTCGCCACGCCGAAGCTCAGCGTCAGCAGGGTCACCGCGCTGAGCATCGCCTTCATGTCGTCGAGCGGCTCGGCGACCGCCACCACGAGGTTCAGCCGTTCCGTCTCGGCCGCGACCACCCGCCACCGGCGGTCCGGGGCGCCCACGGAGCCCACGGTCGTCGGCTCGAAGGGGTTCTCCCGCACGTGCTCGAGGTCGACCTGCGACAGGTCCGGCCGCCGCTCGAGCACGCCGTCAGGGGTGTGCACCGCCTCGGCGAGCGTCTCGCCCTCGGCGTCCAGGAGGAACCCGGCATGCGGCACCTGCACGCCCTGCGCCCCGCCCATGTCGGCCACGAGCACCGTGGACACCGTCCGGACGGAGTCCCGCAGGCCGCGGTCGATGTCGTTCAGGAGCGAGGTGCGCAGCACCGAGATCGCCACGAAGCTGGTCACCAGGATGGACAGCGCCAGGAGCAGGCCCGTGAGCACCATGAGCTGCGAGCGCAGCGATGCCGAGCGCCACCGGGAGGACAGGGTGTGCATCCCGGGACCGGGTCAGTGGTTCTTGTGCTGGGACCGCAGGAGGTAGCCGACGCCGCGCTTGGTGTGGATCAGCGGGGGCAGCTCCGGGTCGTTGTCGATCTTCCGGCGCAGGTAGGAGATGTAGGACTCCACGATCGAGGCGTCCCCGTTGAAGTCGTACTCCCACACGTGGTCGAGGATCTGCGCCTTGGACAGCACCCGGTTCGGGTTGAGCATCAGGTAGCGCAGCAGCTTGAACTCGGTGGGGGACAGGTCGATCTCGCGCTCGCCCCGGAACACCTCGTGCGCGTCGTCGTCGAGGACCAGGTCGTCCACGCGCAGCCGGGAGTCGTCCTCCTCGGCGGGCTGCGTCCGGCGCAGGACCGCGCGGATGCGGGCGACGACCTCGTCGAGGCTGAAGGGCTTGGTGACGTAGTCGTCGCCGCCCACGGTCAGACCCGTGACCTTGTCCTCGGTCTCGTCCTTGGCCGTGAGGAAGAGGATGGGGAAGTGCCGTCCGGACGCGCGCAGCTTGCGGGTCACCGAGAAGCCGTCCATGTCCGGCAGCATGACGTCGAGCACCGCGAGGTCCGGGTCCTCGGACTCCGCCTTGGCGAGGGCGTCACGTCCGTTGGCGGCGGTGACCACCTCGAAGCCGGCGAAGCGCAGGGACGTGGCCAGCAGCTCGAGGATGTTGGGCTCGTCGTCGACGACGAGCAGTTTTGCTTCGGGGTTGTCGTTCTTCACGCCACCCATTTTCTCGGAACACCCTGAACGCCGCCTGAACGGCGCTCACCGGTCCTCGGGGAGTTCTCCGGGGGCGTCGACGGCGGCGGCGTCGACGATCCGGTAGGCGTAGCCCTGCTCGGCGAGGAAGCGGCGGCGCTTGGCGGCGTAGTCGGCGTCCACGGTGTCGCGGGCCACCACGGTGTAGAAGGTCGCCAGGCGGCCGTCGTGCTTGGGTCGCAGCAGCCGGCCCAGGCGCTGGGCCTCCTCCTGGCGGGAGCCGAAGGCCCCGGAGACCTGCACCGCGACCGAGGCCTCCGGCAGGTCGACCGAGAAGTTCGCGACCTTGGACACCACGAGCACCGGCAGCTCCCCGGCCCGGAACGCGGCGAAGAGCTTCTCCCGCCGGGGCGTGCTGGTGCTGCCCTTGAGCACCGGGGCGCCGAGCAGCGCGCCCAGCTCGTCGAGCTGGTCGAGGAACTGGCCGATCACGAGCACGGGCTCCCCGCGGTGCCGTGCCACGAGCCGGGCCACGACGTCGAGCTTGTGAGCGGAGGACGAGGCGAGGCGGTGCCGGTCGGCGTCCTCCGCGGCGGCGTAGGCCATCCGGTCGGCGAGGGGCAGCTCCACCCGGACCTCGACGCAGTCGGCGGGGGCGATGTGCCCCTGGGCCTCGATCTCCCGCCACGGCGCGTCGTAGCGCTTGGGGCCGATGAGGGAGAACACCTCACCCTCGCGGTGGTCCTCGCGCACCAGGGTGGCCGTGAGGCCCAGCCGGCGCCGCGCCTGCAGCTCGGCGGTCATCCGGAACACCGGAGCGGGCAGCAGGTGGACCTCGTCGTAGACGATCAGCCCCCAGTCGTGGCCGTCGAGCAGCTCCAGGTGCGGGTGGATCCCGCCACGGCGGGCGGTCAGCACCTGGTAGGTGGCGATCGTCACGGGGCGGACCTCCTTGACGGCCCCGGAGTACTCGCCGATCTCGCCCGCCGTCAGGGTGGTCCGGCGCAGCAGCTCGGCCTTCCACTGCCGCGCCGAGACCGTGCTCGTGACCAGGACGAGCGTCGTGGTCGAGCTCGCCGCCATCACCCCGGCGCCCACCAGGGTCTTGCCGGCGCCGCACGGGAGGACGACGACGCCGCTGCCGCCGGCCCAGAAGTTCTCCACCGCGTGGCGCTGGTACGGGCGCAGCGCCCAGGCCTCGCCCGTGAGCCCGTCCGTCTCCGTCAGGGCGACGGGGTGGGGCGTGCCGTCCACGTAGCCGGCGCGGTCCTCGGCAGGCCACCCCACGGCGAGCAGCAGCTGCTTGAGCTGGCCGCGGGCGGACGCGTGCACCACCGTGGTGGCGCCGTCGATGCGGGGCCCGAGCAGCGGGGCGATCTTGCGGTGCCGGGCGATCTCCTCCAGCACGGGGGCGTCGTGGCTGCGCAGCACGAGTCCGTGCACCGGGTCCTGCTCGAGCACCAGGCGGCCGTAGCGGGACATCGTCTCGTCGATGTCCAGGAGCAGGGCGTGGGGGACCGGGAAGCGGGAGCGGGTGAGGAGCACGTCGAGCACCTGTTCGGCGTCCAGCCCGGCGGCCCGGGCGTTCCACAGCCCCAGCGGGGTGATCCGGTAGGTGTGCACGTGCTCCGGGGCCCGCTCGAGCTCGGCGAACGCGGCGAGCTCCCGCCGCGCGTCGTCGGCGTCCTCGTGGTCGAGCTCGAGCAGCACGGTCCGGTCGCTCTGGACGATCAGGGGTCCCACGGGGCGGCTCCTCCGCTGTCGAACGGGTGACCGATCGGGTGATCGGACGGGTCGTCGGGCAGGTGCCGTGCACGGTTCGGCCCGGTGAGCCGGTCCACCAGGTCCCGGATCTCCTCCGCGGAGGGGGCCGGCAGGCGCGGCGCGGGGACCTCGAGCAGCAGGGTCGGGTCGGCGGCGGGATCCGACGGGCCGGTCTCCGCGGGGACGACGTCGAGCGCCGGCTCCGTGCCCGTGGCCCGGACGGCGGCCGCGAGCTCCCGGAGCTCGCCCTCCCGGCCGGCCGGTCCCCGGCGCCGGCCGGAGACCTGCTCACCGGCGTCGACGACGAGCACGCCGGGGGCGGGCCGGCGCAATCGGCGCCCCGCGAGGTCCGGGGAGGCGGCGAGGGCCTCCAGCAGCTCCTCCTCGCCGGTGAGCACCCAGTCCGCCCGGGTGATCCGGATCCGCCCGTGCCCCCGGCCGGTCTCCTCGACCAGGTAGGCCAGGGCCTGCGGCACCGGGCCCCGGCTGTGCCGCTCGAGCCACGCCAGGATCGAGGGCGGGGTCCAGCCGGCGTCGAGCGCCCGGTGCAGGGAGCGCTCGCTGAAGCGGTGCCGCGGGACCGGTCCGTGGCCCTCCGGATCCGCCATCCGGTCGAGGGCCCGGGCCACGTCCGGCGCGAGGTAACCGGTGGCCGTCGCCGTGAGGTCGCTCTGCAGCAGCACCGTCCGGGACGGCGCGGGCAGCCACCCGGCCACGGCGCGGACGGCGTCCTCGGGCCGGTCCGCCACGAGGGCCCGGCCGGGCTCCGTGAGGGCGCCGGCACCCACCAGTCCGAGCTCGGCGGCCTCCGTCAGCATCCCCTGGCCCCACCGGTCCAGGGCTCGGGCCAGGCGCGGACGCCGCCAGCGGGCGAGCGACAGGACGTTCTCGGGCCCGTGGCCCCCCGGCGCGCGGTCGGCGAGCTCGGCGTGGGCGGCGAGCAGCGCCCGGCGCACCACCGGCGCCTCCTGGGCGTGCGTGCCCCGGGTGAGGACGCCGACGACCGTGCCGTCCGCGAGGGGCAGCCCCACCGCGGAGGGGACGACGTCGGAGGTCAGCCACGACCGCACCACGTGCCACCACTGGTCGGTGCGCTCGGCGTCCTCGAAGGGCGCGGGCGCCGGGCGCCAGACAGAGGTGTCCGGGTCCAGCCGCACGAGTCCGGTCAGCTCGCCCAGGCCGAGAAGGCGGACGAGCTCGGCGTGCTCGATCCCCAGGGCCGAGCGCAGCCTGCGCAGCTCGCGCACGCCGATGCCGCCCGCCCGAAGGGTCGCCAGCGGCCGGGCCCGCAGCTCGGCGCGCAGGGCCGTGGTCCGGCGCAGCAGCTGCTCGACCGCGGCCGCGGCGGCGTTGTCCCGCAGCCGGTCGGGCACGCGCGCGGCCGGCCCGACGGGCGGCTCCGGGGAGGTCCCGGCCCAGGGGTCGGGGCCGCGCAGGAGCAGGCCGATCTCCCGCGGGAGCTCCACGTGCCGGGAGTCGACGGGGAGGAGGACGCCGTGGGCCAGGAGCCAGTCGACGGGGCGGGAGCCCGCGTCGGCGGCCGGGTCGAGCCGGCGCAGGGCGTCGGGCAGGGCCCCCACGGGGCGGGAACGGAACCGCTCGAGGACCTCCCGTGCCGGGGCGGGCCACCGCGCGAGCTCCTCGGCGCTGCGGGGCCCGGTCCCGGCGCCCGCTGCCGTCGGTGCCCCGCCGCGCAGCCGGGCGGCGATGGCGGCGAGCTCCGGCCGCGGCCGGCCGAGGCCCGCCGGGTAGCGGCCGAGGGCCTCCGCCAGCCCGGGCACGAGCCGCAGCGCGTCACCGTCCCGGTGGACGAGGCCCAGACGGTGCAGCCGGTCCCAGGGCGGGCCGGTCAGCAGCCGCGCCGCCGGACCGTCCGGCGGGCCCAGCACCACGGCCCGCTCGACGGCGTCCAGCTCCGGCCGGGAGAGGGCGTCGAGGGCCCGGCGCAGGCCCGGACGCGAGAGCAGGGCCTCGGCGAGGTCCTCGACGGACTCCGTGCCCGGGCGCGCGGCGTCGGGCCGGGCGGCGAGCAGCTCGCCCAGCTCGGCGGGGGAGCGGGACGCGAGATCCCGGAGCAGCCCGTCCGGGAGCACGGCTCAGGCCCGGCGGCGGCGCAGCAGGGAGCGCACGAGGACCGCGCAGAACAGCAGGAACGCCACGGGGAACGCGAACCACGGGACCACCGTGAGTCCGTCCCACGGGTCCGCGCCGACGGCCTTGAGCACGAGCAGCAGGGCGAGGCACACGGCGCACACCAGGCCGAGCACGACCGCGGAGACACCGAGGACGTCGATCCCGGGGCGTCGGGCAGTGCGGTTCGCGGGCGCGGCCGCACGGTCGTCGGAAGCAGGCATGGCTCCAGAGTACCGAGCGGATCGGTGTGCCGGTGACCGCGCCCCGGGGGTCGCGCCCGCGCAGGAGGGCTAGAATGGGAGGTTCCACAGGGTGGCCCGGCGGCAGCGACCGACGGGCCACCCCTCCACGAACACGAGGACGAGGGAGACAGCGTGCCCACCGGCAAGGTCAAGTGGTTCGATGCGAAGAAGGGCTTCGGGTTCCTGGCGGCCGACGACGGTCAGGAGGTGTTCCTGCCGTCCTCGGCGCTGCCCTCCGGTGCCACCACGGTGAAGCCGGGCACGCGGATGGAGTTCGGGGTCGCCCAGGGGCGGCGTGGCGCGCAGGCGCTCTCCGCCCGGATCCTCGACCGGGCCCCGTCGGTCGCGAAGAACGTCCGGAAGCCCGCCGAGGAGATGGCGGTGATCACGGAGGACCTCATCAAGCTCCTGGACGAGATGTCCAACGGGCTGCACCGGGGCCGCTACCCGGACTCCGCGCACGGGCGGAAGATCGCCGCGATCCTGCGCACGGTGGCCGACAACCTGGACGTCTGAGCCGCCGCGCCGCCCCACCGATCGCGAGCACCCACCGCCGGCACCCGCCGGCACCCACCACGAGGGAGACCAGCAGTGACCGAGGAGATCGTCCAGGACGCGCCCGCCGAGCCCGTGTCCCCGGCGCCGGCGGCACCGGCGCCCCGCCGCCGGCGGACCCCGAAGCAGGACCCCCTGCTCGTGGCCGACGTCGCCACCGCCCGGGCCGGGGTGGAACAGATTGCGGAGCCCTCCCAGATCGGTGCCGGTCACCGGGTGACGGTGGAGGAGGACCGGCTGGTCGTCCACCTCTTCGAGTGCACGCTGCCCGGGTACCGGGGCTGGAACTGGTTCGCGAGCCTGGCCCGTGCCCCGCGCAGCAAGGCGGTCACGGTCTGCGAGGTCGGCCTGCTGCCCGGGGAGGACGCCCTGCTGGCGCCGGAGTGGGTCCCGTGGTCCGCCCGCGTGAGCCCCGAGGAGAAGGCCCAGGAGGAGCAGGACCGGGCCGAGGACGAGGCCGCGGAGAACGCCGCGGCCGGCGCCACCGAGGGTGCCGAGCCGGCGCCCGGTGACCGTGCCGCGCCCGAGGACGGGTCCGTCCCGCCGCAGGAGGGCGAGGAGTCCTGACCTCCCCGCCGGGGACCGCGAGGACGGACGAGGCCCCCGAGCCCGCGCGCGGGATGTTCCGGTCCTTCCGGTTCCGCAACTACCGGTTGTGGTTCCTGGGCGCGCTCGTGTCCAACATCGGGACGTGGATGCAGCGCACCGCCCAGTCGTGGCTCGTCTTCGACGAGCTCTCGGACCACGACGCCACCGCCATGGGCGTGGTGACGGCCCTGCAGTTCCTGCCCCAGCTCTTCCTGGCGCCCTGGGCCGGCGTGCTCGCGGACCGGCTGGACCGGCGGCGCCTGCTGCTGTGGACCCAGACGGCCATGGCGGTGCTGGCCGCCGCGCTGGGGGCGCTGGTCCTGGCCGACGCGGCCACGCTGTGGCACGTCTACGGCTTCGCCCTCGCCCTCGGCGTCGTCTCCACGCTCGACGCCCCCGTGCGCCAGACCTTCGTCTCGGAGATGGTCGACGACGCCTACCTGTCCAACGCCGTGGCCCTGAACGCGACCTCCTTCAACACCGCCCGGATGATCGGACCCGCCGTGGCCGGCGTGCTCGTGGCCTCGATCGGCTCCGGCTGGGTGTTCCTGCTCAACACGCTGACCTTCGGCGCCATGCTCGCCGCCGTCCACGCGATCCGCACCGACGAGCTGCGGGGGATGCCCCGCTCCGGCCGGGGGCGTGGCCAGATCCGGGAGGGACTGGCCTACGTCGGCAGCCGCCCCGACATCGTGGCGGTGCTGGTCACCATCTTCCTCATCGGCACCTTCGGGCTGAACTTCGCGGTGTTCCTGGCCGCCATGGCCGGCCCCGAGTTCGGCCGGGGCTCGGAGACCTTCGGGCTGCTCAACTCGGTCCTCGCGGTCGGTACGGTGGCAGGGGCCCTGCTCTCGGCCCGGCGTCGCAGCGCCCGGCTGCGCTACGTCTACGGCGGCAGCGCCGTCTTCGCCCTCAGCTGTCTGGGCGCGGCGACGGCGCCCACCCTGCTGCTGTTCGCGCTGTGGCTGATCCCCTGCGGACTCTCCTCGCTGACCATCATGACCACCGCCAACGCCTACGTGCAGTCCACCACCTCGCCGGTGATGCGCGGACGCGTCATGAGCCTCTACACGGCCATCTTCATGGGCGGCACCCCGATCGGGGCGCCGGTCGTCGGCTGGATCACCGACGCCCTCGGCGCGCGCTGGGGCATGGGCGTCGCCGTGGCAGCGGGGCTCGGCGGAACCCTGGTGGGCTTCGTCGTCTGGCTCCGGCTGCGCGCGGAGCGCTCGGCGGCCGAGAACTCCGGCTAGCGCCCCGACCGTCCGCGGAGCTGCTCGACGACGTGGTCCACGCAGGCCAGCAGCCGGGCGACGTCGTCGGGCTCGATGGAGACGAACGTGGCGATCCGCAGCTGGTTGCGCCCGAGCTTGCGGTAGGGCTCGACGTCGACCACCCCGTGGGCGCGCAGGACCGACGCGACTCCGGCCGCGTCCACGGCGTCGTCGAAGTCCACGGTGGTGATCACCGTGGAGCGGTCCTCGGGGCGGGCCACGAACGGGGTCGCGTAGGACGAGGCCTCCGCCCACGCGTAGACGAGGTCCGAGGAGGTCTTCGTGCGGGCCGCGGCCCAGGTCATGCCGCCCTGGTCGTTGAGCCAGCGCACCTGCTCGTCGAGCAGCACGAGCGTGGCCAGGGCGGGGGTGTTGTAGGTCTGGTTCTTCCGGGAGTTCTGCAATGCCGTGGTGAGCTGCAGGAAGTCGGGGATCCACCGACCGGAGGCGGCGATCCGCTCGATCCGCTCGATCGCCGCGGAGGAGAAGGCCCCCAGCCACAGCCCTCCGTCCGAGCCGAAGTTCTTCTGCGGGGAGAAGTAGTACACGTCCGTCGCGGCCACGTCCGCGGCCATCCCGCCGGCGGCCGAGGTGGCGTCCACCAGCACGAGCGCGTCGTCGGCGATCCCGGCCGGCCGGTGCACTGCGGCGGAGACCCCGGTGGAGGTCTCGTTCTGCGGCCACGCATAGACGTCCACACCCTCTTCCGCGCGGGCCTCCGGGCGCGTGCCGGGGGCGGACTCCACGATCGAGGAGCCCTCCAGGAACGGGGCGCCGTCGGTGGCCTGGGCGAACTTCGCGCCGAACTCCCCGAACACCAGGTGCTGGGCCCGCCGCTCGACGAGCCCGAAGGCGGCCGCGTCCCAGAAGGCCGTGGCCCCGCCCAGGCCCAGGAGGACCTCGTGGCCGTCGGGGAGGCCGAAGAACTGCGCGAGGCCCTCGCGCACCGAGCCCACGAGCTGCTGTACCGGCGCCTGGCGGTGGGAGGTGCCGAGCAGGGCGACCCCGGCCCGGGACACGGCCTCGACCTGGGCCGGCCGGATCTTCGAGGGACCGGCACCGAACCGGCCGTCGGCGGGCAGCAGGTGCTGGGGGATGGTGACGTGTGCGGGCAACGGGCGCTCCCTCGTGGGTGACGTGCGGCGGGCGGCGTGCGGTGCGCGGCGGGCGCGGCCGCCGCGGAAGGGCGCTCGCGCGCTCCGCGCCTCGGCCCATTCTGCCCCACCCGCGGCCGACGGGGCCCGCGGGGTGGGCTCCCGTCCGGGCCGCCGCGGGGCTCGCCCACTAAGCTCGTGCCGGAAGAGCGGACCGGGCGGGATCCCCGGGCCCGGAGGGCCGGACGAAGGATGACTGAGGCATGAGCGACCTGATCGACACCACGGAGATGTACCTGCGGACCGTCCTCGAGCTCGAGGAGGAAGGGATCACGCCGATGCGGGCGCGGATCGTCGAGCGCCTCGACCACTCCGGGCCCACGGTCTCGCAGACCGTGTCCAGGATGGAGCGGGACGGGCTGCTGACGGTGGGCCAGGACCGGTCGCTGCTACTCACCCCGGCGGGACGGGAGCGGGCCGTGCAGGTGATGCGCAAGCACCGGCTGGCGGAGCGGCTGCTCGCCGACGTCATCGGCCTGGACCTGGCCCAGGTGCACGAAGAGGCGTGCCGATGGGAGCACGTCATGAGCGAGCAGGTCGAGCAGCGGCTCGTGGACCTGTTGCACAGCCCCCGGTACTCGCCGTACGGCACGCCGATCCCGGGTCTGGCCGCCCTCGGCGTCGAGGAGAGCCCTGCCGCCGCGCACCCCTCCCTGCTCGAGGCCGCCCGCCACCACCCGGGCGGGACGCACACCGTTGCGCTGCTGCCGGAGGTGGTCCAGGCGGACGCGGATCTCCTGGGCGTGCTGAGCGACGTGGGAGTGCTCACCGGGGCGGAGGTCACAGCCCGGGTGGACGGTCAGATCGTGCGCATCGAGGTGGCGGCCACGGGACGTTCCGCGGAGATCGACCTGCGCACCGCCGCGGCCATCCGCGTCCTCGCCTCCTGAGGGACTGCGGGACGCCCCAGGAGGGCCGCCGAGGGCGGCTCTGGCAGGGCCCGCCGCGTGTCCCGGAAGTGATCCGGCGCGGGGTCGGCTCCGGGTGTGGGGACGTTCACAAGGCACTTTCGGCCCATCCGGCTCCGCCCGGGCGCCCGGAGCGGCCCCACCCTGGTGGGAAGCGGATTTCCCGGTCTTCGCACCGCACTGCACAGCGCATCACAGTTGGAAACTCTTCCGCGGCAAGGTCTCAAAAGCGTCGTATTGATACCCTTGTCCTCGATCGGCCGTTATCGGTCGTGATCAAAACGTGACACTTCCGTAATCTGTCATGTACTGTTCAACGCGTGCCGATCACTGGTCGGATCGGCGCCCTCGGAGCACATCGCCGAATTCTGCCGGTGCCCGTGGCCTTTACACAGAAACTGCTTGGCAGAAGCGGGGGAACCAATTTCGGTCCCGGTGATCCGGGTCCTTGGGGTTAAGTCGTCAGAGCGCGTGCGTTCTGCGGCCGGGTGTCTCCCACCCGAATCCGACAGCTCACCTCGTAGGCAAAGGGAGGAACTCAACCATGT
Source organism: Kocuria aegyptia (assembly GCF_039530085.1). NCBI lineage: Bacteria > Bacillati > Actinomycetota > Actinomycetes > Micrococcales > Micrococcaceae > Kocuria > Kocuria aegyptia. Next base: position 46,496 of record NZ_BAAAOA010000007.1, read on the forward strand.
CGCTTTTCAAGCAGAACGCTGCCCGTCACCGTGCCGAGAGCACCTCGCACGCCGTGCGCAACACCACCATCGCCGCCGCTGCCGGCGCCGCGATGATCGGCTCCGTCGCCCCGGCCCAGGCCTTCGCCCAGGCCCCCGTCGAGACCGGTGCGGCTTACTCGGCCCCGGCCTCCGCCTCGCTGGCCGAGTACTCCTCGTACACCTACCAGGCCCCGGTCGCCGCGCAGCCCGCCGCTCCCGCCTACGAGGCCCCGGCCCCGCAGCAGGCCGCCGCCACCTCGAGCGTGACCCCGCAGTCCACCGTCACCACCGAGATCGCCCCGGCCGCCGGCGGCATCGTGGGCACCGCCCAGCAGGGCATCGGCTCCGGCTACGTCTTCGGCGGCACCGCCTACGGCGCCTGGGACTGCTCCGGCTTCACCCAGTGGGTCTTCGCCCAGAACGGCATCGACCTGCCCCGCACCACCTGGGCCCAGTTCGCGGCCGGCACCCCCACCGCCAACCCGCAGCCCGGCGACCTCGTCTCCCAGAACGGCGGAAGCCACGTGGGCATCTACATCGGCGGCGGCAAGATGATCTCCGCCCTCAACCCGGCCCAGGGCACCCAGATCCACTCCGTCAACGCCATGCAGCTGGACGGCTACTACACCTTCTGATCCGGTCCGCCGCCCGCGACGATCCCGATCGCCGCGGGCGGCCTCCGATCACCCCCTCCGCACGCCGAGAACCGCTCTCCCGGTTCCCGGCGCCCCCTGCTGTCCGCCCGGACGGCGCCCCTCCTCCGCTCGCCCGGCCGTCGTTCCCGATCCCGGAACGCACGCCTGCCGCACACCGGATCACCCCGAGCACCGCCCGGGGTGATCCGTGCTGCCACCCGCGCCCTTCCGGCAGGCCCGGCTCCGAAAGAAAGTCGCCTGAACTCCTCATGCCTCGTGACCTGACCTCCTCGAACGGCCTCGGCTCGCTCCTCTCCGGCAAGGCCCGCACCGTGGCCGCCGTTGCGGCCTTCTCCGGCCTGGCCCTCGCCACCACCGTCTCCGTGCAGGCAACGCCGTCCCAGGACGCCTCCACCGACGCCCCGCTCTCCGCCGTCGCTGCCGCCACCCCGACCGCGGCCCCCACCGTGTCCCTCGAGCCGGTCGCCCAGGTGACCAAGACCGAGAAGAAGTCCGAGAAGAAGGTCGAGAAGGCGGTCGAGAAGAAGGCCGAGGCCCCGGTCCCCGCGGCGCCTGCCGTGTCCGCTCCTGCCCCGGTTGCCGCTCCTGCCCCGGCTGCCGCCCCGGTTGCCGCCCCGGCCCCGAAGCCGGTCGCCGCCCCGGTTGCCGCTCCGGCCCCGAAGCCGGTCGCCGCCCCGGTTGCCGCTCCGGCCCCGAAGCCGGTCGCCGCCCCGGTCGCCGCTCCGGCCCCGAAGCCGGCCGTGCAGGCCGCCCCGGTCGCCGAGCGCACCGTCACCCCGCAGAGCTCGGCCTCCGGCAAGGGCGCCACCATCTCCTCCGCCGCCCTGGGCCAGCTCGGTGTGGGCCAGGACTGCACGGCGCTCGTCACGAACGCCCTGCGCGCCGCCGGCATCAACCACCACGGCTGGCCGGCCTCCTACCTGAGCCTCGGCACGCAGGTCTCGGCCGGCCAGGCGCAGCCCGGCGACCTCGTCTACTACGCCGACGGCGGCATGGGCGCGGCCCACATCGCGGTCTACATCGGTGGCGGCAAGGCCGTCCACGGCGGCTGGAACGGCGGCACCACCGCCATCTCCGGCGTCAACGTGGGCTCCGGCCCCGTGTTCGTCCGCGTGCACTGACCGCACGCGAGAGCAACGCTTCGGGTGCGCGGTTCCTGGTCGGCCAGACAGGGACCGCGCACCCGCTGTCGTCCCGGGTCCGCCCCACCGGCCACGACGGCGCCCTGACGGTGGCCGATAGACTGACCCCATGCCCACCGACTTCAGCCGCAACGCCCGCACGAGCCTCGACCGCGAGTACGCCTACATGGCCTACGGCATGATCGGCGGCGCCGTGCCCGGCATCGTCGCCGGCTTCGTCGTCGCCGCCTTCGTGGGCCACGCAGCGATGTGGTTGTCGGTCTTCGGCGGCATCGGGATCGTGCTCGGCCTGGTCACCGGGAACCTGCTCCACCGGAGGCGGTACGCCTCGGCCCGGACCGAGGACCCTCGGGAGCGCGGCGCAGCGCCGGAATGACGTGCTCCCGCAGCAGCGGGGCCAGGTCCGCCGGCAGCGCGCCGAGGGAGCCCTCGTCGACCGGCTGCCAGCGCAGCTCCTCGATCTCCGCCAGCGGCACGGGCCGCCCCGTGAGCGGCGCAGTGAAGACCGTGCAGCGCACCCAGGCGCCGGCCTCGTTCGCGGCCGCCGCCTCGAACACCCCGAGCGGGCTCAGCTGAGCGGTGTCCAGCCGCAGGCCGACCTCCTCCGCCGTCTCCCGCACCGCGGCCGACGCCGCGGACTCGCCCGGGTCGAGCTTGCCGCCCACCAGCATGAAGCGCTCCGTGCCGCGCTTGCGCACCGTCAGCAGCGCCCCGTCGTCGTCCCGCAGGCACACGGCGGTGATGGTCAGCACCTCGGCGTCCGCCGGAGGATCGGCGGAGGGTTCTGCGGCGGCGGCGCGCAGCCGGCCGATCTCGTCCTCGAGGTTGCGGGCCGCCGCCGGCCCCCACCGACGCCGGGCCTCGGGGGTCCGGAACAGCGGCTGCCGGGCCCGGAGGTCCTCCAGCACGCGCAGCCGAGCCTGCGCGAACACGGGTCCGGGCACGTGCGCGTACTCCTTCCGCACGCCGGCGGCGTAGGCGGCGTAGGCGGCCGGGTCCGCGCCGAGCACCGAGAGGTCGGCGTCGAGGAGCACCGCGCCGGCGGTGTCCTCGTCCACGACCCGGTGCCCGAGGGTGAGCAGGACGAGCCGCTGGACCTCCGCCACGAGCGGCTCGGAGAAGCCGGCGGCGCCCAGCAGGGTGCGGGCCAGCTCCGCCGACTCCCGCTCGTCCGCCCCGGGACGGCCGCGGTAGACCGCGTCGTGGAACCACGCGGCCAGGACCAGGGCCTCGGACCGGGCGGGACCGAGGCCGGCCCCGGGCCGCAGCACGTCCACGGCCTCGAGCACCGCCAGCAGGTGGGCGGGGCCGTGGTGGTGCCGGTGCGGCTCGCTCCACCGGTCCACGAGCTGCTCGCCCAGCGCCGGGTGCGCCGGGAAGCGGGTGGTCCACCGCCGCAGCAGCACCCGGGCGATCCGGTCCGGACGCGCCCTCGCCGGCACGCGCAGCCCGCTGCGCACGAGCACGCGCGTGAGCTGCCGGCCGTCGACCGGCAGCGCCCCCGCGGCGACCGCCGCGTGGTACTGGCTCTCCCGCACGTCGTAGTGGTCCCGGTCGAAGGCGCGCCGGTCCACGCCCAGGCGGTCCGCGAACTCGTGCAGCTCCTCGTAGGACGTGTCGGAGACCAGGTGCGAGAAGTGCGTCCCGTGGGCGGGCCACAGCGGCGGATCGATGTAGACGGGCATGCGATCGATCCTAGACGCGGCCGGTTAGCGAGGGTCCGGGGGACCCCCTAGACTGTTCGCGTCGCCCTCGTAGCTCAGGGGATAGAGCACGGCTCTCCTAAAGCCGGTGTCGTTGGTTCGAATCCAATCGAGGGCACGCACTGACGCCCCGGACCGCACGGTCCGGGGCGTCCTTCCGTCCGGGACGGCACCGGCTTGGCGCCGCGCGGCACCTGGACGACCGGGGTCCGCCGGGTGCAGACGGGATCCGCGCCGGCCCCGAGGGCGCGCGGTGCCGGCGTGCCCTCCGTGCCCGTGACCGTCGCCCGTCCCCATGATCCGGTCGCACGCCCTCCGCCCAACGCCGGGGCCGCGGGGTAGGCTGGGGCCACCCGCACCGGTCCTCGGGACCGCGCGGGGGGCGGACCGGCCGACGACGACCGGGCGCTCGACGAGGACGACACGGAGGTGCCGGTCATGGAACTGTCCATCGGACTCCCGGACGGCCTGCTCATGCGGCTGACCGAGGGCAACGTCCTGACGCTGTTCGAGAAGGACCACGAGACGGTGCGCCGCACGGTGGACTGCTCCGTCCTCGGCGGCGCCCCCATCGCGGACATGGTGTGGTCGCACAAGCTCTCGGCCGTGATCGTGGCGGTGCCCTCCCTGCACCGTCTCTTCCGCTGGGACCCGTACACCGATGTGCTGTACGAGTTCGCGGGCACGGGCGAGTCCGGGCGGCGGGACGGGAAGGCGGTGCAGGCCAAGTTCGCCGCCACCGTGTCCATCACCGAGGACGGCAACGGCACGCTGTGGCTCATCGACCGGGACTCCTCGTCCCTGCGCTGCATCGAGATCGACACCGACAAGCCCGACGGCGGCCCGCAGGTCTGCACCGTGGTCGGCCGGGCGGGGGCGGGCTTCGCGGACGGACCCGCGGACGTGGCCCAGCTGGACCACCCCGAGGACCTGCAGATCCTCTACGACGGCTCCATCGTGATCGCCGACACCGGCAACGACGCCATCCGCCACCTCGACCCGGCGAGCCGCGAGCTCGACACCGTCTACGGCGGTGGCACCGAGGGCTCCGTCGAGTTCGACGACGACATCGAGCTGAATCGGCCCGTCCGGGTCACGGTCGCCGACTCGGAGCTGTGGGTCGAGGACGACAACGGCCGGCACCGGCTCGAACTGCACTTCGTCTGAGGACCGTCCACCGGCCGGACCGGCTGTCGCCGGGCCTCGGTAGACTGGGCCCACGATGGACTACCTCTTCGACAACCCGCTCCTGCCCTCCGCCTCCGTGGCCCGAGCCGGCGCCGACGCCCGCCCACGGCCCGGCGCCGTCTCCGCCGACGCCCTGGTGGAGGGGCTCAACGACCCGCAGCGGGCCGCCGTGGAGCACTCCGGCTCACCGCTGCTGATCGTGGCCGGCGCCGGCTCCGGCAAGACCCGCGTGCTGACCCACCGGATCGCGCACCTGCTGGCCACCGGGCGCGCCCACCAGGGCGAGATCCTCGCCATCACGTTCACGAACAAGGCCGCCGCCGAGATGCGCGAGCGCGTCGTCGAGCTGGTGGGGGACTCCGCGAGGTCGATGTCGATCTCCACCTTCCACTCCTTCTGTGTGCGCGTGCTGCGGCGGGAGGCCGCCAGCGTGGGCTTGAAGTCGACCTTCTCCATCTACGACTCCGCCGACTCCCTTCGGCTGCTCACCCTCGTGGCGAAGCAGCACGACCTCGACCCCAAGCGTTTCGCGCCCAAGAGCATCCAGCACCGGATCTCCGCGCTGAAGAACGAGCTGGTCGACGACGAGACGTACCTGTCCCGGGTCTCCGAGACCGACCCCTTCGAGAGCGCCGTGGCCCAGGTCTACCGCGGCTACACCGAGCGTCTGCGCGCGGCCAACGCCATGGACTTCGACGACCTCATCGCGCAGACCGTGCACATGCTCCGGGCGTTCCCGCAGGTCGCCGAGTACTACCGGCGGCGGTACCGGCACGTGCTCATCGACGAGTACCAGGACACCAATCACGCACAGTACGCGCTGGTCCGGGAGCTCGTCGGGACCGGGGCGGACTCCGGGGCCGGGGCGAGCCCCGTGCCGCCCGCCGAGCTGACCGTCGTGGGCGACTCCGACCAGTCGATCTACGCGTTCCGCGGGGCCGACATCCGCAACATCGTGGACTTCGAGCAGGACTACCCCCAGGCGCGCACCATCCTGCTGGAGCAGAACTACCGGTCCACCCAGAACATCCTCACCGCCGCCAACGCGGTGATCGCCAAGAACAAGGGCCGCCGGGACAAGCGGCTGTGGACCGCCTCCGGCAGCGGCGAGAAGATCACCGGCTACGCCGCCGAGAACGAGCACGAGGAAGCGCGCTTCATCGCCGAGGAGATCGACCGGCTCCAGGACGAGGACGGGTACCGCCCCGGTGACGTCGCCGTGTTCTACCGCACCAACGCGCAGTCGCGCTCCCTCGAGGAGATCCTCATGCGCGTGGGCCTGCCCTACAAGGTGGTGGGCGGCACCCGCTTCTACGAGCGCAAGGAGATCAAGGACGCGCTGTCCTACCTGCGCGCGATCGTGAACCCGGACGACGACATCAACGTGCGCAGGATCGTCAACGAGCCCAAGCGCGGCATCGGCGACCGCGCGGAGGGTGCCGCCGCGGCCCTCGCCGAGCGCGAGCGGATCTCCTTCATGGCCGCGCTGCGCCGTGCCGACGAGGCGCCGGGCATGGCCACCCGCTCCCTGAACGCGGTCAGGGCCTTCGTCCAGCTCATGGACGACCTTGCCTCGGTCGCCGAGGGCTCGGGGGCCGCCAGCGTCCTCGAGGCCGTGCTGGAGCAGTCCGGGTACCTCGCCGCGCTGCGCCAGTCGCAGGATCCCCAGGACGAGTCCCGGGTCGAGAACCTCGCGGAACTCGTGGCCGTGGTCCGGGAGTTCGAACGGGACCACCCCGAGGCCGGGCTGCCCGAGTTCCTCGAGCACGTCTCCCTCGTGGCCGACGCCGACCAGATCCCGAACCGGCCCGCCGCCGGGACCGAGGGCGGACCGAGCGCCGAGCAGATCGCGGCGGAGGTGGCCGAGGCCCGCGCCCAGGGCGTGGTGACCCTCATGACCCTGCACACGGCCAAGGGCCTCGAGTTCCCCGTGGTCTTCCTGACCGGCATGGAGCACGGGCTGTTCCCGCACCAGCGCTCCCTCACGGACGACAAGGAGATGGAGGAGGAGCGGCGCCTCGCCTATGTGGGGCTCACGCGCGCCCGCGAGCGCCTCTACCTCACCCGCTCCGAGTTCCGCTCCATGTGGGGGCAGTCCCAGTACAACCCGGCGAGCCCGTTCCTCGACGAGATCCCGGCCGAGCTCCTCGACTGGAAGCGCGAGGGGTCCTCGGCCCCGGCGTCGTGGGGCTCCGCGCTGCACGGCGGTGGCTCCGGGCAGCGGGACCCGATGCGGGGCTCGTACTGGGGCGCCGCGGCGGCGTCGAACGCGGCCTTCGAACGGATGGCGCCGTCCCGGGCGACCACGGCGGGACGGGTTCAGCCGAACAAGGAGATCCCCAGCCTGTCCGTCGGCGACGCCGTGGACCACAAGGCCTTCGGCAAGGGCACCGTGGTCTCCGTCGAGGGCGCCGGCGACAAGACCGTGGCGAAGGTGCGGTTCGGGGCCGACGAGAAGCGGCTGCTGCTGCGCTACGCGCCGCTGACGAAGGTCGGCTGACCCGCACGCCCGGGGCCGGACCGGCTCGGGCGGGACGGAAGAGCCTCCGGGTGGGATGCGGTCCGTCGACGGACCGCATCCCACCCGGAGGCTCTTCTCGCGCCACGGCGTCCTGGCCGTGGCCGATCTCCCGCCGGCCGACGCCCTAGGAGGTCGGCGCCTTGATCTGGTAGATCGCGCCGGTCGAGACGTCCTCCTCGAGTGCCTCGAGGGTGCGCCCCCGGGTCTCCGGGACCTGCGTGAAGACGAAGATCAACGCCAGCACGCCGACCGCGGCGAAGAGGAAGAACGTGCCGGTGATGCCGACCGCGGCGACCAGGGAGGGGAAGTAGAGCGAGAGGATGCCGTTGGCGACCCACAGCATGAACACGGACACGCCGATCCCGAAGCCGCGCATGTGCAGCGGGAAGACCTCGGAGAGGTACACCCACACGGCGACGTTGAGGAAGGTCTGCATGGAGCCGACGAAGGCGACCACCAGGGCCAGGATGACGAAGGGCCGCAGCGGGTTGCCCTCCTCGAGCAGCATCGAGGAGATCCCGATGAGCAGGTGGCAGGTGGTCGTGAGGGTGAGGCCGATCATGAAGGTCTTGCGCCGGTCGAGCCGGTCCATCAGGTACAGGGCGATGAAGCCGCCGACCACCGCGATGACCCCGGGGGCGATGTTGGCGATCAGGGCCGCGTTGGCGCTGAAACCGGACTCGATGAGCACGATCTGCCCGTAGTACATGATCGAGTTGATGCCGGTGAGCTGCTGGGCGATGCCGAGGCCGATGCCGACCAGCATGATCCGGATCAGGTGCTTGTTGGTCAGGATCGTGCGCAGACCGATCTGGTTCTCCGCGCTCTCCTCCTCGGCGATGTGCTCGACCTCGCCGAGCTCGGCGATCGCCCGGTCCTCGGAGCGCACGGTCTTGAGCACCTCGAGGGCGTCCTCGTGCCGGCCCTTCTCCACGAGCCAGCGCGGGGACTCGGGCATCCTCAGCATGCCGATGAACAGTGCCACGGCCGGCAGCGCGGAGATGGCGAACATGATCCGCCAGACGCCGGTGACGTCGCTGAAGACGTTGCCGATGATCGCGTTGATCACGAACGCCGAGAGCTGGCCGATGACGATGGCCACCTCGTTGCGGCCCGCGATCGACCCGCGGATCTCGTACGGGGCCAGCTCCGCGAGGAAGACGGGCACGACCGCCGAGGCGCCTCCCACGGCCAGGCCCAGGCAGATGCGCCCGGCCACCAGGATCTCGTAGCTGGGGGTGAAGACGACGATCATCGTCCCGACGAAGAACAGCACGGCCAGCAGGAGGATCGTCTTCCGGCGACCCCAGGCGTCCGAGATCCGGCCTCCGGACAGGGCGCCGACGGCGGCGGCGAAGACGAGGGAGCTGGTGACAACACCCTCGGTCAGCGGGGTGAGGCCGAGCTCGGCCGACATCGGGCGCAGCGCGCCGTTGATCACACCGGTGTCGTAGCCGAAGAGCAGGCCGCCGAAGCAGGCGACGATGGAGATGAGGCCGAGGCGCTTGCGATGCGGTCCGGACGTGAGCGGGGGCAGCGCAGCAGCTGCTTCCCGGGGTGAGGAGGTGGCCATCGAGATGTCCTTTGTTCGTGCGCAGCCGGTGCGCTCTTCACGGTGCTGGCGGGGTGGTGAGACGGGTCGCTCGGTGCGTGACGCACATCTCACTGGACCTGATGTCATTATGTTAGGACATACTTCGGGGCTTCGGAACCCTGCGCCAGGTTTTTTTGTGACCACCACAACATTCTCGGCCGGACCCGGACCCGGACCCGGGCACGGACGGCGCGTGGGTGGCGGAGGCGCCGGGTGCACCGGGGCGGGCAGTCGTGTCCGTCGCCGCCGGCGTGGCCGGAAGAGGCGACCGTCCCGGGCAGGTGCCCCTAGACGAACAGCAGCACCGCCACGGCTGCGGGGGCCGTCCAGCGCAGCGACCTGCCGGTGAGATTGTGCACCGCTCCCAGCAGCGTGCAGCAGACCACGGCCGTGGCGACGGAGGCCCATCCGCCGAGGATCAGTCCGGGCAGGGCGAGCAGGAGCCCGAGGACGAGCCCGCCCACGGGGGCCGCCTGCGTCCAGGGCGCCTGCCGCTGCAGCTCCACGGCACGCTGCACGCATGTCAGGACCAGGGCGAGGAGCAGGGCGCGGCCCACGTGGTAGGCGGCGAAGCCCACCATGCCGAGCCATGCGCCCGCGCCGTACCGGGCGTACAGGTCCAGGTAGAGCTGGATCGGCTGCACGCGCCACTCGCCCACGAGGAAGACGGGCAGGATCACCCCGAGCAGGACGGCCAGCACGAACACGACCAGGGCGGTGGTGGTCCGCCGGTGGTCGACCGCGAGGAAGCGCGGGAGGGCCGAGGGCGATGGGGCAGCGGGGTCCGCGGCCCGGTGGCGCAGCCACGCCACGAGGCCGCGCTGGATCCCGAACCACGCCGCGCCGAGGCACAACCAGGCGAACACCTGCCAGCCGAGCGGATAGACGTCGGGGACCTCCCCGGTGAAGGTGAGCACCGTCCCGTCGACCACGGCCTCCAGTCCGAGGGCCACGAACGCGAAGGTCGCGATCGAGACGAGGAAGCCGGCATCGGCGGGGGCGAACGCCCGGTTCTCGGGAAAGTCGGCGGAGCTCATGGGGCCAGTCAATCAAGAAACACCGCACCGCACGCGCGCGCCCCCGGTTGTGGCCGCCGATTCAGCATGCACTACAGTCTCGTACAGGGAGTGCACCGGAAAGTCCCGCGCCCGGAACGGCTCCGCGGGACGGTCCGGGCGCATCCGTCGGCCTCGGCCGGGAGGATGCGGGTGCTCCGTTCACCACCAGGTCGGAGGACGACCCGCGTACTGCCCGGGTCGCCGCCGACCACGACTTCGACGAAGAAGGGCATACACCCGTGGACCTGTTCGAATACCAGGCACGCGACCTGTTCGAGAAGCACGGCGTCCCCGTGCTCCAGGGCATCGTCGCGACCACCCCCGAAGAAGCAAGGGCCGCAGCCGAGAAGATCGGCGGAGTCACCGTTGTGAAGGCGCAGGTCAAGGTCGGAGGCCGCGGCAAGGCCGGCGGCGTCAAGGTCGCCAAGACCGCCGACGAGGCCTACGAGTACGCCCAGCAGATCCTCGGCATGGACATCAAGGGCCACACCGTCCACCGGGTGATGATCGCCCAGGGCGCCGACATCGCCGAGGAGTACTACTTCTCGATCCTGCTGGACCGCGCCAACCGCTCGTACCTGGCCATGTGCTCCGTCGAGGGCGGCGTGGAGATCGAGCAGCTCGCCGTCGAGCGGCCCGAGGCCCTCGCCCGCGTCGAGGTCGTTCCGACCGAGGGCATCACCGAGGCCAAGGCCCAGGAGATCGTGCAGCAGGCCGCCTTCGACGAGGACACCGCGGCCAAGGTGGTCCCGGTCCTGGTCAAGCTGTGGGACGTCTTCAAGAAGGAGGACGCCACGCTCGTCGAGGTCAACCCGCTGGTGAAGACCGGCGACGGACAGGTCATCGCGCTCGACGGCAAGGTCACCCTCGACGAGAACGCCGAGTTCCGCCAGGCGGAGCACGCCGCGCTCGCGGACAAGTCCAGTGCCGACCCCCTCGAGGAGAAGGCCAAGGAGCACGACCTCAACTACGTCAAGCTCGACGGCGAGGTCGGCATCATCGGCAACGGCGCGGGCCTGGTGATGTCCACCCTGGACGTCGTCGCCTATGCCGGCGAGAAGCACGGCAACGTCAAGCCGGCCAACTTCCTGGACATCGGCGGCGGCGCGTCGGCCGAGATCATGGCCGCCGGTCTGGACGTGATCCTCAACGACCCGCAGGTGAAGTCCGTGTTCGTCAACGTCTTCGGCGGCATCACCGCGTGCGACGCCGTGGCCAACGGCATCGTGAAGGCCCTCGAGATCCTCGGGGATGAGGAGGACAAGCCGCTCGTGGTCCGCCTCGACGGCAACAACGTCGAGGAGGGCCGGCGCATCCTCGCCGGTGCCAACCACCCGCTCGTCACCCTCGCCGAGACCATGGACGAGGGCGCGGACAAGGCCGCCGAGCTCGCCCACGCCGCCAACTGATCCGCCGACCGGACGAACACTTCTAAGGAACGAACAGCAATGTCAATCTTTTTGAACAAGGACTCCAAGGTCATCGTTCAGGGCATCACCGGCGGCGAGGGCACCAAGCACACCGGTCGCATGCTCGCGGCGGGCACGCAGGTCATGGGTGGCGTCAACGCCCGCAAGGCCGGCACCACCGTGGCCCACCAGGACAAGGACGGCAACAGCGTCGAGCTGCCGGTCTTCGGCACCGTCGCCGAGGCCGTCGAGAAGACCGGCGCGGACGTGTCGATCGTCTTCGTGCCGCCGGCCTTCACGAAGGACGCCGTGATCGAGGCCATCGACGCCGAGGTCCCGCTCGTCGTGGTCATCACCGAGGGCATCCCGGTGCAGGACTCCGCCGAGTTCTGGGCCTACGCGAAGTCGAAGACCGACGCGGACGGCCGGCGGACCACCCGCATCATCGGACCGAACTGCCCCGGCATCATCACCCCGGGCGAGTCGCTCGTGGGGATCACCCCGGCGAACATCACGGGCAAGGGCAAGATCGGGCTGGTCTCCAAGTCCGGCACCCTGACCTACCAGATGATGTACGAGCTGCGCGACATCGGGTTCACCACCGCCATCGGCATCGGCGGCGACCCGATCATCGGGACCACCCACATCGACGCCCTCGAGGCGTTCGAGGCCGACCCCGAGACCGAGGCCATCGTGATGATCGGCGAGATCGGCGGCGACGCCGAGGAGCGCGCCGCGGACTTCATCAAGGCGAACGTGTCCAAGCCGGTCGTCGGATACGTCGCCGGCTTCACCGCTCCCGAGGGCAAGACCATGGGCCACGCCGGCGCCATCGTCTCCGGCTCCTCGGGCACGGCACAGGCCAAGAAGGAGGCCCTCGAGGCCGCGGGCGTGAAGGTCGGCAAGACCCCGTCCGAGACCGCCCAGCTGATGCGGGAGATCTTCGAGAGCAAGTGATCCGGCGGGCTCCGGCCCCGTCGGCGCAGCACCGGAGGAAGGCCCCGTCCACGACGTCCGTGGGCGGGGCCTTCCCGAGTGGACGGGGCCTCCCGTGTGGTCGGGGGTCCGGGGCTCAGAGCTCTCCGGTCAGGAACTGGGCGGTGCCCAGGCCGAAGGACCAGTCCTCGCGGGTGTTCTCGGTGACGGAGACGATGAGGTCCTGCGGATCCAGCCCGGTGCGCTGTTCGAGACGGTCGGCCAGGGCCCGGTACATGGCCTGCTTCTGGGCCTCGCTGCGGCCCTGCTGGGTGACCTGGACGATCACGAGGTCGTCGGTGCGGGTGTAGCCCAGGCCGGTGTCCTCGGCGATGAGCTGACCCGGCTTGTGCTCGGTGACGATCTGGTAGCGGTCGCGGGACGGGGCGGCGAAGGTGTCCAGCATGACGTCCTGGACCACGTCGGCCAGTTCGCGGAGCTGTGCGGGGGTGCGGCGGTTCTCGGTGACGTCGATGCGCACGAGGGGCATGGTGGAGAGCCTTTCGGTGGGTGGTGTGTTGCCGCCACCGGGCGCGGCGCACCCGGTGGCGGCAGGGCGGGGCGGGGACGGGTCGAGCGGCGGCCGCGGACCGCGCGGTGCGATGTCCGTGCCGTGCGACGTCCGTGGTGCGGAGCGGACGCCCGGCGGGGAGGCGTGGTGGCAGGCGTCACGTCCTCCGCAGTCAATCTCGCACCGCGGCGGAGCCATGTCAAGACATAAGGACAATTAAAGGGCCGTTGCGACGGCCCCTTGCCGGCAGGACGCGGGTGGCCGTCCGGACGGGCGTGGGTCGGGCGGGCGCCGGCGCAGATCCCGCCGCCCGGAGCGCTGGATGTCGGGGCCTTGGAGGTCGCCGGGGCGGCACCCGGAGGCGCGGCGCCGAGCACTGCGACCGTACTTAGACGTTATGTCTTTACAAACTGACGTGATGTCGTATCCTGGTTGTGATCCGGACCACTGATCGGCCGGGCGCCCGGTGTCTTCGCCGGGGCGCCGGTCCAGCACCAGAAAGCAGGTCACCATGGCGCAGCAGAACGCGACCACCACGACCGCCGGCGCGGCGGCACAGCGGCAGAACGCACAGCAGGAGAACCCCGTGCTGATCGGCACCGCCCCGGACTCGTGGGGCGTCTGGTTCCCCGACGACCCCCAGCAGACCCCGTGGGAGCGGTTCCTCGACGAGGTCGCCGAGGCCGGCTACTCCTGGATCGAGCTGGGCCCGTACGGCTACCTGCCCACGGACCCCGCCCGGCTCGCCGACGAGCTCGCCCAGCGGAACCTGAAGGTCTCCGCGGGCACGGTCTTCACGGCGTTCCACCGCGGCGCCGGCCAGTGGCAGGAGGCCAGTGGCAGGAGGCGTGGGAGCCCGCGCGCAAGGTCGCCGAGCTGACCGCCGCCATGGGCGGTGAGCACATCGTGGTCATCCCGGCCATGTGGCGCGACGACGTGACGGGTCAGGCCCTCGAGAACGAGCACCTGAGCACCGAGCAGTGGAACGCCCTCTGCACGGGCCACGACCGGCTCGGCAAGGTGCTGCGGGAGGAGTTCGGCCTCCAGCAGCAGTTCCACTCCCACGCCGACTCCCACGTGTGCGGCCAGCCCGACATCGAAACCTTCCTGGACCGCACCGACCCGGAGCTCGTCACCCTGTGCCTGGACACGGGCCACGCGGAGTACGGGGGTGCGTCCTCCGTGGACCTCATCCGCAAGCACCCCGAGCGGATCGGCTACCTGCACCTGAAGCAGATCGACCCCGTGATCCTGGAGCGCGTGCGCCGCGAGAACCTGACCTGGGCCGCCGCCAACCTCGCCGGTGTGATGGTCGAGCCGCCCGCCGGCCTGCCCGACCTCGCGGAGGTCATCACCGAGGTGGAGAAGCTGGACCGGCCGATCTTCGGCATCGTCGAGCAGGACATGTACCCCGTCTCCTCCTTCGACGTCCCGCTGCCCATCGCCGCCCGCACCCGCTCCTACCTGCTGGGCTGCGGCTCCCGCACCCGCGTCCGCTGACCCGTCCGCGCACCACCGACCCGGAGAACCGTCCATGAAGATCGCCCTCGATCCCACACCGTTCCACTCCACCCACTCCCTGCTCGAGTTCCCGCAGCTCGCCGCGGACCTCGGCTACGAGTACCTGCAGCTGACCCCCCACGCCGACTTCCTGCCCTTCTTCAACCACCCCAAGGCCGACGACCAGCTCGTCGCGGACCTGCGGGCGGCCTGCCGCGACGCCGGGGTGCAGATCGCCTCCGTGCTGCCCGTGCTGCGCTGGTCCTCCCCGGACCCCGACGCTCGCGAGGCGGCCGTGCGCTACTGGAAGCGCGCCATCCGGATGACCGTGGACCTCGGTGTGCAGCAGATGAACACCGAGTTCCAGGGGCGCCCCGAGCGCGCCGAGGAGTCGGAGCGGGCGTTCTACCGGTCGATGGAGGAGCTGCTGCCCCTCATCGAGCGCGAGGACGTGCACATCGCGATCGATCCGCACCCCGACGACTTCGTGGAACAGGGCCTCGCCGCCTGGCGGGTGATCCGGGGCGTGAACTCCCCGAACCTCGGCTTCGCCTACGTGGCGCCGCACACCTTCCACATGGAGGACGAGCCGCTGGAGATCATGGCCGCAGTGGGGGACCGGCTGCGCGTCGTCCACGTCGCCGACACCATGGACCACCACCGTTCGCACGGCCTGCGCTACATCACCAACCCCCCGGGCAACGCGGCCCGGGTGCACCAGCACCTGAAGGTCGGCGACGGCGACGTGGACTGGGACGAGTTCTTCGGCGGACTCGCCACCAACGGCTTCCTCGACCGCGAGGACTCCGTGATGGTCTCCTCGGTCTTCGCCGAGAACGAGAACGCCCTGGAGGTCTCCCGCTACCAGCTGGAGCAGATGCGCGAGCGCTCCGCCGCCGTGCGGAAGGCAGAGGTGCAGGCATGAGCTACGACGTCGTGACCCTGGGGCGCATCAGCGTCGACATCTACCCCGACGACGTGGGCGTCGGTCTCGAGGACGTGACCACGTTCCGCAAGTACCTCGGCGGGTCGCCGTCGAACGTCGCGGTCGCAGCGGCCCGCCACGGCGAGTCCGCCGCGGTGATCACCCGCACCGGCGACGACCCGTTCGGCACCTACCTGCACCGCGAGCTCACCCGCTACGGCGTGGACGACCGCTTCGTGACTCCCGTGCCGGGACTGCAGACCCCCGCCACGTTCTGCGCGATCCGGCCGCCGGAGGACTTCCCGCTGTACTTCTACGGGCGCTTCCCCACCGCCCCGGACCTGCAGATCCGGCCGGAGGAGATCGACGCGGAGGTCGTGCGGGACGCGCGGATCCTGTGGTCCACCGTCACGGGCCTGTGCCAGGAGCCGTCCCGCTCGGCCCACATCGCCGCCCACGAGGCCCGGCCGCGCGAGCAGCTGCGCGGCGACCAGCACACGATCCTCGACCTCGACTACCGGCCCATGTTCTGGGACTCCGAGGAGGACGCCCGTGCCCAGGTCCACGAGCTGCTCCAGCACGTGACCATCGCCATCGGCAACGACAAGGAGTGCGCGGTGGCCGTGGGGGAGGGCACCCCCGACGAGCAGGCCGACCGGCTCCTGGCGGCCGGCGTGCGCATCGCCGTGGTCAAGCTCGGCCCCGAGGGGGTCATGGCCAAGACCCGCGACGAGCGCGTGGTCTCGGCCCCCGTCCCGGTGGAGACCGTCAACGGCCTCGGCGCCGGGGACTCCTTCGGCGGCGCCTTCTGCCACGGCATCAACCAGGGCTGGGGCCTCGAACAGGTCCTCGACTACGCCAACGCCTCCGGCGCGATCGTGGCGTCGAGGATCTCCTGCTCCGACGCCATGCCCACCCCCGACGAGGTCTTCCAGCTGCTGCGCGAGCGCGGCCGCGCCGTACCCGAAGGAGCCACCCGATGACCACGACAACCCCCCTCGAGCTCGACACGGCGGACCCGCGCCGCTACGAGCACCTGACCCGGATCCGGCTCGAGGACCCTCGCGCCGTCCAGCGCGCCGCCGACTCCCGTCGCCGCCACCCCGGACCGGTGCACGGCCGGCAGAACTTCGTCGTCGCCGCGGACCACGCGGCCCGCGGCGCCCTGAAGGTGCGCGACGAGGCCGGCGCCATGGCCGACCGGCGCAGCATGCTCGACCGCCTGCAGATCGCCCTGGCGGACCCCAGGGTCGACGGCGTGCTCGCCTCCCCGGACGTGCTCGACGACCTGCTGCTGCTCGGGGCCCTCGAGGGCAAGCTCGTGTTCGGCTCCATGAACCGCGGCGGGCTGCCCGGACTGGTCAACGAGATCGACGACCGCTTCACGGGACACACCGCCGAGGCGCTGAACCGGGTCGGCGCCGACGGCGGCAAGATGCTCACCCGGATCTGCTTCGAGGACCCGAGCACCACCTCCGTGCTGGAGTCCACCGCCCGGGCAGTGGACTCCCTGGCCGCCCTGGGCCTCATCGCGATGGTCGAGCCGTTCATCTCCCGGGTCACCGGCACCGGCGTCGTCAACGACCTCTCGGCCGACGCCGTGATCCGGTCCGTGGCCATCGCCCAGGGCCTCGGCGGCACCTCCGCGCACACCTGGATGAAGCTGCCCGTGGTCGAGGACATGGAGCGCGTCATGGCCGCCACCACGCTGCCCACGGTCCTGCTGGGCGGAGACCCGAGCGGCCGGCCCGACGAGGTCTTCGCGACCTGGGCGGCCGCCCTCGCGCTGCCCGGCGTCCAGGGCCTGACCGTCGGCCGCACCCTGCTCTACCCCGAGGACGGCGACGTCGCCGGCGCCGTGGCCACCGCCGCGTCCCTGCTGAAGGGGCACCCCGTCGAAGAAGGAGCCGCCCGATGAGCACCCGCACCCTGTCCGTCTCCCAGGCGCTGGTGGAGTTCCTGGCCAACCAGTGGACCGTGGACCGCATCGGCGGCGAGGAGTACCGCCAGCGCACGATCCCGGGCATGTTCGGCATCTTCGGCCACGGCAACGTGGCCGGCGTGGGGCAGGCGCTCAAGCAGTACCAGGCCGAGGACCCCACGGTGATGCCCTACTACCAGGGCCGCAACGAGCAGGCCCAGGTGCACCAGGCCGTCGGCTACGCCCGGCACACCCGGCGCCGGGCCACCTTCGCGGTGAGCACCTCGATCGGCCCCGGAGCCACCAACATGGTCACCGGCGCCGCCCTGGCCACCACGAACCGGCTGCCCGCGCTGCTGTTCCCCTCGGACCAGTTCGCGTCCCGCACCCCGGACCCGGTGCTCCAGCAGCTCGAGCGCCCCGACGCGGGCGACATCACGGTCAACGACGTCTTCCGCCCGGTCTCCCGCTTCTTCGATCGCGTGGTCCGCCCCGAGCAGCTCTTCTCGGCGCTGCTGTCCGGCATGCGCGTGCTCACGGACCCGGCCGAGACCGGGGCCGTGACGATCGCGCTGCCGCAGGACGTGCAGGCGGAGGCCCTCGAGGTGCCCGAGGAGTTCCTCGCCCCCCGGGAGTGGCGGATCCGCCGCCCCGCCCCGGAGGAGGAGGACGTCCGTGCGGCCGTTGCAGCGATCCGCGCCGCCGAGCGGCCGGTCGTCATCGCCGGTGGCGGGGTGCACTACGCCTTCGCCACCGAGCAGCTGCGCGAGTTCGCCGAGGCCACCGGCATCCCCGTCGCCTACACCCAGGCCGGCGTGGGCGTGCTGGACTGGGACCACCCGCTGTGCCTGGGCGCCGTGGGCTCGACCGGCTCGACCGCGTCCAACGCCGTGGTGGCCGAGGCCGACCTGGTGATCGGCATCGGCACCCGGTACGAGGACTTCACCACCGCGTCCCGCACCGCCTTCCAGCACCCGGACGTGCGCTTCGTCAACGTCAACGTCGCGGCCTTCGACGCCTACAAGCAGGGCAGCTCCGTCCCGATCGTCGCCGACGCCCGCAAGACCCTGGTCGAGCTGACGACGGCGCTCGGCGGGTACCGGGTCGGCGCGGACCTCGCGGAGACCGTCGAGCGGGAGAAGCGGCGCTGGGACACCACGGTGGACGCCGCCTTCGGCGAGCGGCACCTGCCGCTGCCCAGCCAGAACGAGATCATCGGGGCCGTCAACGAGGCCATGGACGACTGCGACGTCGTCGTGTGCGCCGCGGGCTCCCTGCCCGGGGACCTGCACAAGATGTGGCGGGTCAAGGACCCCTACGGCTACCACGTCGAGTACGCGTTCTCGTGCATGGGCTACGAGATCGCCGGCGGGCTCGGCGTCAAGCGGGCCGCGGTCGCCGAGGCCGAGCGGACCGGAGCTCCGGAGGACGCGCGCGACGTCGTCGTCATGGTCGGCGACGGCTCGTACCTGATGATGCACACCGAGCTCGTCACGGCCGTGGCCGAAGGCCTCAAGCTCGTGGTCGTGCTCATCCAGAACCACGGGTACGCGTCGATCGGCGCCCTGTCGGAACAGCTGGGGTCCCAGCGCTTCGGCACGAAGTACCGCTACCTGGACGAGGAGCGGCACAGCTTCGACGACGGCTCGACCCTGCCGATCGACCTCGCCACCAACGCCGAGTCCCTCGGCGTGCGCGTGCTGCGGGTCGAGTCCGGCGACGGCGTGATCGACCGGCTGAAGGCGGCCGTCGCCGAGGCCAAGGCGGTGCCCGAGGGCTCCGGCCCCGTGCTCGTGCACGTCGAGTCGGATCCGCTGATCGACGCGCCCAGCTCCGAGTCCTGGTGGGACGTGCCCGTCACGGGCACCGCCACCCTGTCGTCCACCCACGAGGCCTACGAGGTCTACCAGCAGTACAAGGCCCGGCAGCGTCCGCTGCTCGGGGAGTCCAGGAGGAACGCATGAGCCAGCAGACCCAGCAGCAGATCCAGCACGTCGAGCACTTCATCGCCGGCGAGCGCACGCCCGGCTCCGGGGACCGCACCCAGGAGATCTACAACCCCGCGACCGGTGAGGTGTCCGGCATCCTGCACCTGGCCACGGACGAGGACCTGCAGCGCACGGTCGCTGCCGCCCGCACTGCGGCCGACTCGTGGGGAGACGTCTCCCTGGCCAAGCGCACCGCGGTGCTGTTCAAGTTCCGCGAGCTCGTGGCCGCGCACACCGACGAGCTGGCCGCCCTGATCACCGCCGAGCACGGCAAGGTGCTCTCCGACGCCAAGGGTGAGGTGGGCCGCGGCCTCGAGGTCGTGGAGTTCGCCTGCGGCATCGCCGAGCAGCTCAAGGGGGAGTTCTCCGACCAGTTCTCCACCGGCATCGACGTCTACTCCTTCCGCCAGCCCCTGGGCGTGGTGGCCGGGATCACCCCGTTCAACTTCCCGGTGATGGTGCCGCTGTGGATGGCCCCCGTGGCCATCGCCACCGGCAACGCGTTCATCCTCAAGCCCTCGGAGCGCGACCCCTCGCCGTCCCTGCTGATCGCCGAGCTGTGGCAGCGGGCCGGTCTGCCGGACGGTGTCTTCCAGGTCCTGCACGGCGGCAAGGAGGCCGTGGACGGGCTGCTGACCCACCCGGACGTGGACGGCATCTCCTTCGTGGGCTCCACCCCGATCGCGCAGTACGTGCACGAGACCGCCACCAAGCACGGCAAGCGGGTGCAGGCCCTCGGCGGCGCGAAGAACCACGCGATCGTCCTGCCGGACGCGGACATGGACTCCGCGGCCGACAACCTCACGGCGGCGGCCTTCGGCTCCGCCGGGGAGCGCTGCATGGCCGTGTCCGTGGCCGTGGCCGTGGGCGAGGCCGCGGACCTGCTCGTGGACAAGCTGGCGGAGCGGGCGAAGGACATCACCGTGGGCAACGGCATGGACTCCTCCTCCGACATGGGTCCGGTCATCACCCCGGCCTCGCGCGACCGGGTCCGGCGGATCGTGACCGCCGCCGAGGAGGCCGGTGCGGCCGTGGTCGTGGACGGGCGCGATCTGATCGTGGCCGACCACGAGAACGGCTTCTTCGTGGGCCCGACCGTCCTCGACAAGGTGCGCCAGGACATGGAGGCCTACGAGGAGGAGATCTTCGGGCCGGTGCTCGTCGTGCTGCGCGTGGACAGCCTCGAGGAGGGCATCGAGATCATCAACGCCAACCCGTACGGCAACGGCACCGCGATCTTCACGTCCTCCGGGGCCTACGCCCGCCAGTTCAAGCGGCGCGTGACGGTGGGCATGATCGGGGTCAACGTCCCGATCCCGGTGCCCGTCGCCTGGCACTCCTTCGGGGGCTGGAAGGCCTCCCTGTTCGGTGACCACCACATCTACGGTCCCGACGGCGTGCGCTTCTACACCCGCGGCAAGGCCGTCACCGAGCGCTGGCCCGAGCCGCACCACGCCTCGGGGGCGTCCTTCGCGTTCCCGTCCTCCGGGGACCACTGACCCGCACCCCGCTCCCGCGCTCCCGCCGGCCCCGCACCGGCGGGAGCGCGGTCCCGAACCACCCGTGCCCCACCGGGGCAGATGAAGGAGACCGACCATGAACACCCCGCTGCGCGTCGCCGTCGTCGGCGCAGGACGCATGGGCGCCGACCACATCGAGCGCCTCCACCGACGGATCAACGGCGCCGAGGTCGCCGCCGTCGTCGACATCGACAGGCCCCGCGCCGAGGCCGCCGTGGCCCACATCCCCGGCGCCGTCGCGTACACGGACCTGCAGGAGGTCCTGGACCGGGGGGCCGCTGACGCCGTCCTGATCGCGACCCCCGGATTCCTGCACGAGCAGGTGCTGCTGCCCGTCATCGAGCACGGCCTGCCCATCCTGTGCGAGAAGCCGCTGACCCCGGATGCGGAGTCCTCCTGGCGCGTGGTCGAGGCGGAGGTCGCCGCCGGCCGTCAGCTGATCCAGGTCGGCTTCATGCGCCGCTTCGACGCCGGCTACCTGAGCCTGCGCCGGATGATCGAGGAGAAGACCTACGGCGAGCTGCTGACCCTGCACCACCAGCACCGCAACCCCACCACCCCGGCCGGGTTCACCAACGAGATGATCATCAACGACTCGGTGGTCCACGAGTTCGACGCCGTGCGGTTCTTCACCGGCGAGGAGATCACCTCCGTGCAGGTCCGGATCGGACGCTCCACCCGCAACGCGCCCGCGGGCCAGCGTGACCCCCAGCTCGTGCTCCTGGAGACCGAGTCCGGGATCCTGGCCCAGGTGGAGGTCTACGTCAACGCCCAGTTCGGCTACCAGGTCGCCACCCAGGCGTCCTTCGAGACGGGCATCGTCGGCATCGGCGGCGACCAGGAGCCCTACGTCCGCACCGCCGGCACCTGGGGCGGGTCCGTGACGCCCGGGTTCGAGGAGCGCTTCGTCGAGGCCTACGACCGCGAGATCCAGGCCTGGGTCGACGCGGCCGCCCGCGGGGAGATCGGCGGGCCCTCTGCCTGGGACGGCTACGCCACGGCGGCGTGCTGCGAGGCCGGCGTCCGGGCGCAGGCCAGCGGGGAGATCGTGCCCGTGCAGCTCCAGCCCAAGCCGGAGCTCTACGGCGCCGGCGTGCCGGCCGGCGCCGCCCGCTGACGACCGGCGCCACGGACACCGTGCCGGGCCACCGGCGGCCCGGCACGGCAGGACCCGTTTCCCGCACGTGCGGGGGACGGGTCCTGCCGTTCGCGCGTGGGGCCCCCGTCAGGGCCCCGGGCGGGGCGGGGCTGCGGAGCCCCGGACGACCAGCTCCGGGCTCAGGAGGCGACGCCCCGGGGGATCCCCGGGCCCGCCGATCCGGGCCATGAGACGCTCGGCGGCCACCGCGCCGATCCGGGCGTTGCGGCTGTCGACCGTGGTGAGCTCCAGGAGGTGGGTGGAGGCGATGGGGGAGTCGTCGTAGCCGATCACGGAGAGGTCCTGCGGCACGCGCAGCCCGCGCTCGCGGGCCGCCGCCAGAGCGCCCATCGCCATGGTGTCGTTCGCGGCGAAGACCGCAGTGGTCCCCGGCGCCTCGTCCAGCAGCCGCGCCGCGGCCACGTAGCCGTCCTCCTCCGTGGTGGCCCCGTCCCCCGGAACGGTCCGCGGCGCCAGACCGGCCGCGGACATCGCCTCCGCGAAGCCCTCCGCCCGCAGCCGGGCCGCTCCACCACCGCCCGTGAGGTGGCCGATGCTGCGGTGGCCGAGGTCCATCAGGTGCTCCGTGGCCCGGCGCGCGCCGAGGCGATCGTCGTTCGCGACGACGTCGGCTCCGGGGACCACGCCCTGCCGGTGGCCGGCCACGACGACGGGCAGCCCCTCCGGCACGCGCATGGCCGGGCTCGGCTCGGTCGCGATCACCAGCCCGTCGACGCGCATCGACAGGAAGCCGTCCAGCGGGCTCGCCTCCACGTGGGCGTTGAGCGTGTGGTCGGCGACGGCGATCCGGAACCCGTGCTCCGCCAGGCCCTCCTGCAGCCCGCGCAGCAGCTCCACGAACCACAGGTTGCGGTAGTCGTCGATCAGCACGCCGATCGTGCGCGTCGTGGCCCCGGCCAGAGCGGAGGCCGCCTGGCTCGGCCGGTAGTCCAGCCGCGCCATGGCCTCGAGCACCGCCGTGCGGCGGGCCTCCGACACGCTGGGCGACCCGCGCAGGACCAGGGAGACCAGCGACTTCGAGACGCCGGCCGCCTGGGCGACGTCGTAGATGGTCGGGGCGCGTTCCGGACGGGAGCTCATCGCTCCATTATCCGTCAGAAATTGTCCTGACATATGGCTTGACCCTGGTCGGCAGCCGGCTCTACGCTTCGTTGGAGCGCTCCAAAAGCGGGCCGGTCCCGGTCGTTCCCCGTCCGCCGCGCCTTCCACACCGCTCAACCCGTACCGCTCAACCCGTCAGGAGAGACCAGTGCCCGACAGCATCGGCGTCGCCGTCATCGGTGCCGGCATGGCCGGCCAGGCCCACGCGGCCGCCTACCGCGTGGCCCCCACGCTCTACGACCCCGTCCTGCCGCCGCTGCGCTACGTGGCCATCGGTGACGTCAACGAGCAGCTCGGCGACCACGTCGCCCGCCGCTACGGCTACGAGAGCGCCGTCGGCTCCTGGGAGGCGGTCGCCGAGGACCCCGAGGTCGACGTGGTCAGCGTCGTGGTCGCCAACCGGTTCCACCGCCGGGTCGTCGAAGGACTGCTGGCGGCCGGCAAGCACGTGCTGTGCGAGAAGCCGCTGAGCGACACCCTCGACGACGCCCGCGCCATGGCCCGGGCCGCCGAGCAGGCGGACACGGTCGCCCGGATCGGCTTCACCTACCGCCGCAGCCCCGGCATCGCCGCGATCCGCGACCTGATCCAGGACGGCACCCTGGGGAGGGTGCTCCACTTCAGCGGACGCTACTGGACCGACTACGGGTGCAACCCGAAAGCTCCCATGAGCTGGCGCTACCAGGGGGGTCCCGGCACCGGCGCCCTGGCCGACATCGGCAGCCACCTGTCCTACGTCGCGGAGTTCCTCTGCGGGGACGTCCGCTCCGTCAGCGGTGGCCGGCTGGCCACGGCCGTTCCCGAGCGGCCCCTGCCGCTCGGCGCGGTGACCGGACACCACCTCGTCGAGGTCGGCGACGACTACGAGCCCGTCGAGAACGACGACTACGCGGCCTTCTCGGCCGAGTTCGCCGCCGGCGCCGGCAGCCTCGAGGTCTCCCGAGTGGCGGCCGGGCACCCCAACACGCTGACGTTCGAGGTGTTCTGCGAGAAGGGTGCGGCCCGGTTCACCCAGCTGCGCCCCGCCGAGATCGAGCTGTTCCTGCACGAGGGACCCGACTCCACCAACGGCTACCGCACTGTCAACCTCGGCCCCGGCCACGCCTACCTCGGCGGCGGCCTGGCCATGGACGCCCCCGGCGTCGGCTTCGGCCAGAACGACGCCTTCGGCTATCAGGCCCGGGCCTTCCTCGAGGAGGTCGCCGGACTGGACGAGTCCGCCTCGCTGCCCCGCAACGCCTCCTTCACCGACGGTGTGCACAACATGGAGATCCTGGCGGCCGCTGTGGAGTCGGCCACCAACTACGGAAAGAAGGTCGTCCTGTGAAGCTCGGCGTCTACAACGCGATCCTGCACGACCGGCCGCTCCCGGAGGCCCTGAAGGTCGTCGCGGACCTCGGCCTGACCGGCATCGAGATCAACACCGGAGGGTTCCTGCCGGCCGTCCACGTCCCCGACATGGACCAGATCCTCGTCAGCGACGCCGCCCGCGACGACTACCTGGCCGTCTTCGACGGCACCGGGGTCTCGATCGCCGGCCTCAACTGCAACGGCAATCCGCTGCACCCG
The DNA here is from genome assembly GCF_039530085.1 of Kocuria aegyptia. Classification (NCBI taxonomy): domain Bacteria; kingdom Bacillati; phylum Actinomycetota; class Actinomycetes; order Micrococcales; family Micrococcaceae; genus Kocuria; species Kocuria aegyptia. The sequence goes on from NZ_BAAAOA010000007.1 coordinate 70,957, forward strand.
AAGCGTGCCATCGGCGAGAAGCACGCCGAGGACATCCGCCGCTCCATCCGGCTGGCCCACCGCCTGGGCCAGGACCGCGTGGTCACCATGTCCGGGCTGCCCGGCGGCGAGCCGGGAGCCACCGTGCCCAACTGGGTCGTCAACGCCTGGAACTCCGGTGCGCTCGACGTGCTCGACTACCAGTGGGGTGTCGTCGCCGAGTTCTGGAAGGAGACCGACCGTCTGGCCGCCGACCACGGGGTGAAGGTGGCCCTGGAGCTGCACCCGCAGAACGTCGTGTTCAACACCGCCGACGTCCGCAGGCTCATCGAGCTGACCGGTGCCACCCACGTGGGCGTGGAGCTCGACGCGTCGCACCTGTTCTGGCAGCAGATGGACCCGGTCGCCGTGGCGCGCGAACTCGGGCCGCTCGTGCTGCAGGCGGCCGCCAAGGACGTCCGCATCAACCAGGAGAACGCCGCGCTCCACGGCGTCCTGGACAACAGCTTCCGCCGTCTCTCGGCCGAGGAGGACCGCACCCACCTCGGGGGCGACGAGTGGGTCAACGAGTGGCCGAAGGACTCCGCCTGGGACTTCGTCGCGCTGGGCCGCGGCCACGACACCGCGTACTGGGCCGAGTTCCTCGCCGTGCTGCACGGGATCGACCCGGACATGGCCGTCAACATCGAGCACGAGGACATGTCCCTGGGCCGCATCGAGGGCCTGGAGATCGCCGCGGGCGTGCTGAAGGAGGCCGCCGCGTCCGTCGGCGTCCTGCGCTGATCCGCTCGACCGATCGGGCCGGGCCCGCCCCGCAGGGGGGGGCCGGCCCGATCGGTCGGCGCCGAGGGCGCTCAGCGGCCGAAGGGCAGCCGCGGGTCGACCGCCGACTCGTCCCAGGTCCGGCGGATCCAGCCGTGGTGGGGGTCGTCGCTGATCAGCCACTCCCGCACCCGGCCCGGGCCGGCCATGACGTTGAGGTAGTACAGGTCGTAGCCGGGGGTCGCCATGGCGGGCCCGTGCCAGCCGTAGGGCACCAGGACGACATCGCCCGAGCGCACCTCGGCGCTGACGTCGATGGGGCGGTCGTCCGAGGCGTAGACCCGCTGGTAGCCCATGGGGTCGGTGCCGGCGCCCTCCGGCGCGGGCATGCCCTCGGCGAGCTGCGTCTCGAAGTAGTAGATCTCCTCGAGGGCGGTCTCCCCGTCCTTCTCCTCGTCGTGCTTGTGCGGCGGATAGGAGGACCAGTTCCCGGCGGGGGTGAGCACCTCGCACACGATGAACCGGTCGGCCTCGAGCGCGGCGGGCGTGCCGAAGTTGTGCACCTGGCGCGAGCAGTTGCCCGCGCCGCGCAGCTCCACCGGGATCTCCTCGCGGGTCACGAGCCGCGTCGGGTGCTCCGCGCGGGCGGGCGCCGAGGCCACGGCCACCCGGCCGCCGGTCTCGGTGGACAGGACCAGGTCCCGGCGGATCCCGGTGTACAGGACGTCGGTGGGGCCGGCGAAGACGGACGCCCGTCCGGCGAGGTCGTAGCTCTGGCCGCCCGTCCCGGCCGTGAACGCGCCCGCGAGGGGCACCACGATGCGCTCCTCCTCGGCGGCGTCCAGGGTGATCCGCTCGCCCGGGCCGAGGTCGGCCACGCGCAGCCCCGTGTGGGCCCAGCCGGGTACCACGGTGACGGAGTCGTGGCCGCCCAGCGAGACGAACCAGCCGTCCTGGGCGGCGGAGTCCTTGGGGTGGACCCATTCGGGGCGGGAGCTGTCGGTGCGCATGGGGCGGTGTGCCTTCCGGTGTCGTCGTGCAGTGGTCTCGGGCGGAGCCTGTCCTGCGCTCAGCGCTGGACGAGGGTGAGCTCGAAGGTGAACTTGTCGGCCCGGTACACGTGCCGGCCGGTCTCCACCGGGCGGCCGAGGTCGTCCATGGCCGTGCGGTGCATGCTGACCAGCGCGGCACCGGGCTCGACGCCCAGCTGCTCAGCCTGGAACGCGTCGGCCGAGACGGCGCCCACCCGCTGGTGGGCCAGCTGGAAGTTGACGCCCTGGCCCCGCATGAGCGAGTACAGGCCGTTCTGCTCGAGCTGCTCGCGCGTGAGCTCGCACAGCGAGCAGGGGATCCAGTTCTCCATGAGGGCCAGCGGTGCGCCGTCCGTGCCGCGCAGGCGCACGAGGTGGTAGACCTCGTCGCCGGGGGCGATCCCGAGCAGCAGCGCCACCTCGCTGTCGGCGGGGACCCGTGCGAAGTCCAGCACGTCGGTGCTGGGATTGCCTCCGCTGCGCTGGAGGTCCTCGTGCAGGCTGGTCAGCTCGAGCGAGCGGCGGACCTGGGGGCCCACCACCTGGGTGCCCACACCGCGCTTGCGCACCAGCAGACCGGCGCGGACGAGCTGGTCCATGGCCTTGCGCATGGTGGGGCGGGACAGGTTGAGCCGGTTGGCGAGGTCGATCTCGTTGTCCAGCTTGGTTCCCGGAGGCAGCTCGCCGCTGCGGATCGCGTCCTCGAGTCCCTGCGCCACCTGGTGGTAGAGAGGCACGGGGGAGGTCTTGTCGACCGTGAGGTGGAGTGGGCCGGACATGGGGGACCTCCAAGGGGCTGTGCCGTTCCGGGGGGAACGCTGATCTCCTCCCATTGTGGACGGAGGGATGTACATATGTCCATACATTCTATTGACGTAGGTGACCTGCGCCACTGAGAATGGACACCGAACGGAAGGCTCGGACGGCGAGGAGCAGCGGATCACCGGGCGACCGGAGGGAAGGCGCAGAACCGCTCGACGAGTTCCCCCGCGCGGCCGTGCGCGGCGGATGCGAGCCGATCCCCGGCTCGCGTCCGAGCCGGTCCCGCAGCAACTTCACGGAACGAGAGGTGCTCCTGCCATGACCATCCGGATCGGGCTGATCGGCGCCGGCCGCATCGGCGCCATGCACGCCGCCCACCTCGCCGCCCTGCGCGGCCGCGACGGCGGGCCCGCCGTCCGGCTCAGCCTCACGGATGCCGTGCCCGAGCAGGCGGCCGCCGTGGCCGCCCGGACGGGTGCGGCACCGGTGCCCACGGTCCAGGCGCTGCTCGAGGACGGCGTGGACGGCCTCGTCGTCGCGACCGGCACGGCCACGCACCCGGAACTGATCCGGGTGGGCCTGGCGGCGGGGCTGCCGGTGTTCTGCGAGAAGCCGGTAGCGCTGTCCGTCGAGGCGGCCCTGCCCCTGCTCGACGAGATCGAGCACGCGCAGGGCGTGGTGCAGATCGGTCACCAGCGCCGTTTCGACCCCGGGTACCTCCACGCCCGGGAGCTCTGCGCCGCGGGCGAGCTGGGCTGGCTGCACACCGTGCGCGCCGTGACCGGTGACATGACCCCGCCGCCCGTCGAGTTCCTCGCGACGTCGGGCGGGCTGTTCCGGGACTGCTCCGTGCACGACTTCGACGTCCTGCGGTGGATCACCGGCCGCGAGGTCGTCGAGGTGTACGCCCGCGGGTCCAACCGCGGGGACCCGCGGATCGGCGCGGTGGGCGACGTCGACACCGCGCTGGCCGTGCTCACCCTCGACGACGGCACGGTGGCCACTGTGGCCGCGACCCGCTACAACGGCGCGGGCCATGACGTGCGGCTCGAGCTGCAGGGCTCGAAGGGCTCGGTGGCCGTGGGGATGGACGAGCACATGGCCCTGCGCTCCGCCGAACCCGGGATCGGGTTCCCTGCCGGGCCGCCGCACACCACCTTCCACGAGCGCTTCGCCGAGGCCTACCGCCGCGAGATGGCGGCCTTCGTACGAGTGGTGCGCGGGGAGATCCCGAGCCCCTGCACGGCCCGTGACGCCGTGGCCGCCTCCCGGGTGGCCGATGCCGCGCAGCGCTCGCTCGAGACGGGCGCGGCGGTGCGGGTGGGGCCGCTCGGGATGTCCGACGGCTCGGTACGGACGGCTCGGCGCCCGGCGCGCGCGTGACGGGGCCCGGCCGTCCCGCGGTGCGGGGGCCGGGTCAGACCAGGACGATGGTGCGGTTGCCGGAGAGCACCACGCGCCCCTCGGCGTGCCACTTCACCGCGCGGGACAGGGCCTGCATCTCGGCGTCCCGGCCCACTGCCACGAGGTCCGCCGGGGTGTGGGCGTGGTCCACGGGCATGACGCGCTGGGCGATGATCGGGCCCTCGTCGAGGTCCGCCGTCACGTAGTGGGCGGTGGCGCCCACCATCTTCACGCCCCGGGCGTAGGCCTGGTGATAGGGCTTGGCGCCCTTGAACGAGGGCAGGAACGAGTGGTGGATGTTGATGCACCGCCCCGACAGTTCGCGGGTCAGTTCGTCGGAGAGCACCTGCATGTAGCGGGCCAGGGCGACCAGCTCGACGTCGTAGCGGTCCACGAGGTCGAGCAGCCGGCCCTCGGCCTGCGGCTTGGTCCCGGCCGTGACGGGGATGTGGTGGAAGGGGATCTCGTGCCACTCCACGAGGCTCTTGTGGTCGAGGTGGTTGGAGACCACGGCCACGATCTCGATGGGCAGCTCGCCGATCCGGGTGCGGTGCAGCAGGTCCGTGAGGCAGTGGGAGAAGCGGGAGACCATGACGAGCACCCGGGTCCGGCGCTGCACGGGGACCAGCCGGAACCGCATGTCGTGCTGCTCCGCGACCGGGGCGAAGCCCTCGGTCAGGGACTCGACGGTGGCGGTGCCGGTCTCGCTGACGGTGTGGCAGCGGATGAAGAACTCGTCGGTGAAACGGTCGGAGAAGTGCTTCACGTCGAAGATGTCGCAGCCCTGCTGCGTGAGGTTGGACGTGATGGCGCTCACGAGCCCGTGGGCCTCGGGGCAGTGGACGGTCAGGACGTGTTCGACGGTCCCCTGGGCGGGCATGGGCGGGCTCCTCGGCGCTGTGACGGGTGCGCCGCGCGGTCCGGTGTCGGCGGGCGCGGCCCTACGATCCTAGCCCCAGCGCGAGGGGGCCCGGGACGTCGTGCCGCGGGTGGGTGCGGAAGGCATGTGGTGTGGACCGATGGCCGCGGGAACGGGCGGTAGGAGTCCGCCCGGCGCGGGGAGAGATGCGCCTCCCATGGAGGACCCGCGGCCATCGGCAGGCGTTGAACGCCTCAACGGAGGAGAGCCGTGGGCTGAGCGGCTTTCAGAACACGGATGCCGCAGACGGTGCACCCCCCAGTGCGTCCGAATCGGTCCGATCCGTGCAATTTCCCCCATTGCTGTGGTTCTCACCACGATGGCAACCTTATCCGAACCGGTACTGCGTCCGCACCCGGTTTCCCCAGGCAATTCCCGGGGCCGGTGGCCGACGCCCGGCCGCCGGGGAACTGTGGGCCGGTCCGCGGGGTTCCGGGGCGGCCGGAGCGCGGGGATCCAGGCCCCGACCAGCCCGTTCGCGGCGCGGCCGTCCGCCGTGCCCGGTCTCGGTCTCCCTGTCTGTCCCCGGAAATGAGGACAGTGCGCGTTCGCGTTCGTGACGCCCAGCGGCCGGTCAGGCGACGCTCGTGTTGAACAGCAGGCCGAGGAGATAGGTGGCCAGGGCGGCGCCGTAGCCGATGGCCAGCTGGCGCAGCCCGCGCTTCCAGGGAGAGGCGCCGGAGAGCAGGCCGACCAGGCCTCCGGTGACGAGCAGGGCGATCCCGACCAGCACGAGGGCGACGAGCATCGCGGGGACGCCGGTGAGGCCCACGAGGTACGGCAGGATCGGGATCACCGCTCCGGAGGCGAAGAAGCAGAAGCTGGACGCGGCGGCCCCCAGGTCCGTCCCCAGGGCCACGGTGGAGCGCCGCTCCGGCTCGTCCTCGACGGTGTCCCGGAACGACCGGGAGGGGTCGCAGTCGCACTCGAAGAAGCCCAGCCGCTCCGCGGCGCGGTGCTCGGCGGCCTCCTCGCTCATGCCCCGCGCCCGGTAGATCAGCACGAGCTCGTTGGCGTCGAGGTCCAGGTTCGGTGCCACGTGCAGCGTCACCTGGGTCGGCTGGGAGGCGTCGAGCAGTTCGCGCTGCGAGCGCACGGACACGAACTCCCCGGCCCCCATGGACAGTGCGCCCGCGAGCAGGCCGGCGATCCCCGCGAAGAGCACCATCCCGGGGGAGGTGCCGGTGGCGCCCACGCCCATGACCAGCGCGAGGTTGGACACGAGACCGTCGTTGGCGCCGAAGACCGCCGCCCGGAAGTTGCCGGAGAGCTTGTGCCGGCCCTCGGTGGCGAGCGCGCGGATGATCTCCTCGTGCACCGCCTCGTCGGCCGCCATGGCGTCGGACGCGTCCTCCTCCCGCTCGTAGGGGGAGCGGCTCTCTGCGCGCTGGATCAGGGCCAGGACGAAGACGGAGCCGAAGTGCGTGGCGAGGAAGACCAGCAGCCGGGAGTACAGGGACGGCCGGGCCTCGGCCTCCGCGTGGGGGCCGAGCAGCCGGACCCAGTGCTCGGCGTGGCGCTGCTCTGCCTCGGCGACCTGGTGCAGGATCTCCTGCTCCCGGCCGGTGCTGCGGGCGGCGAGAAGGCGGTAGATCCGCGCCTCGGCGCGTTCCTGCGCGAGGTACTTGCGCCAGCGGCGGATCTGCCCGCGCTCCGGCCGGACCGGTCGGGCAGGGCCTCCCCGGGGGGAGGGGGCGTCGGGTGCGGGCGTCATGGGGCCTTCCTCGTGGCCGGAGCGGCCCCGGGCCGCACGGGGCGCGCGGAGGGCCGACCAGGGGTGCGGTGTCGTCCGGGAGGTCTCGTTCGCCCGCGGGTGCGGGTGGGCTGCCGGGACTCCTCGTCGAGACCGGGATGGCGACAGGCCGACAGGTGCACGGCACCCGGGAACTACTTCCCTTCGTTTCCCGACGAGTGTAGACCCGCGGCGGCGGCCCCGGGGTTCGGTGCGCCGAAGGCGTGCGGGCCGCTCAGCGGGAGCCGGGCCCCGCGGGGCGGCGCAGGATCGCGTACGCCGCGATGCCCGCGAGCATGCCCCAGAACGGGGAGACGACGCCGTAGGGGGCGATCCCGGAGACCGTGACCACCAGGGTGATCAGCGCCGCCTCGATGACCGCCGGCTGGTGCCTGCCGGGCCGCATGCTCTCGGAGAAGGACCCCTGCAGCGCGCCGAGCAGGGCCACGCCCGCGAGGGCGGTGATCATGCCCGGGGGGACCGCCGAGAACGCGGTGACGACGATGTCCGCGAACAGGCCGAAGAGGACGTAGAAGGCGCCGCAGGAGACGCCCGCCACGTAGCGCCGGCCGATGTCCGGGTGGGACTCGGGGCTGGTCGCGATGCCCGCGGTCACGGCGGCGAGGTTCAGGGCGTGGCTGCCGAAGGGCGCGAAGGCGATCGACGCGACGCCGGAGGCGCCGAACAGGAGGCGGTCCCGGGCGGCGTAGCCAGCCGTGTGCATCATGGCCAGGCCCGGGGCGTTCTGCCCGGCCGCGGTGACGATCAGCAGCGGGATGCTGATCCCGGCGATCGCCTCCCACGAGAACGTGGGCGCGGTCAGCACCGGCTGCGTGAGCGACAGGTCCAGGGCCACGGGTTCGATCCGCCCCCGGAGGAGGGCCGTCAGCACGGCCAGGCCCAGGGCGGCGAAGACCGCGTAGCGGGGGAGGAAGCGCCGGCCCAGGAGGTAGCCGAGGACCAGTGCGCCCACCACCCACGGGTTCTCGACCACGGCCGCGGCCACCTTGATGGAGAAGGGGAACAGCACACCGGCCAGGACGGCGGCCGTGATGGGTGTCGGCACCGCGGCGAGGACGCGGCCGATCAGCCCGGTCGCGCCCAGGAGCAGGCCCAGGACGCCGGTGACGACGTAGGCGCCCACCGCGTCGGAGAAGGAGTGGTCGCCGAGGGAGGTGACGAGCAGCGCCGCCCCGGGGATGGACCATGCCACCATGACGGGCTGGCGGGTCCACAGGCTCATGAGGGCGCACGTGATGCCGGAGCCGACCGAGACGGCCCACAGCCACGAGGAGGTGAGCTCCGCGCTGAGCCCGCTCGCCCGGGCGGCCTCGAGGACCACGAGGACGGGCCCCGAATAGGAGACGACCACGGCCACGAACCCCGCGAGGGCCGCCGAGGCCGACCAGTCCCGCCGGAGTCCCCGGCCCGGCCGCTCGGCCTGCGCGGCGGTGCTCGGCGAGTGGCGGCTCATGGAGTGCTCCTGGAGGGCGGAGTCGGAGGGCGGAAGCGGGCGGCAGGGCGCGGTGCCGCCACCGGGCGACGGTGCCCGGTGGCGGAACAGCGGACCGTGCCAGCCTAGGCCGTCACTTCCCCATGGTTAAATATCGATCCTGCATGATTGACCCGGGCCCGGATATGGATTCGCCGTGGGTCAGGAGTCGACGATGTCCGGCGCCGCCGAGGAACGCCACTGCCGGCGGTCGGGGGCGATCACGGAGGCCTCGTCACGGGTCTCCGCGGGGAAGGATCCCACGCCCCAGTGGAAGCGGTACGGGTCGGCGCAGCCCCAGCCGAAGCGCAGGCCCTCGACGAGCTTCTGCGCCGCCTCCGGGAAGCCCAGCGGGGCGGTGGTCCACGGCTGGTCCCAGCCCGTGGGCTCGTTCCACTCGTCCTCGTAGAAGAAGGTGGCGTCCACGGGCCAGGCCGCGTGCCTGAGCTGTCCGCCCGAGAGCACGGCGCACTCCACGCCGTGCGGGCCGACCCCGGCCCACGCGACGGGCGCCTCCGAGCGGCCGTCCTCGCGCTCGTACTCCACGACGAGGAAGTCGTTCCAGGGCAGCCGGGCGAGCACCGTGGAGATGAGCCGGCGCAGGTCCTCCCACACGTCCTCGTCGGCCACCGGGGTGGCCGCGTCGGACTGGACCACGCCGATGCCGGCGCGGCCGAGCATCTCCTGGGCCTCCGGCGTGGCCAGGTCGGACCAGGTCCTCGTGTCGGCGAAGCCGTCCCCCAGGGGCTCCCCGGCCGGCTGGCGGGCGGAGGCGAAGCGCATGGCCTCCTCCCAGGAGCCGAAGAAGCGGCGGACGCCGTCGAAGTAGGGCCGGGGAGTGCAGCCCGCCTCCTGCTCGACGACCCACCGGCCGTAGCGGGCCGTGGTCGGGTGGTGGCCGGTGCTGCGGCAGTGGGAGAGGAACGCCGTCACGGCGGTCGCGTACTCCTCCTCCGTGAAGACGTGCTCGGCGGCGGGCTCGGCACCGGCATGCAGTCCGATCCGCTCGAGCGCCACGTCCCACCGCCCGTCGCCCAGGCGCTCGGAGACGGTCCGCTCCGGCACCGGCCAGTGGTGGGCCAGCACGCACAGGAAGTCGGACTCCGTGCACAGGCCCAGCCGGGCGATCTCGTAGCTGTGCGTGCTGAGCGGGGGGCAGAGGGACTTCTGGGCGCAGTGCTGCTGGGCCGCCCCGATCATGCCCAGGGCCCGCCGGGTGAGCGAGCCGTCGGCGTCGGACGCCGCGAGCAGCCCGGTGACGTCGCGGACCAGGTCCGCGCTCAGGTTCAGCGCGGCGTAGTCGGGGGCCGGGGCCAGCCCGAGGTGCTGGCACATGACGAGCCACACGCCGGCGGTGACCGCGCCGTCGTTGATGTCCGGGGCGGAGGCGTCCTCCGGGAAACTCAGCCCCAGGTACGCGATCGCCGCGTCCAGCAGGGCGGTGGACTCCTCCGGGAACAGCAGCTGGAAGCGCATCCGCACCTGACCGCGGGTCATCCCGCGGTCAGCCATCGCGTGGATCAGCGAGCCGTAGCGCTGCACGAACGCTGCGAGACCCGCCACGGCGTGCGGCATGGAGGATCCTCCGGTCGGATGGGCGGAACGGCTCGGGGCAGGCGCCCGGGTCGTGGGGGCCGCGCCGTCGTACGGGACCATGCCGCCGAACGACACCGCGCACCTCCGATGCTAGTGCCTACTCGCCGGTCCCCGCGCGTCCGGGGGAATGTGACGGCCCGGGACGTGGGCCGCGAACGAAGCCGCAGGTCAGGGCGTGAGCAGGCCCCGGATGTCCTCGGCGGTGAGGGCGCTCGAGAACATCCTGTCGTCGTCCAGCACGGCGGTGAACAGCCTGGCCTTGCGCTCCTTGAGCTCCATCACCTTCTCCTCGATGGTGTCGCGGGCCACGAGCCGGTACACCATGACCTTCTTCTGCTGGCCGATGCGGTGGGTCCGGTCCACGGCCTGCTCCTCGGTGGCGGGGTTCCACCACGGGTCCAGGAGGAAGCAGTAGTCCGCCTGGGTGAGGTTGAGACCGAAGCCGCCGGCCTTGAGGCTCACCAGGAACACGGGGACCTCACCGGAGGTGAACCGCTCGAGCACCCGGGCCCGGTCCGTCGTCGAGCCGTCGAGGTAGGCGTAGGGGATCCGCAGCTCGTCCAAGCGGGCCGCGGCCTTCTTGAGGAAGCTCGTGAACTGGCTGAACACCAGGGGCCGGTGGCCCTCCGCCACGATCTCGGGCAGGTGCTCGAAGAGCAGGTCCAGTTTGCTCGAGGAGACGTCCGCCGCGGGGTCCACGAGCGACGCGTCGAGGCTGAGCAGGCGCAGGGTGGTCAGGGACTGGAAGATCGTGAACCGGTTGCGGTCGAGGTCGCGCAGCAGGCCCAGGACCTTCTGCCGCTCCCGCTGCAGGCGCGTGTCGTAGATGCGGCGGTGCGCGGGGGAGAGCTCCACCTCGATGGTCTGCTCGAGCTTGGGGGGCAGCTCGAGGTCCACGGACTCCTTGGTGCGGCGGAGCATGAGGGGCTTGACGCGGCGGCGCAGCCGAGCCAGGGCGGCGGCGTCCTCCCCGCGCTCGATGGGGCGCTGGTAGGTCTCCGTGAACTTCCGCCGGGACGGGAACAGGCCGGGCGCGGTCAGGGACAGCAGCGCCCACAGCTCCACGAGGCTGTTCTCGAGCGGGGTGCCGGTGATCGCGAGCTTGAACGGCGCGTCGAGGTCCTTCGCTGCCCGGTGCGCCTTGGTCCGGGGGTTCTTCACGAACTGCGCCTCGTCGAGGAGCACCCCCGCCCAGGGCAGCGCCCGGTAGGCGGGCTCGTCCAGGCGCAGCAGGGTGTAGGAGGTCACCACCACGCGGGCGCCCGCGGCGGAGTCCGCGAGCTCGGTGCCGGCCTTGGCCTGGGTGTCGGTCACGCCCACGACCGGCAGGGACGGGGCGAAGCGCCGGATCTCCGCCGTCCAGTTGGGCACCACGGAGGTCGGGGCGACCACCAGGAACGGCGGGAGGCCGGGGTCCCGCTCGACGGCGCGGCAGATCAGGGCGATCGCCTGCACGGTCTTGCCCAGGCCCATGTCGTCGGCAAGGATCCCGCCCAGACCGTGGTCCCACAGCACGCTCAGCCACGAGTAGCCGTCGCGCTGGTACGGGCGCAGCTCGGCGTGCAGGGTCGCCGGGACGGGCGGCGCCTCGACGGACTCGAGCTCGAGCAGGGAGCGCACCCCCTCCCGCCAGGCCTCGGCCTGGTCCGTGTCCGTCGCGACGTCCTCGAGGTCCTGCCACAGCCCGGCCTGGTGCCGGTGGATGCGCAGCGGTCCCTCGGGGGTCTCCTGCAGCGAGCGCGCCTCGGCGATGAGCTCGCGCAGCCGGTCGAACTCGGGGCGGTCCAGGGAGAACCAGGACCCGTCCGGGGCCAGCATCACGTCTTGGCCGAGGTCGAGGGCGCGGAAGACGTCGGTGAAGGAGATGTAGAACTCTCCCACCTTGACCGTGACCCCCAGGTCGAACCAGTCGCGGCGCTCCGTGGCGGCGGTGCTGACGGTGATGGTGGGCGGGTCGGCGATCTGCTGGTAGGCCCGGCGGCCGCCGGTGTGCTCGATCCGCAGGTCCGGGATCTTCTCGAGGGCGGGCAGCCACTCGCGCACGAGCACCAGGGCGTCCTGCGCCACGTAGCTCGAGCGGCGGAAGTCCACGCCCGGCGCGCGGTGCCGGACGGCGGCGGTGACCGCCGTCTCCCAGGACGACTCGCGGTGCACTGGCTCGTCGGCCAGCGGGTCCTCGGGGCGGAAGGGCAGCAGGATCCGGTCGTGGCCCTTCTGGTACTCCCACTCCCAGCGGGCGCGGATCGTGAGCTCCTGGTGCTCCAGGGTGAGCACCAGCTCGGGGTCCGCGACCTGCGGCAGCTCGATGGACCCGTCCCCGGTGTCCACGTCCATGCTGCGGTGCAGCCGCGGGAAGTAGCGGTCGAAGAACTCCTCGACCTCGTCCTCGGGGATCCGCAGCCCGCCCGCCGTGTCCAGGAAACGCCGCTGCTCGCGGGTGAGCCGGGTGGCCAGGGGCACGAGCCGCAGCGGGAAGACGTTGAGGTCCTCGGTGTCGGCGACGTCCTGCGGGTCCCCGTCCGGGGAGAACAGCCCGTGCCCCGGGTCGCCGATGATCCGGGCGGTGCCGAGGGCGATCCGGCGGCCGCCGCTGTCCACCGTGGGCCGCAGCTCGAGGTCCTTGCCGGGGCCGCGCAGCACGTCCACGTGGAAACGCCCCGGCTCCTCCACCCGCACGGGCAGCCCGTGCTCCCGGCCGACCAGGGTGATCCCGGCGGCCTCCGCCCGGGCGAGGATGCCCCACAGCAGGGGGGAGGCGTAGGAGTCGAGCCGGATCCAGTGCCGGTCGTGCACCGCGTAGGGGGAGCGGGTGGCGCTCAGCGCCCGGAGCTCGTCGAACCAGTCGACCTGTGCGGGGCTCAGGGACCACCGGCCGGCGTCGGCGGTGACGCTCTCCCAGTCCAGCCCGCCCTTGATCCACCCGCCCCGCCGCCCCCGGCGGACCGGGCGGACGTACAGGTGCCACGGCGAGCCGGCGCGGCCCGTGCCGTGCACGTACCGGTACGGCTCCCGGCGCAGGTCGAACTCCAGGGCCACGCCCTGGGGCTCCTCGGCGGGCGGTTCCGCAGGGCCCGGCCCGCCCAGGATCTCGGTCAGGGCGTCCTTCCAGTCGGGGGCCCCGCCCTGCCGCGCGGACGCGGGTCCCGCCGGGGACGCAGGGTCCTGCCGGGACGCGGCGCCGGCGGGGGGCGACGGCGCCGCGGTCCCGCCCTGCTGGTGGGCCCGGACCGCCGTCTCGAAGTTGTGGCGCAGCACCGTGGCGACGGCGTGCTTGCAGAACCCCCCGGCCGGGCAGCTGCACCACGCGGGGCCCGGGGCGCCGTCGGCCCCGACGTGCACGGAGACGGAGTAGACCGCCCCGGAGCCCTCGACCTCGGCGGAGAGGCTGCCGGACCCCTCGGCGCCCGGGGACCACCGCAGGGCGCGCACGCGCCCGGTGCGGAAGTACTCCTGGCCACGGCGGAAGACGGCGGGCCCGGAGGCGGCGACGAGCCGCCGGGAGTCCACGAGGGGACCGGGAGGGGAGTGCATCGTCCCACCGTATCGGGCCGGGGCACCGCACGTGCGGAGCGGTCCCGCGGCCTACCTATAATCGATGCGACCCCTCGAACGACGACAGCGGCCCCACGTGCGGCCGCGGACGGAGGACTCGTGCCCGACACTGCTGGGCTCCGCCTCGGAGACCATGCCATTGCCGACAGTGCCGAGGAGCTCGCCTACCTCCGCTGGAACGATGCCGTCTGCGCGGCCTTCTTCGGCCCGGAGCGGGCGGGGGAGCTGATCTACCTCGACCTCGACGACAAGACGCTCGCCGCGATCGGCGAGGAGCGCGGCCTCGACGGGCCCTCCACCCTGCGGGCGCTCGCCGACTCGGTGACGCCCCTGCTGGTGACCGAGGACGGGCGGCGTTCGGTGTTCGACGTGTTCAACCGGCTCAACGGCCAGTGGTACCGCGCCACCCGCCGCAGCCTGGACTCCATCGCGGAGATCCCGCCGCCGCCCGTCGTCGCCCTGCTGGCACTGTTCGCCCTCGCCGGGCGGCACATGTCGACGCTGGCCGCACGGACGGGCAACAAGTCCGTCTCCACGTTCTTCCTGCCGCTGGCCGTGCTGCTGCAGGCCGGCCCGGAGAACGCCAAGGCCCTCGAGTCCTCCTTCAAGAAGGACACCGAGGCGTACTGGGACGCGCTGCGCTACTGGCTCGAGCTGCGCAACGGCGAGATCGGCCTGCCCACCGCGTACGCGGTGAACCAGCGGCCGGTCGGGCTCGCGCTGTCCCAGACGATGTTCGGCGAGGCGGAGCGGCGTCAGCTGCACCGCATGTTCGAGGACCTGGGGATGACCACCGCGCAGGGCCTGTCCGCCGCCGAGCTCGGGGTCTACCTGGACTTCTGGCTCGACATGGCCGAGACCAAGGCGTCCAAGGCCATGAAGCAGGTCTGGGCGAACCCCCTCACCCGCGAACCGGGCCTCGAGATCGCCCTGGCGGAGCTCGCGGTCTGGGAGCAGTCCCGAGAGCAGGCCCGCGCCGAGGTCCGCGCGAACGTCCGGGGGCCGGGCCGCAGCGCCGTCAAGTCGTGCTCGCTGTCCCTCACGGACAGCACCGACTACGTGGGCAACCCCGTGTTCGAGCTCGGCTTCGTGGTGCCCAAGCGCTTCCTCTCCGGCCGGGAGGTGGAGCTCGAGACCACGGCGGGGCCCCGCACCGTCTTCCTGTCCTTCATCGGGGACGCCTTCCTGGGGGTCTCCGCCTACACCGCGCGGATGGACCCGGGGTCGCTGCTGGGCGGCACCCTGCAGCTCAGCGCCGGGGACGTGCGCTTCGAGCGCAACCCGCGCCCCGTCGTCATCTTCGCGAAGGACGGCTTCTCGGACACCTTCATCTCCGTGGACCACATCCCCGCGGCCTGGCCGTGCCGGATCATGGTCCGGGACGAGCCCGAGTGGATCGCCCAGATCAAGCGGATCCTCGACGACTCCGCCTCCCCGGACTACCGCTTCGTCGAGGCCGGGACCCAGGGCCTCGCCGAGGGCTGGGTGATGTTCGACGACGTGCAGGTGCTGCGCGCGGGCAACCCGGAGCTTACCGCGAACGACAACTTCTCCGGCCTGGTGCCCCGCCTGGTGCCCGCCGTGACCCTCTCCGGGGGGCTGCGGATCCCCGGCAGCGTGGTGCGCTGGTCCGCGCTGCGCCCTCCGCAGGTGACGATCACCTCGGACACGGACGCGCCGCTCACCGTGGAGTGCGAGTGGCGCAATCCGCACTCCTTCAAGCTCGAGAAGGCCAAGCTCGTGGAGGGGCGGGTGCCGCCGTTCCAGATCTCGCTGCACGGGACGCCGATGGCGCGGGCGGACAGGACCCTCAAGCCCAACGACTACACCCTGGTCCTCAAGGCGGGCCGCACGGTCCGGCAGCGCCGCGAGTTCAAGCTCCGCGACTGCTCCTTCCACCTGACCCAGCGCTCCCTCGGCTACGAGGGGGAGATGGTGCACGTCGAGCAGGAGCCCCTGTGGCCCGTCACGGCGGGCATCGTGGCGGAGCTGCCCGAGCGGTACGTGCAGGGCGCGTTCGACAACCTGCCCCCGCGCGAGGCCGCCGGGGACCACGAGGTCCCCGGGGCCCCCGGCTGGCACTCCTCGGAGGGGCAGCTGCTGCTCGAGCGCACCAACGCGCTGCCCGAGCCGGAGGGGCGCTCCTGCCTGGCCACCGGGCGGCACCGCATCGTGCTGCCGGCCATGGAGCCCAAGGCGAAGGCGCCGTGGATCTTCGGGGGGTGCGCCCAGTGCGGGCTGCAGAAGCGCTATCCGGGCCGGCTCACGAAGCCCTCCGCGCTGACCTCCACCGGGTCCGTGGAGGCGCTGCGCTTCATCGGCCCGGACGAGGGGGAGTACCCGACGTCCTGGGCGCCGTTCCGGGACGCCCTCACCTTCCTGGGCGGCGGCAAGCGCTCGAGCCTGTCGATCGTGGCCCGCCAGCTCGAGGACTCCGAGCGGTTCGAGGAGTGGTTCGTGGGCCACCTGCAGGCCCTCGGCTTCCTCGAGGTCGTCCGCGACGAGCACTGGACCGTGCGGCGCTGGCAGGTCTGCGGTCCCGCCCTCACCCAGCTCGTGGACGGCTCCGTGCTGCTCACGGGCGGCTGGACGCCGGAGAAGGAGGCCGTGGTCGCGGAGGCGGCCGCGGCGCAGGAGGCGTCCGTGGTGGTGCTCTCCCCGGAGGACCACGGGACCACCCTGCTGCAGGACGTGGACCTCGGCGCGCTGCAGGAGGCGCTGCCGGCGGGGCTGTGCGACGTCGTCTTCGACGCCGGGCCCGCGATGCTGGAGACCCTGCCCCCGCTGTCCGAGGTCGAGGAGCAGCTGCGCCGCGCGGAGATGCAGTACAACGGGGTGGCCGAGCGCTTCGTCCCCGAGGACGCCACGTGGGAACCCACCGAGGACCGGAACCGGCCGGGGCTGTACCGGATCAACCACCACCACCGCACCCGGTACGCGTTCCGCACCCCGGCCGACGTCGAGTCCGGCCACGCCCGGTTCGTGGCCTCCGGCATCGGCAAGCACCTCGCCGCGCGGCAGGCGGGGGTGCCGATCGTCTCCTACGACCCCGAGCTGGAGCTGCTGTCCGTGCCCATCGGAGCGGAGCTGGCCGGGCTCTACGCCCGTGCCGCCGTCCTGTGCTCCGGGCTGCTGCCCGCCAAGGTGGACGAGGACTTCTCGCTCAACTACGGGGACGTCACGCCCGAGTTCGCCCAGGCTCTGGTCGACAAGCTGATGAGCTGAGCCGCTCCCGGCCGGGAACGGCAGCGGGCCCCGGGTCGTCCGACCCGGGGCCCGCTGCCGTCGGCCGCTCGGTGCGCGGTCCGGTCCGCGGCTACGCCGTCGGCACCGCTGCCCGGTCGCCGGCGTCCGCCCGGTCAGCGGCGTTCGCCCGGTCAGCGGCGTCGGCGGCGATCAGCTCCGCCGCTCGCTCGCCGATCATGTAGACGGTGATGTTGGGGTTGACCGTGGTCAGCTCCGGCATCACCGAGGCGTCGGCCACGCGCAGCCCGGCCACGCCCTTGACCCGCAGCTGCGGGTCGAGCGGGGACATCGGGTCCTCGGCCGGGCCCATCCGGCAGGAGCCGGCCGGGTGGTAGACGGTGTTGTGGGTGCGGCGGACGTAGTCGGCGATCTGAGCGTCGGTCTGCACGTCCTTGCCGGGGAACAGCTCCTCCCCGGCCCACTCGGCCAGCGGGGACTGGGCCACGATCTCGCGGGCCTTGCGGATCCCGGCGGTCATGATGCGCAGGTCGTAGCCCTCGGGGTCGGTGAAGTAGCGGGGATCGACCTTCGGCTTGTCGCGGAAGTCCCTGGAGCGCAGCCGCACCGTGCCGCGGGAGCGGGCGTGGGTGACGTTGGGGGTGAGGCAGAAGGCGTTGTCCGAGCTCGGGTAGCCCTGCCGGTAGGTGTGCATGTCGAAGTTGACCGAGCCGTAGTGCATCATCAGGTCCGGCCGGTCGGTGTCCGGGTCGACCTGGGTGAAGATCCCGGCCTCCCACCACTGGGTGGACTCGGTGACCATGGGCTTCTTGGCCTCCCACTGGATCACGCCCTCGGGGTGGTCCTGCAGGTGCTCCCCGACGCCGGGGGCGTCCACGAGCACCTCCACGCCGACCTCGCGCAGGTGCTCGGCGGGACCGATCCCGGAGAGCATCAGCAGCTTGGGGGTGTCGATCGCCCCGGCGGAGACGACCACCTCGCGGCGGGCGCGCACGGTGCGCGGGGTGCCGAAGGCGTTGTCGACGACCTCGACGCCCACGGCCCGGCCGTCCTCCACGACCACGCGGGTGGCCTGGGTGGAGTGCAGGATCGTGAGATTGGCCCGGTCGGCGGCCGGGTGCAGGTAGGACACGGACGCGGAGGCCCGGGTGCCGTCGGGCCTGCGGTTGATCTGGAAGAAGTTGGCGCCGTTGACCACGGTCTTGCCGGTGTTGAACTTCGTGCGCGGGATGCCCGCCTGCTCGCAGGCCTCCAGCAGTGCCACGCCGCAGGGGTCGTTGTCCGGGACCTGCATGAGGTGCACGGGTCCGTCGTGGCCGTGGTGGGCGCCCTCGTCGTCGTTGGTCTCGAGCTTCTGGTACAGCCGGAAGGCGGTCTCGGCGTTCCAGCCCTCGGCGCCGTGGACCTCCTCCCACTCGTCGATGTCCTCGGCGGGAGCCCAGAAGGCGATGCAGGAGTTGTGCGAGGAGCACCCGCCCAGCACCTTGGCGCGGGCCATGCGCATGAACGAGTTGCCGTTCTCCTGTTCCTCGAGCGGGTAGTCCCAGTCGTAGCCGGACTCCAGCAGCTCCATCCAGCGGCTGAGGGTGAGCACCTCGTCGATGCCCTGATCGTGCGGGCCGGCCTCGATCAGCCCCACGGTCACCGTCGGGTCCTCGGACAGGCGGGCGGCGACGACGGCACCGGCGGAGCCGCCGCCGACCACGAGGTAGTCGAACCGCTGCGGGGTCTCGGGCGCGGGGGTGGTGCTGGGAACGGTCATGGTCTCTCCTTGGAAATCGTGGCAGGAATCGTGGAACGAGGGTTCGTGGGCCCACGCCGTCGTCGTCCCCGCGGATCCGGGAACGACGACGGGCGCGGCTCAGGGCTGGGCGAACCAGCCGGTGACGGCGGGGGCGGTGTTCTGGTAGACGTGCTTGAGCTCCTGGTACTCGCCCAGGCCGGTGGGGCCGAGCTCGCGGCCGATCCCGGACTGCTTCATCCCGCCCCACTCCGCCTGCGGCAGGTAGGGGTGGTAGTCGTTGATCCAGATCGTGCCGTGGCGCAGCCGGGAGGCCACGCGATGGGCACGGCCGGCGTCGGCGGTCCACACCGCCCCGGCCAGGCCGTAGATCGTGTCGTTGCCGATCTCGACGGCCTCCTCCTCGGTGCGGAACGTCTCGACCGTGACGGTGGGGCCGAAGGCCTCGTCGTGCACGCAGTCCATCTCCCGGGTGCAGCGGTCGATCACCGTGGGCGGGTAGAAGAAGCCCCGCGCCAGGTCCAGCTGCCCGTCGGCGGAGGGCCCGGTGGCGTAGGCGCCGCCGGTGCGGATCCTCGCGCCCTGGGCGCGGGCGCACTCCACGTAGGCGTGGACCTTCTCGCGCTGGGCCTCCGAGATGATCGCGCCGGTCTCGGCGTGGGCGTCGAAGGGTCCGCCGAGGCGGATCTGCTCGGCCCGGCGGACGAGCTCGTCGACGAAGCGCTCGGCGATCGGCTCCTCGACCACCAGCCGCGCCCCGGCCGAGCAGACCTGCCCGGAGTGCACGAACGCGGCGTTGAGCGCGTTGTCCACCGCGGCGTCGAAGTCGGCGTCGGCGAAGACCACGTTGGGGTTCTTCCCGCCCAGCTCCAGGGCGATCTTCTTCACGGTGGGCGCGGCGGCGGCCGCGATGCGCCGGCCGGTCAGCACCCCGCCGGTGAAGGAGACCAGGTCCACGTCCGGGGAGGCCGACAGCGGCGCGCCGGCCTCGGCCCCGGCGCCGAGCACGAGGTTGGCCACCCCGTCGGGCAGGCCGACCTCCTGGAGGACCTGCATCATCAGGATCGCGGTGTGCGGGGTGAGCTCGGCCGGCTTGAGCACGAAGGTGCACCCGGCCGCCAGCGCCGGGGCGATCTTCCAGGCGGCCTGCAGCAGCGGGTAGTTCCAGGGCGTGATCAGCCCGCACACCCCCACCGGCTCGGCCACGACCTTCGAGACCACGGCAGGGTCCCCGGCGTCCACGATGCGCCCGGCCTGCTCGGCGGCGATCTTGCCGAAGTAGGTGAAGCACGCGGCGATGTCGTCCATGTCGATCTCGGACTCCACCAGGCGCTTGCCGGTGTCCAGGGACTCGGCGCGGGCGAACTCGTCCTTGCGCTCACCCAGCCGGGCGGCGACGGCGAGCAGCAGGTCCCCGCGCTGCCCGGCGGGCACCGCCGACCAGCGGCCGTCGTCGAAGGCGCGGCGGGCCGCGGCGATCGCCCGCTCGGTGTCCTGCGCGGTGGCCTCGGCGACGGTGCCGACCTCGGTGCCGTCGGCGGGGCAGACGATGGTGCGGGTGCCGCCGGCGGCGGCGGCCTCCCACTGTCCGTCGATGAAGAGGGTGGTGCTCACGGTTGTGCCTCCTTCGCCGCGGGGATCTGCCCCGTCGGCACGTCGTGGATGTCGGTGGACCAGTCGGGGTGGCCCTGCTCGCCGTCCTGGATGACGGACGGGCCGGCGTGGATGCTCAGGAAGGCCAGGTGCGCCTCCCAGCTGTCGAGGACGTCGTTGATGACCTGTTCGTGGCTCCAGTCCATGACGTCGGTGCCCTGCGAGCCGGTCTCGTTGAAGACCTCGAGGCGGTAGTAGAGGTCCGAGTCCGGGTTCGTGCGGAACCCGCCGAAGGCCGGCACCGGCGTGGCCACCGGATAGATCTGGTAGCAGAAGTCCCGGTCCTCACCCATCCGCACGGTCAGGGTGTGCTCCGAGAGGTCCTGGTAGCCGACCACCGAGCTGCTGAGCTCGGCGTCGCGTCCGTGGGCCCGGAACTCCTCGACGACCTCGGTGAGGGCGGGGACGAGCACCTCGTCCTCGTAGCGGCGCACCGCCCTCGGGCCCGGGAACGAGCCGGTCCGGGAGAGCCGCCGGCGCCAGTGGCTGTCCGGGCCGGGGATGCGGGAGGCGGCCGCGGAACGGCGGGTGGAGCTGCGCCCCTCGCGCTGGGAGCGCTCGGCCCGCAGGGCCTTCCAGAACCCGATCATGATCAGGTACATCACGATCGAGAAGGGCAGGCCGATGATCAGCGTGGCGGCCTGCAGGGTCGGCACCCCGCCCACCAGCAGCATCGCCAGGGTCAGCAGCCCGGTGGCGGCGGCCCAGAACATGCGCAGCCACTTGGGCCCGTCCTGGGTGGGGTCCTGGATGGTCGAGGTGAACGTCGACATCACGAGCGCTCCCGAGTCGGCGCTGGTGACGTAGAACAGCAGCCCGGCCAGCGACGCGAGCGCGATGAGCAGCGGCGCGCCCGGGTACTGCTCGAGCAGCGAGTAGAACGCCCGCTCGGGGGTGTTCATGGCGGCCTGGCCGAAGGCGTCGTCGCCGCCCGTGACGATCGCCAGGGCGCTGTTGCCGAAGACCGAGACGAGGATGAGGATGAAGAGGAACGGCACGGTCAGGGTCGCGATCACGAACTCGCGCAGGGTGCGGCCGCGGGAGATGCGCGCCAGGAACAGCCCGACGAACGGCGCCCAGGCGATCCACCAGGCCCAGAAGAACAGGGTCCACCCCGACATCCACTCCGCCGCACCGGTGTAGGCGAACGTGTCCAGGGTCATCCCGGGCAGCGCGGCCACGTAGTCGCCGAGGTTCTGCACGGTGGCGTCGAGCAGGAACGAGGTCCGGCCGGCGGCGAGCACCCAGATGATGAGCGCCACGGCCATCAGGACGTTGAGCTCCGAGAGCCGGCGGATGCCCTTGTCCACGCCCGACACGCACGAGGCGGTCGCCATCACCACGGCCACGACGATCAGCCCGATCTGCGCGGCGACGCCCTCCTCGATCCCGAACAGCAGGTACAGGCCGTAGTTGAGCTGCACCACGCCGATGCCCAGCGAGGTCGCCACGCCGAAGATCGTGCCCAGCAGCGCCGCGATGTCCACGGCGTCCCCCATGCGCCCCTGCACGCGCTTGCCGATCAGCGGGTAGAGGGCCGACCGGATGCTCAGGGGCATGTTCCACCGGTAGGCGAAGTAGCCGAAGGCCATGCCCATCAGGGCGTACATCGCCCAGCCGGTGACGCCGTAGTGGAACAGCGTCCACACCACGGCCATACGGGTGGCCTCGGCGGTCCCGCCCTCGCCCGCGGGCGGGCCGTAGAACTGGGTGACCGGCTCGGCCACGGAGAAGAACAGCAGGTCGATGCCGATGCCGGCGGCGAAGAGCATCGCGGTCCAGGTGAACAGGTTGTACTGCGGCTTCGAGTGGTCGGGGCCCATCTTGATGGTCCCCTCGCGGGAGAACGCCACGACGAGCACGAAGACCGTCACCACGGTGGCGGTCAGGACGTAGAACCAGCCCATGTTGGTGGCGATCCATCCGACCACGGTGCTGATCGCGGTGGAGGCCTGCTCA
The DNA here is from genome assembly GCF_039530085.1 of Kocuria aegyptia. Taxonomy (NCBI): domain Bacteria; kingdom Bacillati; phylum Actinomycetota; class Actinomycetes; order Micrococcales; family Micrococcaceae; genus Kocuria; species Kocuria aegyptia. Next base: position 92,743 of record NZ_BAAAOA010000007.1, read on the forward strand.
GGGGCGAGGATCGCCCACAGCGAGAACAGGATGATGGTCACGCCCGAGCCGGCGAACACCATCCGGTTCACGGTCGGTCGTGGGCGTTGGGCGCCGGTGAGGGCCTCACTCTTGGACGTGCTGTCGTGCACGGCAGTGGTCATGGGACGGGTCCTCCTGTGGAGAGTGATCCGGGGTGGGATGCCCCTGGGCCCGGGTCTGCGCAGACCGGGCGGGGCGGGACGTCGTCGTCCCGTGTCGGGCCGGTGTGGTGATGTCCGCCACACCGGCCATGCGCAACATCGTGACACCTTCCTTCCGGTTGGTAAAGTATTTTTTTATGAGCACCCCATCCCGTGAGCGGATTCTCGACGGGGCCCTCGAGCTGATCCGGAGCGGTGGCACGATCTCCCTCGCGTCGACCGCACGGCAGGTGGGCCTGACCAAGCCGGGAGTGATGTACCACTTCCCCACGAAGGAAGCGCTGATGCTCGCCCTGGTGGACCGGGTGATGGACGGCTGGGACGCGCAGATGGCCGCCCGCCTCTGTGCCCCGCCGGAGCAGGTGCCCGTCGCGGAACGCCTGCGCGCCTACCTGGACTGGTGCCTCTCGGGCGAGGTCGACGAGACGGATCTCGTGATGCTCACCGACCAGCGGCTGCGGGCGACGCTCAAGGAGCGCTGGAGCGCGCGCGTGGCGCCGTGGCTGACCCTGCCCGAGGACCTGCCCGTCGAGCGCCGCAGCCGGCTGCTGGCCGTGCGGCTGATCGCCGACGGCGTGTGGTTCGCCGACGCCGCGGGAGTCTTCGCCCCGGACCCCGCGGAGCGGGCGCGGGTCCGGGCGGTGGCCGACGCCCTGCTGGCGGACTGAGCGGTGACCCGATGGCTGCTGCTGCTCGCCGCCGTGCTCAGCGAGGTGGCGGCCACGCTGTCGCTGAAGGCCGCACTGGACGAGCCCGCCTGGTACGTGCTCGTCGTCACCGGCTACGGCGCCGCCTTCACGCTCCTGGCCGCCGTGCTGCGCCGCGGCACGCCCGTGGGGGTCGCCTACGGCGTGTGGGCCGCCCTGGGGGTGATGCTCACGGCGCTCGGTGCGGCCGTGCTCTTCGGTGAGCAGCTGAGCCCGGCCGTGCTGGCCGGGATCGTCCTGGTCGTGGCCGGTGTGCTCTGCGTGGAGATCGGCTCCCACCGCCCTGCCCAGCGACCGGAGGAGGCCGGCTGATGGCGTGGCTCTTCCTCACCGTCGCGATCCTCACCGAGGTCGCAGGGACCCTGTCCCTGCGGATGGCCGCCCGGGGCCGCCCCCGCTGGTACGCGGCGGTGGCCGCCGGCTACCTGGTCGCGTTCACCTGCCTGAGTCTGGCCCTGGCCGAGGGCATGGCGCTGGGGGTCGCCTACGGCATCTGGTCGGCCAGCGGGGTGGCGCTGACGGCGCTGGCCGGCCGGCTGCTGTTCCGCGAGCCCTTCACCTGGGTGACGGCGGTCGGCGTGGCCCTCATCGTCGGCGGGGTGCTGCTGATCGAGCTGGGCGCCCTGCCGGCCTGAGCGGCTCCTCGCAGGAGGCCGGCGGCGCCCGGGTGGTGCGGTGCCGGATCTCGTGTAGAGTGGTCTGCAGTTGTTGAGGTTCGTTTTTGTCTTTCAAGCAGTTCGGCCCACTCGGGTGCAGCAGTTTTTCTGAGAAGACGTTTTCCATGCATCACAACTGTTTGGTTTCTCGAACGTCGGGAAACGTTCATCTCATGAAGGATCAGGTCTCCCATGACTACCGGTATCGTCAAGTGGTTCAACGCTGACAAGGGCTTCGGCTTCATCACCCCCGAGGACGGCTCCAAGGACGTCTTCGCCCACTTCTCCGCGATCAACTCGAACGGCTTCCGCTCGCTGAACGAGAACGACCGCGTCGAGTTCGAGACCCAGGACGGCCCCAAGGGCCCCCAGGCCGCGAACATCAACGTCATCTCCTAAGGATCCCCGCGGGCCACGGCCCGTTGATCCTCCAGAACCGCCGCCGGGCTCTGCCCGGCGGCGGTTCTGTCGTCGTGCCGCGCCGGTCCTGAAGCGCCGGTCCTGAACTACCGGTCCCGGAGCACCGGGGACGAGCACCGCCAGAACCACCGGGAGGAAGCACCGTGACCGTCCCCGATCCGTGCCCCGCCGCGGAGGAGCCGGAGGACCCCTTCGTGGTGAACCGGATCTCCGACGCCCAGCTGGACGTCTCCGTGCCCTTCGAGGTGGAGGCCTCCGAGTGGGAGTTCGACGGCTCGGCCGACGAGGCCGGCGGCGGCTGGGGCTCCGCGGGGGACTACGGTCTCGAGTGAGCGTCCCGCGGATCCGCCCGTGCTCCCGGACCGCCGGACCCCCGCCGTCGTACCGCCTCCCAGCGTGCTCCGGCCCTGCTGTGCTCCTGCCCTGCAGCGATCCGGCTCCGGTGCGGCGTCTCGGGCTGTTCCCGCCCCGCACGACGGAGGCCGCAGCCCGGTGGGCTGCGCCCTCCGTCGTGTCCTGCCCGCCGGCTACGCCGACAGCGGGAGGGACGAGGGGTGGAGCTTGAAGAACGGGTGCCGCCCGGTCGCCGCGAGGGCTCCGGGAACGAGGAGCTGGCGGTACTTGGCGCACCATTGCGCGGGTCCCTCCGTGTGCTCCGCCGCGGCGGCGAGGTCGTCGGCCTCGGCGCTCAGGTACTCCTGCACGTCCCCGTCGGTCGACGTGAGCCGGACGAGGTGCAGATCGGGGAGGGTGGTGACGGTCACGTCGATCCACTCCTCGTGCTGGTCGGTGGTGCTGGTCGTTCTTTCTTCGGACATGGTCATGTTTTCTCCTGACGTTCTTGCAGGCATCCGATGGCGTTGCCCGCCGCTTCGTCATCCGATCCACCCGGGAACATCGGGTTGGCGCGCAGCGGGTCGGAGCCTCTCCGCTCACCCGCCGGGGATCGTCGATCTCCGGCCGAGCACGCGGACGCCGCATCTCGAGAAGCAGACTCAGGCTACCCCGAGGCTCCGACACCACGACAAGCCGGCCGTGAGTTGTGTCACCGAAACGTAATGCGCGGGGTGGTCGCCGGCGCCGTTCCCGGTTCATCGGGACCCATTTCAGCGCAATGATGTGTCGTCGAGGTGTCGGGGCGATGACACCCCGGGGAAGACCGGCGCACAGGAGGGTGGCACCGGGTGCTGCACCGCTGCGGGCCAGGTGATGTGGTTGAATGGAGGGAGCTTCAAGAGACCCGGTCGGCAAGCTCCGACTTGACCGGGCACCAACCCCATGTTCACGGGTGGTTCGGATGACGAAGCGGCTCGCATCGCCGCAGCAGCGGTACCCGGTGCGAGCAAGAGCGCACGAAGGACCCCGGTCATGACCGACCCCCGCCACCCCGCCGCCCGAGCGGCAACGTTCCCCGAGACCTCCCGGAGCGTCCCGGCCAGCGGGGACGCCGCCCGGAGCGACCCGGCGCCGGACGTCCCGGCGATCAGTGCCTCCGCCATGAGCATCGAGGACTACGCCCGTGTGGTGCAGGTCCGCACCGAGTTCGTGGACTTCCTGCTGGCTCCGGCCCGCGGGGAGCTCGCCGCGGCAGCCTGAGGCCCCTTCCCGTGGACCTCCTCCTGGACCGTTCCGTGCTGCTGGGGGTGCGCACCCCGGAGCGCTGCCCCGAACTGGCCGAGGTCCTGCGCCGGCACGGTCACCGGCGGCTGTTCCTCCCGGCCACGGTGCTCGGCGAGCTGCTCGCCGAGCGTCCCGACGAGACGCTGTGGGCCGAGCAGCTCGAGCTGCGCTTCCCGGGCCGGGTGCTGCCGGTGGACGCCGCCGTGGCGCGGGTCTGGGGTGCGCTGGGCGAGAGCGCGGCGGCCGACCCACTCGCCGGTCTCACCGCGGCCACGGCCAGGGTGCACGGGCTGACCGTGCTGACCGCGGAGCCCGGGCGGTACGCCGGCACCGGGGCGTCCGTGCTGGACGCGTCCCCCGCCCGGCGGTAGCCCTCAGGCGGCCCGGCGGTCGCGACGGCCCGGCGCCGAGAGCGCCACGGCCCGCTCGTAGTGCTCGAGCAGCTGGCCGACGAGCACGTCCCACGTCCGGCCCTGGACCGCCGCGTGCGCCGCGGCCCCGAACGCGGCCCGTTTCGCCTCGTCGCCGAGCAGATCGACCACGTGCCCGCGCAGCGCCCCGAGGTCCCCCGGGGGATAGAGCCAGCCGGTGCGGGACCGGTCCACGAGGTCGAGCGGCCCGCCCCGGCCGGTCGCGACCACCGGCACACCGGAGGCCATGGCCTCCTGGATCGTCTGGCAGAACGTCTCGAACTCGCCGGGATGGACGAACACGTCCAAGGACGCCATGATGCGCGCCAGGTCGGCGCCGCTGCGGCGGCCGGTGAAGTGCGCCTGCGGGAGCCGGCGGCGCAGGGCGTCCTCCTCCGGCCCCGAGCCCACGACCACCAGCCGCGTGCCGGGCAGGTCCGCGACCGCCGAGAGGTCCTCCACCTGCTTCTCCGGCGCGATCCGGCCCACGTAGCCGACGATCCGCCGGCCGCCGCCGACCTCCTCCCGCCACCGCTCGTCCCGGTGCCGCGGGGAGAAGCGGGTGGTGTCCACCCCGCGCCGCCACAGGTGCACGTCCCGCACGCCGTGCTCGGTGAGCTGCCGGACCGCCGAGGTGGACGGCGCCAGCGTGAGCGTCGCGAGGTTGTGCATGGAGCGCACGTGCCCCCAGAGGAGCTGCTCGAGGAACGGCGCCCCGTACTTGGCCGCGTAGCCGGGGACGTCCGTCTGGTAGACCGCCACGCAGGCCACCCCGAGCTGCCGGGCCGCCACGATCGCCCGGCGGCCCAGCACGAACGGGGAGGCCACGTGGACCACGTCGGGCCGGAAGTGCTCCAGCTGCCGGCGCACCCGCGCCACGGTCCCGCCCGCCACCCGCACGGCGGGGTAGCCGGTCAGCGGAACGGCGGGCAGCCGGTGCACCGGCACCCCGGCGAGGTCCTCGACGACCTCCTCCGCGAGGCGCCCGAGCGGAGCGGGGTCGTAGGAGGGGGCCACGACGACGACGTCGTGGCCCTCGGCGGCCAGCTCCTCGACGACCCGCAGCACCGAGTGGGTGACTCCGTTGAGGTGGGGGAGGAACTGCTCGGCGACCACGGCGACTCTCATGGACCCGAGCCTGGCCGGGCCCGGCGACCGAGCGGCAAGCAGGGCGTGGCCCGCCGGTGAAGCCGTCGTGAAGCCTCTGCCGGGGCGCCGCGCGGGCGTGGGAGGATGGGCGGTGATGAACTCCCATGGCTCTTCTTCCCCCGCAGCACGCCCCGACCGCCAGGGCGTGCCGATGCCGCTGTGGCTGCAGGGCGTGCTGGAACTCGGCTCCGTGGCCGTGGTGTCCTACCTGGTGGTCCTGCTGACCGTCCTCATGGTGTGGCTCGCCGACGGCTTCGACACCCTCGGCCTGGCCGGCGGGTTCGTGCTCTCCGGCCACGTGTGGCTGCTCGCCCACCTCACCCCTCTCCAGGTGGCCCTGGACCCGGGTGCCGGGCTGCCCGCGACCACGGGGACGCTCAACCTCGTCCCGCTCGGGCTGACCCTCGTCCCGTTCGCGCTCGCCTGGCACGCCGGGCGACGGCTGGCGCGCGCCTGCTGGGAGGGCCAGTTCTGGCAGCCGTACCTCAGCGGCCTGGCCGCCTACTCCGCCTTCGGCGCCGGCGCAGCGATGCTGTTCAGCCGCGGGGAGGTCTCGGCGAGCCCGGCCGCGGCCGCCGTCTTCCCGCTCGTCCCCGTGGCCCTGGGCGGGTTCGTCGGCGCGTACCGGGTCTCACGGTCGCTGCCGGGGCTGATCGGCGTCAACGCCGCCGCGTGGGTGGAGCGCACCAGCCAGTACTCCCGCTGGGCCGGGTCCTACGTGTGGGCGGTGCTGCGCGCCGGCTTCGTCGCGGCCGTCGCGGGGGTCGGGGCCGGGGCGGCGCTGCTCGCCGCCGCCCTGTTCTGGAACTGGAACGACGTGGTGGGCGTCTACCAGCGGCTCGGCACCGGCGTGCCGGGGGACACCGCGCTGACCGGGCTCCAGCTCGGCTACCTGCCCAACCTCGCGGTCTACGCCCTGGCCTGGGCCACGGGGGCGGGCTTCGACATCGGTTCCGGCACGCACGCCTCTCCGCTGGGCACCGAGGCCGGGCCCGTGCCGCTGCTGCCGGCCCTCGCCGCGCTGCCGCCCGCCGAGCTGCCCGCGTGGGCGCTCGTGGTGGTCGTGCTGCCCGTCCTGGCCGGCGTCCTCGCCGGCTGGTGGTTCCTGCGGGAGGGGGAGAACCACCTGGACGACTGGATGGCGCTGCGGCTGCCCGCCCGCTGGATCACGTACCCGCTGTCCACGCTGCTGACCGGGCTCTTCGTGGGCGCCGTCGCCGGCGTGCTGGTCATGCTGCTGAGCTGGCTGGCGCACGGCTCGCTGGCCCTCGGCCGGCTCACGGACGTGGGGCCGGACGGCCCCGCGGTGCTGCTGCTGTTCGGCGCCGAGGTGGCCGTGGGGGCCGCGGTCGGCTGCGTCGTGGGACCGTGGCTCGAGCACGAGCCGCCGTTCGCGCCGGCCCGCGGCCCGGAGGACGGGGAGGACGGGACGCCGGCCGGTCGCCGTGCGGCCCGCCGGCGGCGCCGGGAGGAGGCCGCGGCGCGGCGCGCGATGCGCTCGGCCGGCCGGCGGAGCCCGAGGTCGGCACGCCGGCACGGGCGGAACCGCAACGCCGCCGACCCGCAGGCAGCCGACCCGGGCGGAGCGGACCGGAACGGGGCGGGCCGGAGCGGCACCGACCGGCACCCGGCCGAGCCGAGCGCGACGGAGGGTCACCAGGGCGCGGCCCCGTGGGCGGCTCAGCCGCGGACCGGGGCGGCCCCCGGGCCCGGGGACGCGTTCGACGGCGACGCGTTCGACGTGGACGCGGCCCCCGCGGCGTCGTCCGCCGACGCTCCCGGGCTGCCGGAGAGATAGCTCCAGACGCCGTCCTCGAGCTCCTGCTGGCACTGCGCCGCCCCGGAGAGCGTGAGGGTGCCGGCGACGCACTCCTGGTAGGCCTCGGCCACCGGCCACAGGGCCAGACGGGCCCCGCCGGTGAGAAGGCCCAGCGTGCCCAGCACGATCGCGGCGACCGAGCTCACCACCAGCAGGCGGCGCCCGCCCGTCCCGCGGGAGCGCACGAGGGCCGCGATCCCCAGCCCGATCCCGAGCGCCGCGAGCACGACCCCCGCCACGGTCGGCCACAGGGCCGAACCGACGAGCACCAGGGCGACCGCCGCGCACACCAGCCCACCTCCCGCCGTGCGGGTCGCGGCGGCGCGTCGTGCGTCCGCGGGGGCTGCCTCGGGGCTGGGGCGGGGAGGGGTCATGCCCTTCACTCTAGGGCACCCCGGGAAGTGGTCCGGGCCCGCCCGACTAGACTCGGAGGCATGCGCATCGTGGTCATGGTCTCCGGCTCCGGCACCAATCTGCAGGCGGTCCTCGACGCCGTCCGGGAGGGCCGGATCGACGTCGAGATCGCCGCCGTGGGCGCGGACAAGCCCTGCACCGGGCTGGAGCGGGCCCGGCAGGCCGGCGTCGAGACGTTCCTCGTCCGGCCGGGCGACCATCCGGACCGGACGCGGTGGAACCGTGCCCTGCAGGAGGCGGTCGCTGCCCGGCAGCCCGACCGGATCGTGTTCGCGGGGTTCATGCGGATCGTGGATGCCGAGTTCGTCGAGGCGTTCGCGGGGCGGATCGTCAACACCCACCCGTCGCTGCTGCCGTCCTTCCCGGGGGCGCACGCGGTCCGGGACGCCCTCGCGCACGGGGTGAAGGTCACGGGCGTGACCGTCCACGAGGTCGTCGCCGACGTCGATGCCGGACCGATCCTGGCGCAGGCGGCGGTGCCCGTGGAGGACGGGGACACCGAGGACGAGCTCCACGAGCGGATCAAGGCCGCCGAGCGGGAGCTGCTCGTGCGCACGCTCGGCGCGACGGCCCGGCGCGGAGCTCTGCACGACGCCCGGTGAGCAGCCCGGGCGAGGGTCCGTAAAATGGTCCGCGGCGGATCCCGCCGGCAACCACGAACCCGAACGCTTGGAGAACCCGTGAGCCCCACCCAGCTTGACCGCGTGCCCATCAAGAGGGCGCTGGTGTCCGTCTACGACAAGACCGGGCTGGAGGGCCTCGCCACAGGGCTGCACCGGGCCGGCGTCGCGATCGTGTCCACCGGCTCGACCGCACGGCGCATCGCCGACCTCGGTGTCCCGGTGACGGAGGTCGCGGAGGTCACCGGGTTCCAGGAGTGCCTGGAGGGCAGGGTCAAGACCCTGCACCCGCGGGTGCACGCGGGCATCCTCGCGGACCGCCGGAAGCAGGACCACATGGACCAGCTCGGGGAGCTGGGGATCGAACCGTTCGACCTCGTGGTCGTGAACCTCTACCCGTTCGTGGACACCGTGCGCTCCGGCGCGGGCCAGGACGAGGTGGTCGAGCAGATCGACATCGGCGGTCCCTCCATGGTCCGGGCCGCCGCGAAGAACCACGCGGCCGTGTCCGTGGTCGTGGACCCGTCCTCCTACGACGCGGTCGTCGAGGCGGCGGCCTCCGGAGGTTTCGACCTGCGGGCGCGCCGCCGGCTGGCCGCCGCGGCGTTCGCGCACACCGCCGCCTACGACACCGCTGTGGCGACCTGGACGGCCCAGCAGTTCGAGCACGACGAGGACGCCAACTTCTGGCCGCCCTACGCCGGGCTCGCCCTCCAGCGCTCGGCCTCCCTGCGCTACGGCGAGAACCCGCACCAGAAGGGCGCCCTGTACGTCGACGAGGCCGCGTCCCCCGGCATCGCCCAGGCCGACCAGCTGCACGGCAAGGAGATGTCCTACAACAACTACGTGGACGCCGATGCCGCCCTGCGCGCCGCCTACGACTTCGACGAGCCCGCCGTGGCCGTGGTCAAGCACAACAACCCGTGCGGGCTCGCCGTGGCCACCCCCGGTGCCGAGGACCCGATCGCCGACGCCCACCGCAAGGCCCACGCGTGCGACCCGCTCTCCGCCTACGGAGGGGTCATCGCCGCCAACCGGACCGTGACCCGGGCGATGGCCGAGACCGTGCAGGACATCTTCACCGAGGTCGTCGTGGCCCCCGGCTTCGAGCCCGCGGCCCTGGAGATCCTGCAGGCCAAGAAGAACATCCGCCTGCTCGAGCTGCCGGAGGGCTTCGAGCGGGACGTCCTGGAGTACCGGCAGGTCTCCGGCGGCGCGCTGCTGCAGGTCGCCGACCGGCTCGACGCACCGGGCGACGACCCCGCCGGCTGGACGCTGGCCGCGGGGGAGCCGGCGGACGAGCGGACGCTCGCCGACCTCGCCTTCGGGTGGAAGGCACTGCGGGCCGTGAAGTCCAACGCGATCCTGCTCGCCGACCAGGGCGCAGCCGTGGGCATCGGCATGGGACAGGTCAACCGGGTGGACTCCTGCAAGCTCTCGGTGGAGCGGGCCAACGCCCTGGGCGAGGACGGTGCCCAGCGCGCGCGCGGCGCCGTCGCGGCCTCCGACGCGTTCTTCCCGTTCGCCGACGGCCTCCAGGTGCTCCTCGACGCCGGTGTGCGTGCCGTGGTCCAGCCCGGCGGGTCGATCCGGGACGAGGAGGTCGTGGCCGCGGCCGAGGCCGCCGGCGTGACGATGTACTTCACCGGGGCGCGGCACTTCTTCCACTGATCCGCCACCCCGGCACACGGCAGCGGGCGCACTCCCGGAAGGGGGTGCGGCCGCTGCCGTGGGTGCTCGCGCCGTTCCGCGCGCTCAGCTCAGGCGCTCAGCGAGGAGAGGACCCGGTTGAAGGTCTCCGAGGGCCGCATCACCGCGGACGTCCTGGCGTCGTCCGGGCGGTAGTAGCCGCCGATGTCGGCGGGCCGGCCCTGCACGGAGAGCAGCTCCTCGTTGATCCCGTCCTCGTGGGCGGCCAACTGCTCCGCCACGGAGGCGAAGGCCTGGGCCAGCTCGGTGTCCTGGTCCTGCCGCGCCAGCTCCTGGGCCCAGTACAGGGCCAGGTAGAAGTGGCTGCCGCGGTTGTCGATCTCGCCGACCTTCCGGCTCGGGGACTTGTTCTCCTCGAGGAACGTGCCCGTGGCCCGGTCGAGGGTCTCGCCGAGGATCCGGGCGCGGGCGTTGTCGGTCGTGGTCGCCAGGTGGTCGAGGCTCGCGGCCAGCGCGAGGAACTCGCCGAGGCTGTCCCAGCGCAGGTGGTTCTCCTCGACCAGCTGCTGGACGTGCTTCGGCGCGGACCCGCCCGCCCCGGTCTCGAACAGCCCGCCGCCGTTGATCAGCGGGACCACCGAGAGCATCTTGGCGGAGGTGCCCAGCTCGAGGATCGGGAACAGGTCCGTGAGGTAGTCGCGCAGCACGTTGCCGGTGACCGAGATGGTGTCCTCGCCACGGCGGATCCGCTCGATCGAGAACGCGGTGGCCTCCTCGGGAGACATGATCTCGATCTGCAGGCCCTCGGTGTCGTGCTCGGTCAGGTACTGCTCGACCTTGGCGATGAGGTTGGTGTCGTGGGCACGGGTGCGGTCCAGCCAGAACACGGCCGGCGTCGCGGAGGCCCGGGCGCGGGTGACGGCGAGCTTGACCCAGTCCCGGATCGCGACGTCCTTCGTCTGGCAGGCGCGCCAGATGTCGCCGGGAGAGACCTCGTGCTCGATCAGCACGGCGCCGGAGGAGTCGACGACCTGGACGGTGCCCTCGGCGGGGATCTCGAAGGTCTTGTCGTGGGAGCCGTACTCCTCCGCCTTCATCGCCATCAGGCCCACGTTCGGCACCGAGCCCATGGTGGTCGGGTCGAACGCGCCGTTGGCGCGGCAGTCGTCGATGACCACCTGGTAGACCCCGGCGTAGGAGCTGTCCGGCAGCACCGCGAGGGTGTCGGCCTCCTCGCCGTCGGGGCCCCACATGTGCCCGGAGGTGCGGATCATGGCCGGCATGGACGCGTCGACGATGACGTCGGAGGGCACGTGCAGGTTCGTGATGCCCTTGTCGGAGTTCACCATGGCGAGCTTCGGGCCCTCGGCGAGGCCCTTGTCGATCGCGGCCCGCACGTCGTCGCGCACCTCGGCCGGCAAGGCGTCGAGGCCACTGAGGATGGCGGCGAGCCCGTTGGCGGGGGAGAGGCCCGCCTCCTCGAGGGCTGCGCCGTGGGCGGCGAAGAGCTCCGGGAAGAAGGCCTCGATGACGTGGCCGAAGATGATGGGGTCGGAGACCTTCATCATGGTGGCCTTCAGGTGCACCGAGAGCAGGACGTCCTCCCGCTTGGCGCGCTCGATCTGCTCCGCGAGGAACGCGTCCAGGGCGGCGGCCCGCATCACGGTGCCGTCGACGACCTCGCCGGCCAGCACGGGGACGGACGCCTTGAGCACCGTGGTGCTGCCGTCCTCGCCGACCAGCCGGATCGTCAGGGTGTCGTCCTCCGCGATGACCACGGACTTCTCGTTGTCCCGGAAGTCGTCGGTGCCCATCGTGGCGACGTTCGTCCTCGACTCCGCGGACCACTCGCCCATGCGGTGCGGGTTCTTGCGGACGTAGTTCTTCACGGAGGCGGGGGCGCGGCGGTCCGAGTTGCCCTCGCGCAGCACCGGGTTGACCGCGGAGCCCTTGATCTTGTCGTAGCGGGCCCGGGTCTCCCGCTCCTCCTCGGAGCGCGGCTCGTCCGGGTAGTCCGGGAGGTCGACGCCCTGCTCCTGCAGCTCCTTGACCGCGGCCTTGAGCTGCGGGACGGAGGCGGAGATGTTGGGCAGCTTGATGATGTTGGCCTCGGGCTTCTTGGCCAGCTCGCCGAGCTCGGCGAGGGCGTCGTCCACCCGCTGGTCCTCGGGCAGGCGGTCGCTGAAGGCGGCGACGATGCGTCCGGCCAGGGAGATGTCGCGGGTCTCCACCTCGACGCCGGCGGTCGAGGCGTAGGCCTCGATGATCGGCTTGAACGAGTAGGTGGCGAGCAGGGGCGCCTCGTCGGTGCGGGTGTAGATGATCTTGGCCATGTGCGGGCTGTCTCCCAGGATGTCGTCGGATCGGCGGTGTTGCTTCCTGGTGCCAAGATACCCGAGGCGGTGCCCGGCCCGCTGTCCGCCCGGCGGGCGCGGACGGCCCGGGCACAGCGGCGGGCCCGTTCCCCTGCGGGGAACGGGCCCGTGACCGTGGTGCCCCGCCCGGGGCCGGGGGGCCGGGCTCAGCCCTCGGTGGACTGGGTGGCCCCGGTGCCGTTGACGAGTTCGCCCTCGCCGATCACGCGGTCACCGGACTCGTCCCGGCCCTCGCCCAGGGCCTGCTGCTCGCCCTGGCCGGAGACCACCTGGATCTTGCGCGGCTTCGCCTGCGCCGAGACGGGGATCGTCACCGTGAGCACGCCGTTGTCGTAGTTCGCGGCGATGTTCTGGATGTCGATGCCCTGGCCCAGGTTCAGCTGGCGCACGAACGAGGAGCTCTGCCGCTCCCGGGTGATCCACTGGACGTCCTGCACCTCGGGCAGCTTCCGCTCCGCCCGGATGGTCAACAGCTGGCCGTCGACGTCGACGTCGACGCTCTCGGGGTCGATGCCGGGCAGGTCCGCCCGGAGGATGTACTGGTCGCCGTCCCGGTACAGGTCCATGGGCATCTCGCGCAGGCCCTGCCGGGCAAAGAGCGAGGCGGCGAGTCGGTCGAAATCGTTGAACGGGGTGAACATCGTGGCCACGTCAATCATCTCCTCAACCATATGAGCAATGTCTTCGACATTTAGTTGAGTCGAACCAACTCAACTGTTGACCATGATAATCCCGTGTCCCGTGGTCTTCAACGGGTCCGAGGCTTATCGCCCAAGGCGAACCGCGCGTCAGCGGGCGTCGTGGGGATAGCGCACGCCGATCCGCTCCCGCACCCGGTCGAAGAGCTCCACGAGCTCGAGGGAGTCGGCCCACGGCATCACCGGGGACTCGAGCAGTCCGCGCTGCACGCAGCGCGTGGCCTCCCGCATCTCGAAGACGTACCCGGCGCCCGCCACGTCCACGTGCTCCACGACGGGGGCGGCGCCCGTGCGGGCACCCTCGGCGCTCTGCAGCACCAGGGTGGTCGGGCAGTTGATCCGCCCGTCCACGCGCAGCCAGCCGTCCGTGCCGCTGATCGTCACCTGGTGCGGGACCGTGGAGGCCAGGGTGCCGCTCACGTGGGCCCGGCCGTGCCCGAAGTCGAGGGTCAGGGCGGTGTCCAGGTCCACGTCCGTGGCGCCGAGCTCGGCGCGGGCGCTCCAGCGCTCCGGGGCCCCCAGCACCGCGGAGGTCCAGGTCAGGGGATAGACCATCATGTCGAGCAGCACTCCGCCGCCGTCGGCCCTGCGGAACAGCCGGTGGGACGGGTCCAGGGGCCGGTGCGTGCCGATGGATCCCTCCACCGAGCGCACCCGGCCGAGCCGGCCCTCCCGGATCCAGCGCATCGCGGTGCGGAACCCGGGGGTCATGCGGGTCCAGACGGCCTCCATGAGGAAGACGCCGTGCTCGCGCGCGAGGCGGAGCAGGTCCCGGACCTCCGCCGCGGTCATGGCGAGGGCCTTCTCGCACACCACGTGCTTGCCGGCCCGCAGCAGCGCGGAGACGTCCCGGTGGTGGTAGCCGTGCGGCGTGGCCACGTAGACGATCTCCACGTCCGGGTCGGCCGCGAGGCGGTCCAGGCCCGTGCTCGTGGCGGTGCTGCCGTAGGCCCGCTCCACCCCGTGCCGGCGGGCGAAGTCCTCGGCGCGGCCCTGGTCCCGCGAGCTCAGGGCCACGAGCCGGGCGTCGGGCAGCGCCGCGATGTCCGGGACCACCTTCTCCGCGATGTCGGCGGTGCTGACCACGCCCCATCCGAGCGTGCGGCCGGTGGCGGTGCCGGGGTCGTCCAGGTGGGCGGCGTCGAGGGATGCGGCGACGAACGGGCTGAGGGTCTGCGCAGGCATGGGCGCATTCTGCCACGCCGCCCGGGGGCCCGCCCCGGGCCCAGATCGAACGACCGTTCGTGGCGTAGGCTGGGGCGGTGCCCCGGGTGAGCCAGCAGTACAAGGACGAGCGCCGCCGCGAGATCGTGGCCGCCGCCAGCGAGTGCTTCCTCGAGCACGGCTACGAGGGGGCCTCGATGCACCGCATCATCGCCGCCACGGGGCTGTCCGCGGGAGCGCTGTACAACCACTTCCCGAGCAAGCAGGAGCTCGTGGCGGCGGCCGCCCGCGCGGCCCTGGACCGGGTGCTGGCGGCGGCGGAGGACGAGCCCGGCGCCGATCCCGCGGCGTGGGTCGTGGGCCTGCTGGAGCGGCTGGCCGCGGACCCCGCCAGCACCCGGCTGCTGCTCATCACCTGGGGCGGGGCGGTGAGCGATCCCGGTCTGGCCGCGCTGGCCGGGGAGCACCTGGGACGCGTGCGGGACCGGGTCGAGGAGCGCTACGGGCGGTGGGCGGTCGACGAGCTGGGACTCGACGCCGGCGCGGCCCGCGAGTGGGCCGGGATGTTCGCCCAGGCCATCCTCTCGGTGCTGCAGGGCTGGGTGGTGCAGTCGTGCCTGCTGCCGGGCTTCGACCACGGCGCCTACCTGGACTACGCGCGCACCCTCGCGGCGCAGTGACCGGTCGCTGGGCCCGGGGGACGGCCCCGGGGGTGGGTCAGGCGTTGAGCCGGCGGTGCTCGGCGGAGAGCTGCACGTAGGTCCGCGCGTTGGCACGGACCTTCTCCTGCTCCTCCTCCGTGAGCTCGCGCCGGACCTTGGCCGGCACCCCGGCCACCAGGGACCGGGGCGGCACCACGGTGCCCTCGAGGACGACGGCGCCCGCGGCCACCAGCGAGCCCGTGCCGATCACGGCGCCGTTGAGGACGGTCGCGTTCATCCCGACCAGGACCTCGTCCTCCACGGTGCACCCGTGCACTACGGCGCCGTGGCCGACGCTCACGTCCGCCCCGATCGTGCAGGAGTGCCCGGGATCGGAGTGGACCACCACGTTGTCCTGCAGGTTGGACCGCGCGCCCAGCCGGACGGGGGAGCGGTCCCCGCGCACCACGGCGCCGTAGAAGACCCCGGACTCCGGTCCCAGTTCGACATCGCCCACGACCGTGGCCGTCGGGGCCACGAAGGCGGAGGAGTCGATCTGGGGCGCGTGCCCCGCGTGCGGGAGGACGAGGCCGGGCGTGCTGGAGTGCGTCATGCGCCCAGCCTAGCGACGGGCCCGCGGCCCGTCGGTGGGCCCGGGGCTCAGGCGCCCTGCGTCGTGACGGCCGGCCGCGGGGCGCGCTGGTGCCGGTGCTGGATGGCCACGCGGATCGTCTGGCCGCCCTTGAGCACGTACTCCGCGCCGTGCACGTGGATCGTGACGTCGTTCGCGCGGCGGGAGGCGCCCTGGAGCTCCAGCACGTGGTGGTCGATGCAGACCCGGATCACCTGCCCGCGGTACAGCACGGTGAACGAGACCGTCTCCAGCTGGCTCGGCAGCGCCGGGTCGAACTCGAGCCATCCGCCGCGCACCCGCAGCCCCGCGTAGGCGCGGGTCACGACGTCGACGGAGCCGGCCATGGCGCCCAGGTGGATGCCCTCGCCCGTGGTCCCGCCCTGGGTGTCGTCGAGGTCCACGAGCAGGGAGTCCTGGAACGAGGACCACGAACGGTCCGGGTTCAGCCAGGCGAGCACCGAGGCGTTGACCACGCGGGACAGCGAGGAGCCGTGCGAGGACCGCGCGATGTAGAAGTCGACGGTGCGCTCGATGGCGGCGTGGTCCACCTCGTAGCCCATCCGGCCGAGCTCCTCGACGAGGCCTTCGGGGCCGAAGAGATAGACCAGCATGATCGTGTCGGCCTGCTTGGCCAGCTTGTAGTTGTTGGTCATGTCGCCCTCGTTCTCCAGCAGGAGGTCGAGGCGGCCGATGTTGCGGTACTTGGTCCGGTAGTACTCCCAGTCCAGCTCGTCGAGGTCGTCGTAGCCGTGGAACTGGCTGATGGTGCCGTCCGTGTTGAACGGCACGAACATCCGCTCGGCCATCTGCTGCCAGGTCCCGACCTCCTCGGCCGAGAGGTCGAAGCGGGCGGAGAGCTCCTCGCGCTGGTGCTCCACCATGTCGTGGAAGATGTGGGCGCTGTGCCGGAACAACCAGGCCGCGAGCACGTTCGTGTAGGCGTTGTCCTTCAGCCCGCCGCCGTGCTGGCCCCGGGGGCCGTCGTGGTACTCGTCCGGGCCCATCACGCCGGCGATGTGGTAGCGGCCGTCCGCGGGGTCGTAGTCGGTGAGGGACGCGAACAGGCGGGTGATCCCGATGATCAGCTCCGAGCCCTGACCCGCCAGCCAGTCGAGGTCGCCGGTGGTCTCGTAGTAGATCCAGGCGTTGTAGGCGATCGCGAGGCCCACGTGGAACTGCCGCCACGAGTTGTCCGGCAGCCACCGGTTGGAGTGGTGGTTGAACAGCTCCGGCGGGGTCTCCTCCCGGCCGTCCGAGCCGGACTGCCACGGGAACGCCGCGCCCTCGAGCCCGAACTCGGCGGCCCGGTGCTTCGCCATGGCCAGCCGCCGCCACCGGTAGGAGAGCAGCGCGCGCGTCACCTGCGGCTGGTGCAGGTTGACGACCGGGAGGATGTAGAGCTCGTCCCAGAAGATGTGCCCGCGGTAGCCCTCGCCGTGCAGGCCGCGCGCCGGGACGCCGGCGTCGCGCAGGGACATGTGCGGCGCCAGGGTCTGGGCCACGTGGAACAGGTGCACCCGCAGCGCCAGCTGGGTCAGGGACAGCTCCCCGGTGCGCTCCTCCGGGCTCGGACGCACGTCCACGTCGAAGCGGTCCCACAGCAGGGACCACTCGATCTCGTGCGAGGGCAGCAGGCCCCGGACGCCGCTGGGGTTGCGGTCCAGCTCCGCGAGGGCGCCCTCGCGGGGCGAGCCGATCGCCGCGTCGCGGCTCGTGACCACCGCCGTGGTCGAGTCGATGATCACCGGGCGGCCGTCGGCGATGTTGACCTGGTGGCGGCGGAACTCGGTGCCGCCGGGGCGGATCTCGCGGCGCTCCCGGACGTTCTGGCCGCCCTCGATGGTGGTGCGCTGGGCCGTGGTGATCTCGATCTTCGACTGGGTGGTGCGCACGTGGGAGAGCAGGGTCTCGTGGTCGTCCGGCAGGGACGTCGACTCGAGGTCCACGAGGTGGTGGTCGTTGAGGTCCTGGTACTCCGCGACCCCGTTGTTGCGCACGCTGGGGTCGATGCCCGTGCGCAGGTGCAGCCGTCCGGAGAACCCCCGGGCCGTCACCGTGGTCTCCTGCGCCCCCAGGTGCCGGTAGCGCAGCGACACGAGGCGGCGCTGGACGATGTCCAGCCGGGCCCGGGCCCCGTCCTCGCCCCGGTCCCCGTTGAGGTCGGTGAGAGTCAGGGAAC
This sequence comes from Kocuria aegyptia, assembly GCF_039530085.1. Lineage (NCBI taxonomy): Bacteria > Bacillati > Actinomycetota > Actinomycetes > Micrococcales > Micrococcaceae > Kocuria > Kocuria aegyptia. The sequence continues at coordinate 110,081 of NZ_BAAAOA010000007.1, forward strand.
GGATGAGCAGGCCGCGGCGCAGGTCGAGCTCGACCCGCTCGGCGGACGGGCGCAGCCCGCCCTCCGACCACCAGTCGCCGCCGGAGATCCGCAGGTCCAGGTGGGTCCAGTTGGGGGCGTTGACCATGGACTCGTGCTCGATGTCACGTCCGTTGAGGTGGCTCACGACCCGGTTGAAGATGCCGGCCAGGTAGTTGCCGGGGTAGTGCACGCCGTTGTCGGGGAACTCGCACGCGGACCCGCGCACGCCCATGTAGCCGTTCGCCAGCGTCAGCAGGGTCTCCCGCCGGGCCTCCGTGGCCGGGTCGAAGCCCTCGAAGACCAGCTTCCAGGAGTCGTCGCGGCGGGCGCCGAGGTCGAGCTCGCCGACGTCGTTGAGCACGATCGTGGCCCCTGCCCGGTACAGGTCCTTGCGCTCGCCGTGGCGGCGGATCCCCACCACCATGCCGAAGCCCCCGGCGGCCGCGGCCTGCACCCCGGACACGGCGTCCTCCACCACCACGGACCGGACCGGGTCCACCCCGAGCATCTTCGCGCAGGTCAGGAAGGTGTCGGGCGCCGGCTTGCCGGGCAGCCCGTGCTCGGCGGCGAAGTGGCCGTCCACGATGATGTCGAAGGAGTCCTGCAGCCCGGCCGCCGCCAGCACGGGGACGCTGTTGCGGCTCGCGGTCACGAGGCCCACCGGCACCCCGGCCGCGCGCAACCGCTCGATGAGCGCCACGGTCTTCTCGAAGACCCGCACGCCCTGGACCTGCAGGGCGTCCTGGAAGTAGGCGTTCTTCAGCACGGCCTGCCCCTGCACGGTCCACGCCCCCGGGGTCCCGTCGCCCTCCGGCAGGCACGCGCCCCGGGCGGCCAGCAGGGAGCGGATCCCGTCCTCGCGCCGCCTCCCGTCCACGTAGTGGCGGTAGTCGGCGTCGGCGTCGAAGGGGCGCCGGTCCACCGTGGTGCCCGGCTCGGCCGGTTCGAGCCGGTCGTCGGCCAGGATCGCGTCGAAGAGGGTCTTCCAGGCCGCCGCGTGCACGGCGGCGGTGTCGGTGACGACGCCGTCCATGTCGAAGATCACGGCGTCGTGGGGGATGCGCAGCTGGTCGACCGTCTGCGGAGGTGCGTCGGCGCCCTGGATGCGGGGCAGGGACGCAGTGAACGGGGCGGTGGGCAGTGCGTTCACGAGAGTTCCTCCGGAAGGTGGGTGCGGCTTCCGCGGCCCCTCGCGACCGCACGGAGAAACCCCCAAGCACACGGCACGCGACGGACCCCGGACGCGGCGTTGCGGTTTGGCACTGGAGCGGGGACGGCCGTCCGTGCCGACGGTTCCTGACCAGTTCATTAAACGGCCCCGGAGCCGCGGGGGCAAGCCGCGTCCGCTCAGTGGTCCGCCAGGGGGAGGCGGACGGTGAACCGGGTGCAGCCGGGGGCGCTGCCGACGTCGATCCGGCCGTGGTGGGCGTGCACGATGGCCTGCACGATCGAGAGCCCCAGGCCCGCGCCGCGGGAGCCTCCGGCCCGGGAGAGGTCCTCCCGGGCGAAGCGGGAGAAGATGTGCTCGAGGAAGTCGGCGCCGATGCCCGGGCCGTCGTCGGCCACGGCCAGCACGGCCTCGCCGCCGGCGTCCGTCGCGAGCGACGCCGTGACCGTCGTCCCGGCGGGGGTGTGCTGGTGGGCGTTGGCGAGCAGGTTGATGAGCACCTGGCGCAGCTGGGCCGGATCGCCCCGCACCAGCACGGGCTCCTCGGGCAGCTCGAGGCGCCAGACGTGGCCGGGCGCCGCGACCCGCAGGTCGCTGGCGGTCTCGACCACCAGCTCGAGCAGGTCGACGTCCTCGCTGACCACCGCCCGGCCTTCGTCCAGGCGCGCCAGCAGCAGCAGGTCCTCGACGAGCGCGGTCATCCGCGCCGCCTCGGACTCCACCCGGGACAAGGAGCTGCGGCCCTGCGCGCTCATCGGCTCCGTGAGCCGGATCAGCTCCGCGTAGCCGCGGATGCTGGCCAGGGGAGTGCGCAGCTCGTGGCTGGCGTCGGCCACGAACCGGCGCACGCGCGTCTCGCTGCGCTGGCGGGCGGTCAAGGCGTGGGCGACGTTGTCCAGCATCCGCCCGAAGGCGTGGCCGAGCCGGCCCACCTCCGTGTCCGGGTGCGCGGCCGGCGCCACGGCCCCCACCGGCAGGACCACCTCCCCGTGGTCGAGGTCCAGCTCCGAGACGCGGGTCGCCACGTCGGAGAGCCGCTCCACGGGACGCAGGGTGCGCCGGACGACGACGAGCCCGACCAGCCCCGTGGCGGCGATGGCGCCGGTCGAGATCGCCGCGGTGCTCACCCCGAAGGTGCGCAGGGTGTCCTCCTTGTCCGCCAGCGGCAGGCCGGTCAGCACGAGCCCCCAGTCCCACGGGTCGTCGACGACCAGCACGCGGTAACCGCCCACGTCCAGTTCCACGTCCACGGGGCCCCACTGCCGGCCCCCGACCTCGGCCGACTCCGCGCCGAGCGCGGCCACGAGCTCCCCGATCCGCTGCCGGTCCGCGTCGGTCAGCTCCTGCCGCGTCCCGTCGGCCGCGAAGAGCCCGGCGCGGACCACCTCGCCGTCGACGATCCGGGCGTTGAGGGTGCCGGCGCCCTGCGCGGGCACGTCCATCATGGCCTCGAGCTCCTCCGAGGGACCGGCGGCGGCCCGGACCCCGTACTCGATGGTGCGGAAGGAGGCGTCCCGGACCCGGCCGTCCAGCTGCTCGCCCAGGGACATGTCGAGGACCGCCAGGCCCAGGGCGCCCACCGCGGCGCACGCGACGGTCAGCAGCGCCAGGACCAGCAGCAGCAGCTTCGTGCGCAGCTGCAGCGCCCGCCCCGCGCCCCGCGGGAGGAGCCGCGGGGCGGTTCCTCCCGCGCTCATCGCACGGTGCTCGTCGGACGGGTGCTCGTCGGACGGGTGCTCGTCGGACGGTTGCTCGTCGGACGGTTGCTCATGGGACGACACTTCCTCGGCGGGCGCTCACTCGGCGGGTTTGAGCACGTAGCCGGCCCCGCGCACGGTGTGGATCATGGGCGGGCGGCCGGCGTCGATCTTCTTGCGCAGGTAGGAGATGTAGAGCTCCACGACGTTGGTCTGGCCGCCGAAGTCGTAGCCCCAGACCCGCTCGAGGAGCTGCGGCTTGCTGAGCACCCGGCGCGCGTTCTCCATGAGGCAGCGCAGCAGGTCGAACTGGGTGGCCGTCAGCGCGATCTCGTCGTCGCCGCGGCGGACCTCCCGGGTGTCCGCGTTGAGCACGAGGTCCCCCACGACCAGCTCCGCGGTGTCCGGGTGGGCGATGCCCGCGCGCTGCACCAGGCGGTGCAGCCGCAGCAGCAGCTCCTCCATGTCGAACGGCTTCGTCACGTAGTCGTCCCCGCCGGCCGCGAGGCCGGTGATGCGGTCCTCGGTGCTGTCCTTCGCGGTGAGGAACAGGGCCGGGACGGACGGGGAGAAGGAGCGGACCCGTTCGAGCACCTGCACCCCCGAGCACCCCGGGAGCATCACGTCCAGCACCAGGACGTCCGGCCGGAAGGCGCGGGCCTCGGCCACCGCGGCGTCCCCGTCGTGGGCGGAGCGCACCTGCCAGCCCAGCATCGACAGTCCCATGGTCACCATCTGGGCCAGCAGCGGCTCGTCGTCGACGACGAGGGCGCGCACCGGTGCGCCGCCGGGGTGCCGCAGGCGCGGGAGGTCCACGGCGGTCGGCCGCTGCACGGGCTCGGTCACGACGGGCTCCCTCCTGGTCCGCGCCGGCGGCGCCGGCGTCCCGGACCGTCCTCAGCGTAGCGCCGGACCCGCTCCCTGGTCCCGCGCGGACCGTTCGCGGACGTGCTTCACAGCCTCGGCACAGGAAGCCGATAAGGGCGCCACATCCCCGCCTGCTGGAGTGGCAGCACGACCGGGCCCCGGGCCCGGACCCGTCGGGCCCGGGGCCCGCCGGAGCACCACGAGAGGGGAACCACCGTCATGCTGCACACCCACCACCCGGTCGGGGAGGCCCGGTCCGCCGAGCCGTCCGCCGCACCGCGCGCCCGCCGGCGCCTGGTCGGGATCGACGCGGCCCGCGGCCTCGCCCTGCTCGGCATGGTCTCCGTGCACATCCTGCCGGCCTGGGACCCGGAGACCTTCGAGGCCACCGCCCAGTGGACGCTGTTCTCCGGCCGCGCCGCGGCCCTGTTCGCCCTCCTCGCCGGCGTGGGGCTGGCCCTCGGCTCGGGCGGGACCCGCGTGCACGAGGGACCCCGGAGGAGCGCCGACCGGGCCGGGCTGCTCGTGCGCGCGGTGCTGATCACCGTGCTGGGGCTGCTGATCAACCAGCTGTCGCCGGGCGACCCGCCCGCGTACAACATCCTCGTCTACTACGGCGTGTTCTTCCTGCTCGCCCTGCCCTTCCTGCACCTGCCGGCGCGCGCCCTGCTCGCCTGGGCCGCGGGCCTCGCCGTGCTCGGACCCGTGCTGGTGCACTCGCTCGGCCCCGTCCTGCCCGGCTTCGGCGTCCACAACCCCGGCGTCGCCGAGGCCCTCACCGAGCCCGGCACCACCCTCGCCCAGCTGCTCGTGACCGGGTCCTACCCCGGGGTCACCTATCTCGTCTACCTCCTCACCGGCCTGGCCCTGGGGCGGCTGGACCTCTCGGCCGTCCGCACGCAGGCCGGCCTGGCGATCGGCGGGGCCGCGCTCGCGGCGGCGTCCGCCGTCACCTCCTGGCTGCTGCTGCACCCCCTGGGCGGGATCGAGCGGCTGCTCGCCGCGAGCCCGTTCCTGGGCCGCGAGGACGTCCAGGACGTTCTCGTGTACGGACCGGACCCCGTCCTGCCCTCGTCCACCTGGTGGTGGCTGGCCGTGACCGGGCCGCACACCAACACCCCGCTCGCCCTGCTGAGCGGGGTGGGCGCCGGGGCCCTCGCCCTGGGCCTGTGCCTCCTCGTGGCCCGCCGGGCCGAGCGCGTGCTGCTGCCGCTGGTCGCGGCCGGCTCCATGACCCTCACCCTGTACTCGGCACACCTGCTCGGCCTCTTCCTGGAGCTGCACCACGGGCAGCCGGTGCTGTGGTTCCTCGTGCACGTCCTGGTGGGCACCGGCTTCGCCGTCCTCTGGCGCCGGTCCCGGGGCCAGGGGCCCCTCGAACGGGCCGTCGGCCGGGCCGCGCACGCCGGTCGGGACCGGGTGCTGCGCCATCGCCTAAACTCGTAGACGGTCCACCCAGGTCCCCGATGTCAGGAGCGGCATGTCCACGAGCACGTCCCCGTCCGTCACCAACCAGCCCCTCACCGAGGTCGATCCGGAGATCGCGGCGGCCATCGCCGACGAGCTCGGCCGTCAGCGCGGCACCCTCGAGATGATCGCCTCGGAGAACTTCGCGCCCCGGGCGGTCCTCGAGGCGCAGGGCTCCGTGCTGACGAACAAGTACGCCGAGGGCTATCCCGGGCGCCGCTACTACGGCGGCTGCGAATTCGTCGACGTCGTCGAGAACCTCGCCCGGGACCGTGCCACGGCCCTGTTCGGCGCCGAGCACGCCAACGTCCAGCCGCACTCCGGCGCCCAGGCCAACACGGCGGTCATGCATGCGCTCATGACCCCCGGCGACAAGCTGATGGGCCTCTCCCTGGCCCACGGCGGCCACCTCACGCACGGGATGAAGCTCAACGTCTCCGGCAAGCTCTACGAGATCGCCGCCTACGAGGTCGACCCCGACACCTACACCATCGATATGGACAAGGTGCGGGAGCAGGCCCTCGCCGAGCGCCCGCAGGTCATCGTGGCCGGCTGGTCCGCGTACTCGCGGGAACTGGACTTCGAGGCGTTCCGCTCGGTCGCCGACGAGGTCGGGGCGAAGCTGTGGGTGGACATGGCCCACTTCGCGGGCCTCGTGGCCGCGGGCCTGCACGCCAACCCCGTGCCCCACGCCCACGTGGTGACCTCCACCGTGCACAAGACCCTCGCGGGGCCCCGCTCCGGCGTGATCCTGACCACGGGAGAGCTCAAGAAGAAGATCGACTCCGCCGTCTTCCCCGGCCAGCAGGGCGGACCGCTCATGCACGCCATCGCGGGCAAGGCCGTGGCCTTCAAGATCGCGGCCACCGAGGAGTTCCGCGCCCGCCAGGAGCGCACCGTCGAGGGCGCCCGCCTCCTCGCCGAGCGGCTCGGCGCCGCCGATGTCGCCCGGGCCGGGGTGTCCGTGCTGACCGGCGGCACCGACGTGCACCTGGTCCTGGTGGACCTGCGCGACTCCGAGCTGGACGGCAAGCAGGCCGAGGACCTCCTGCACCAGGCGGGGATCACCGTCAACCGCAACGCCGTGCCGTGGGACCCGCGGCCGCCGATGGTCACCTCCGGACTGCGGATCGGCACCCCCGCGCTGGCCACCCGCGGCTTCGGCACCGCCCAGTTCGAGGAGGTCGCCGAGATCATCGCCACCGCCCTCAAGCCCGGGGCCGACATCACGGCCCTGCGGGCCAGGGTGGACCGGCTGGCCGCGGACTTCCCGCTCTACGACGGCCTCGAGGAGTGGTGATCGTGGGCGCGCAGGTCCTCGACGGGCGGGCGGCGTCCGCCGCCATCAAGGCCGAGCTCGCCGAGCGCGTCGCCGTGCTGGCGGAGCGGGGGATCACCCCCGGCCTCGGCACGGTGCTGGTGGGCGACGACCCTGCCTCGCACTCCTACGTGGGCGGCAAGCACAGGGACTGCGCCGAGGTCGGCATCTCCTCGATCCGCCGCGACCTGCCCGCGGACATCTCCCAGGAGGAGCTCGAGCGCGTCCTGGACGAGCTCAACGCGGACCCCGCGTGCACCGGCTACATCGTCCAGCTGCCCCTGCCGGGGCACATCGACACCAACGCGGTGCTCGAGCGCGTCGATCCGGACAAGGACGCCGACGGGCTGCACCCGACGAACCTCGGCCGCCTGGTGCTCAACGTCTCCGAGCCGATGACCTCCCCGCTGCCCTGCACGCCCAACGGGGTGCTCGAGCTGCTGCGCCGGCACGACGTCGACCTCGCGGGCCAGCACGTGCTCGTCGTGGGCCGCGGCGTGACCGTCGGGCGGCCGATGGGGCTGCTGCTGACCCGCAAGGAGATCAACGCCACGGTCACGCTCGCGCACACCGGCACGCGGAACCTCGACGAGCTGCTGGCCCAGGCCGACGTCGTCGTGGCCGCCGCCGGGCGGCCGCACATGATCACGGCCGACAGCCTCAAGGAGGGGGTCGTGCTCCTCGACGTCGGGGTCTCGCGCGTGGAGGACCCCGGGACGGGCCGGAAGACGCTCACCGGGGACATCGACCCGGCCGCCGAGCGGAAGGCCTCCTGGATGTCGCCGAACCCCGGCGGGGTGGGGCCCATGACCCGGGCCATGCTGCTGCTCAACGTCGTGGAGAGCGCCGAGCGGCAGGCCGGCCTGCGCTGAGCACCGCGCCACGCCCCCGGGAGCCGTCGCTCCCGGGGGCGTGGCCGTTCCCGGCGCCGGAGGGCGCCGGCCGGTTCGTGGCCCGGGCCGGGATTTGAGACAATGGGGCCATGCGCTCCCTCGGATCCCCCACTCCGTCCACCTCCCCGGCCGCCGAGCCCGCCTCCCGCACCGCCCGGTGGGGCACGGTGATCGGGCTGGCCGTGCTCGTGGTCATCTTCGTGGTGGCGCTGCTCCAGGCCGCCAACGCCAACTCGTGGCTGGGCTGGGCGCTCGCCGGCATCGCCCTCGGCTGGCTGCTGCTCGCCACCTGGGTGGTGCTCATGGTCCGCAAGGCCGCCCGCTTCGGCCGCCGGCAGGTCGACGAGGCCAGGGAGCAGCTGCGCACCGGCCCCGGCCGGGCCCCCGCCGCCACCCGCTCCGGGGCCGCGGACTCCATGCGGGACGAGAAGCTCTCGCACAGCTTCCAGATCGTCCTGGTCCAGTCCAAGGTGATCAAGCAGGAGCTCTCCGCGCTGTCCGTCGAGGGCCCCGAGCGCGAGGCCCTGGACCGCGCCCTCGACACCATCGACATCACGGCCGGCAACGGGATGAGCATGCTGCGCCAGGAACCCCTCAGCGGCACCGTGGTCGACTGACCCCTCGCCCGTCCCCCCGGCCACAAGCCCCAGCACGTCCCCCCCGCTCGCCACCACCCGGAAGCCAGGTGCCCCCGCATGTCCCGCCCCGAGAACGTCCTGCGCGTCGCCACCGTCAACGTCAACGGTCTCCGCGCCGCCTACAAGCGCGGCATGGCCGACTGGCTGACGGGCCGGGACGTGGACATCCTGTGCCTGCAGGAGGTCCGGGCCCCCGACCGGGTCGTCCGGGACCTGCTCGACGAGCAGGTGTGGGACCTCCACCACGCCGAGGCGGCCGACAAGGGCCGGGCCGGCGTGGCCGTGGCCACCCGCCGCGACGCCCGGGGCGGGTCGCTGCTGCCCGCGCAGCGGCGCGGCTCCATCGGCCACGAGCACTTCGAGACCTCGGGCCGGTGGGTGGAGACCGACCACGCCCTGGCCGACGGCACCACGCTGACCGTGGTCTCGGCCTACGTCCACTCCGGGGAGGTCGGCACGCCCCGCCAGGACGACAAGTACCGCTTCCTCGACGTCATGACCGAGCGGCTGCCCGAGCTCGCCCGCACACGGGAGCACGTGCTCGTCGTCGGCGACCTCAACGTGGGCCACACCGAGCTCGACATCAAGAACTGGAAGGGCAACGTCAAGAACGCCGGCTTCCTGCCCGAGGAGCGCGCCTACTTCGACCGCTTCTTCGGCGAGCACGGGTACAAGGACGTCGCCCGTGAGCTGGCCGGACCGGTCCCGGGGCCGTACACGTGGTGGTCCTACCGCGGCAAGGCCTTCGACACCGACGCCGGGTGGCGCATCGACTACCACATGGCCACCCCGGGGCTCGCGGCCCGGGCCCTGACCGCCGTCGTGGACCGTGCCCCCAGCTACGACACCCGCTTCTCCGACCACGCGCCCGTGGTGGTCGACTACCAGCTCTGACCCGCTCCCGCTCCGCGCCCGCCCGATCGAAGGACCCCGCACCGTGACCCCTGAGCCCGTACCGTTCGACGTCCCCACCGACTCCGGGAAGCCCCGTGTCGTCTCGGGGGTGCAGCCCTCGGCGGACTCCCTGCACCTGGGCAACTACGTGGGGGCCGTGCGCAACTGGGTGGACCTGCAGGACGACAACGAGTGCGTGTTCTTCGTCGCCGACCTGCACGCCATCACCGCCGAGCAGGACCCGGCCGCCCTGGCCCAGCGGACCCGCACCACGGCGGCCCAGTACATCGCCGCGGGCATCGACCCCGAGCGCTCCACCCTGCTGGTGCAGTCCCACGTGCCCGAGCACGCCCAGCTCGCCTGGGCGCTCAACTGCATCACGGGCTTCGGCGAGGCGTCCCGGATGACCCAGTTCAAGGACAAGTCCGCCCGGCAGGGCGCCGAGAACGCCACGGTCGGGCTGTTCGCCTACCCGGTGCTGATGGCCGCGGACATCCTGATCTACCAGGCCCACCAGGTCCCCGTGGGGGAGGACCAGCGCCAGCACCTCGAGCTGACCCGCAACCTCGCCCAGCGGTTCAACGCCCGCTTCGGGGACACGTTCGTGGTGCCGGAGGCGAAGATCCTCGCCGAGTCCGCCAAGATCTACGACCTGCAGAACCCCGTCGCCAAGATGTCCAAGTCCGCCGCATCGGAGAACGGGCTGATCCGGCTGCTCGACCCCGCCAAGAAGAACGCGAAGAAGATCCGCTCGGCCGTCACCGACGACGGCACGGAGATCCGCTTCGACCGCGAGGCTAAGCCGGGCATCGCCAACCTGCTCACCGTGTACTCGGCGCTCACGGGCCGGTCCGTGCCCGACGTCGTGGGGGAGTACGAGGGAAAGCTGTACGGCCACCTCAAGGTGGGGCTGGCCGAGGTGGTCACCGAGACGCTGGACCCCATCCAGGCGCGCGCCCAGGAGCTGCTGGACGACCCCGCGGAACTGGACCGCCTCCTCGCCCGGGGCGCCGAGAAGGGCCGGGAGATCACCGTCCGGACCCTGGCAGCGGTCTACGACCGGATGGGCTTCCTGCCGCGCCTGTGCGGGTCCGGGGGGCTGGGCTAGGCTGGGTCCCGTCCTGTGAGGAGTTGAGTTGACCCGTACGCAGCAGTCCCCCACGATCCGCCCCGGCCAGGTGTACGCGGGCGTGGTGATCGAGCTGCCCGAGCCCGTGGGCCGGGAGCTGCAGGACTGGCGCGCGTCCTTCGGGGACCCCGCCTCCTACGCCGTGCCGGCGCACATCACGCTGATGATCGCCCCGCAGGCGGAGCGCTGGGCGGACGTGGTGGAGCGGGTGGGCTCCGTGGCCCGCGAGTGGGAGCCGTTCCGGGTGGAGATCAACGGCACGGGCACGTTCCGCCCCGTGAGCCCGGTGGTCTACCTGCGCATCGACGAGGGCGAGGAGCAGTGCCGGGCGCTGCACCACGCCCTGCACGAGGAGCGGCTCGTCTCGGCGTCCCCCTTCGAGTTCCATCCCCACGTCACGATCGCCCAGGCCGTGGAGGAGGAGGACCTCGACCGCGCCCAGGAGATGCTGCGGACCTACCGCGCCGGGTTCCTGGTGGACCGGATCGGTCTCTACGAGCTCGACGGCCGGGGCGTCTGGCGGATCCGCGAGGAGTTCCCCTTCACGGGGCACGACCGCGACCGGCGCTGAGCCGCCCCGGCCATGAGCACCCGCGCCGGCCCCCGCACCGGTCCCGTCCCGGAGCTGCCGCCCCGCGCGGTCGACCGGCACGGCATGCGGCGCGAGGCCCTGCGCCAGCGGGCGCTGCTGCGCGAGAAGCGGGCCGCCGGCGCCGGCGTCCTGGGCGTGGCCGGAGCGGCGCTCGGGGTGGCGCTCGCCGAGACGTACCGGCGGATGCCGGTCCGCGTGGTCCTGCACTACCTCTTCCACGGCGGGCCCCTGATGGCGGCGGGTCTGTCCTTCGTGCTGATCTTCGCCTCCACCGCCCTGCTGGTGATGGGCTTCTCCGTGATCGGCGTGTTCCTCGGCAACGACCCCCAGGTGCGGGACGCCGTGGTGGAGGCCGTGACGGCCCGCGTGCCGGGGCTGCTCGACACCGGGGAGGGGGGAGTGGTCCCCCTGGAGCTGCTCGAGGACACGCGGCCCTTCACCCTCGCCACGGTGATCGGCGCCGCCGTCCTGTTCTTCTCCGGCTGGCGCTGGGTCTCCGGCGTGCGGCTGGCGTTCCGGCGGCTCTTCGAGGTACCCCCGGCGCACGGGCTGCCCATCGCGGCCGTGCCGCGGGACCTGCTGGGCCTGCTCCTGCTGGGCGTGCTGCTCGCCCTCTCGGTCGTGGCCAACGGCGCGGCCTCGGGCTTCCTGGGCTTCCTGCTGGATGCCGCCGGGGAGCTGGGCTGGGGCAGCGGCCCCGAGTGGCTGCGCACCGGGATGACGTGGGCGCTGAGCACCCTGCTCGTCGTCGTGCTCGACGCCCTCTTCGCCCTCGAGCTCGTGCGGGGCGTGGCCGGGCTGCGGATCACCCGCCGTGCCCTGGCCGTCACGGTGCTCGCCGCGGCGGCCGGCAACTTCGCGCTGCGCTACATCGGGGGCGCGGTGATCGCCGGGGCCACCACCAACCCGTACCTGCTCTCGGTGGCCCTCGTGGTCGGCGTGCTCCTGTGGTTCTACCTGTTCAACCAGATCCTGCTGTTCTCGGCGGCCATCGGGGCGATCGTGCACGCGGACCAGCGCGGCGGGAGGGTGCACCCCGACGGTGAGAACGTCGCGATCACCGTCGTGCCCATGGCCTCCCCGGCCCGGCGCCGCTGAGCTGCCGCCCCGGACGACGGCGGCCCGTCCCCTGCCGTGCAGGGAACGGGCCGCGTCGGCCGGGGCACGCTCACATGGAGCGGCTCAGGATGGCGTTCTTGACCTCGGCGATGGCCCGCGTGACCTGGATCCCGCGCGGGCACGCCTCGGTGCAGTTGAAGGTCGTGCGGCACCGCCACACGCCCTCCTTGTCGTTGAGGATCTCCAGGCGCAGATCCCCGGCGTCGTCGCGGGAGTCGAAGATGAACCGGTGCGCGTTGACGATCGCCGCGGGACCGAAGTACTGGCCGTCGGTCCAGAACACCGGGCACGACGACGTGCACGCGGCGCACAGGATGCACTTGGTGGTGTCGTCGAAGCGCGCCCGGTCCTCCTGGGACTGGTAGCGCTCCATGGTCGGCTCGTTGCCGCCGGCCACCAGGAACGGCATGATCTCGCGGTAGGACTGGAAGAACGGCTCCATGTCCACGATCAGGTCCTTCTCGCACGGCAGGCCCTTGATGGGCTCCACCGTGACGGGCTTGGACAGGTCGAGGTCCTTGAGCAGCACCTTGCAGGCGAGGCGGTTCTGGCCGTTGATGCGCATGGCGTCCGAACCGCACACGCCGTGGGCGCAGGAGCGGCGGAAGACCAGGGTCCCGTCGATCTCCCACTTCACCTTGTGCAGGGCGTCCAGCACGCGGTCGGTGCCGTACATGGTGAGCTTGAACTCGTCCCAGCGGACCTCGTCCGAGACCTCCGGGTTGTAGCGGCGGATCTGCAGGGTGAGGTCGAAGGTCGGGATCTCCTGGTTGCCCTGCTGCTCCTCGGGCAGCTGCACCTGCGAGGCGGGCTCCCCGCCCTCGGCGTTCTCGGCGGCAGGGTCCACGGCCGGGGCCGCGGCCTCGTCGCGTGCGTCGGCGGACCCGGCGTCCGCGTCGGTCTTGTAGCCGGCGCGGTCGTCCTGGTCGTGACCCGGGGCGTGGCCGTGCTCGGGGGCGCGGTCCTGCGGGTCGTCGTTGCGGCCGTCCTCGGGACGGTCGGGAGTGTGTGCGGTGGACATCAGTACTTACGCTCCATGGGCTCGTAGCGGGTGAAGATGACGGGCTTCGTCTCCTGCCGGATCCCCGCGGTGGGGGAGGAGGGGTCGAGGTAGACCATCGAGTGCTTCATGAAGTTGGCGTCGTCGCGCTCCGGGTAGTCCTCCCGGAAGTGCCCGCCGCGGGACTCGTTGCGGTGCAGGGCGGCCACGGTCATGACCTTCGCGAGCTGGAGGAGGAAGCCGAGCTCCACGGCCTCGAGCAGGTCCAGGTTGAAGCGCTTGCCCTTGTCCTGGATGGAGATGTTCGCGTACCGGGCCTCGAGGGCGGCGATGTCGTCCAGCGCCGTCTGCAGGGTCTCGGCGGTGCGGAACACCTGGACGTTGAGGTCCATGGTGTCCTGCAGGTCCTTGCGGATCGCGGCGACCTTCTCGGTGCCGGTGCCGTTGCGGGCGTTGTCGAGCAGCGCCACGGTGCTGTCCAGGGCGGTGTCCGGGACGGGCACGAACTCCGCCTGCTGCGCGTACTCGGCCGCGTAGATGCCGGCGCGCTTGCCGAACACGTTGATGTCCAGCAGCGAGTTGGTGCCCAGGCGGTTGGAGCCGTGCACGGACACGCAGGCGACCTCGCCGGCGGCGTACAGGCCCGGGACCACCGTCTCGTTGTCCTGGAGCACCTCGGCCTTGATGTTGGTCGGGATGCCGCCCATGGCGTAGTGGCAGGTCGGGAACACCGGGACGGGCTCGGTGTAGGGCTCCACGCCCAGGTACGTTCGGGCGAACTCCGTGATGTCGGGCAGCTTCGCGTCGATGTGCGCCGGCTCGAGGTGGGTGAGGTCGAGCAGGACGTAGTCCTTGTTCGGCCCGGCGCCGCGGCCCTCGCGCACCTCGTTGGCCATGGACCGGGCCACGATGTCGCGGGGGGCGAGGTCCTTGATGGTCGGGGCGTAGCGCTCCATGAACCGCTCGCCGTCGGCGTTGCGCAGGATCCCGCCCTCGCCGCGGGCCGCCTCCGAGACGAGGATGCCCAGCCCGGCCAGGCCGGTCGGGTGGAACTGGATGAACTCCATGTCCTCGAGGGGCAGGCCGTTGCGGAACGCGATCGCCATGCCGTCGCCGGTGAGCGTGTGGGCGTTGGAGGTCGTCTTGTAGACCTTGCCCGCTCCGCCGGAGGCGAAGACCACGGACTTGGCCTGGAAGACGTGCAGCTCCCCGGAGGCGAGGTCGTAGGAGACGACGCCGGCGACGCGGCGCTGACCGTCCACCTCGGTCATGATCAGGTCCAGGACGTAGTACTCGTTGAAGAACTCCACGTTGTGCTTGATGCAGTTCTGGTACAGGGTCTGGAGGATCATGTGGCCGGTGCGGTCCGCGGCGTAGCACGCACGGCGCACGGGGGCCTTGCCGTGGTCCCGGGTGTGGCCGCCGAAGCGGCGCTGGTCGATCTTGCCCTCGGGGGTGCGGTTGAAGGGCAGGCCCATCTTCTCGAGGTCGAGGACGGCGTCGATGGCCTCCTTGGCCATCACCTCGGCGGCGTCCTGGTCGACCAGGTAGTCACCGCCCTTGATGGTGTCGAACGTGTGCCACTCCCAGTTGTCCTCCTCGACGTTGGCGAGGGCCGCGCACATGCCGCCCTGTGCCGCGCCGGTGTGGGAGCGCGTGGGGTACAGCTTGGTCAGTACGGCAGTGCGGGCGCGCTGGCCGGCCTCGATGGCGGCGCGCATACCGGCACCACCGGCGCCGATGATGACCACGTCGTACTTGTGAACCTGCATACCGGTTGTTCTTTCTGTTGGAAGTTCGGGGGATGTGCTGGGCCTGGTCGCCTGTGACCGGGCGGCGGAGGCGGCCCGCCGCGGGCCGGCCGCCTCCGGCAGGGCTCAGCCCGCGGTGCAGAAGCCGGCGAGCAGGGCGGGGTCCGCGCCGGCGGGGCAGGGCTCGAAGGTGAAGATGACGAGGGTGCCGAGCAGGACCACGAAGGCGGACGTGGTGAAGAGGAAGACTTTCAACCAGAACCGGGTCCGGTCCCGCTCCGCGTAGTCGTCGATGATCACGCGCAGGCCGTTGGTCCCGTGCAGCATCGCGAGCCACAGCAGGAGCATGTCGAAGACCTGCCAGAACGGGCTGGCCCACTTGCCGGCCACGAACGCGAAGTCCACCGCGTTCACGCCGCCCTCCGGGCCCACGAGGTTGACCCACAGGTGGACGAAGATGAGCACCACCAGGATCACGCCGGACAGGCGCATGAACAGCCACGCGAACATCTCGAAGTTGTTGCGCCGGGACGAGGAGCGGTTGTACTTGACGCCGTTGACCTCGAGGTCCTTGCTCCGGGGGACCGAGATGCTTGCCTTGAGCGGAGTGCTCATTGTGATTAACCCCCGAAGACGTGGGACAGGTGACGGATGAGGAACGGGATCATGACGACGACCCACAGGGCCAGCACGCCCCAGAGCATCTGCTTCTGGTACTTGGTGCCGCTGGACCAGAAGTCGACCATGATGATGCGCAGGCCGTTGAACGCGTGGTAGACGATGGCCGCCACGAGACCGGCCTCGCCGAGGCCCATGACCGGGTTCTTGTAGGTCGCCATGACCGCGTTGTAGGCCTCGGGTGAGACCCGCACGAGCGCGGTGTCCAGGACGTGGACCAGAAGAAAGAAGAAGATGGCCACGCCGGTGATGCGGTGGGCCACCCAGGACCACTGGCCATGAGCCTGGCCCCGGTACAGGGTGCCCTTGGATGTCTTCGCCACTGAAAAACCTCCCTGAGTCGCTCGCCGTCGTGCGCTCTAGAAATATCGGGAATTCGCACTGCGCACGACGTGAGCGGAGCCCTCCGGCTCTGTGTCGGATGATGCGCGAGTTCCCTCCCACGATACCAGCACGGCCGGTGTTTACTGACAGGATGTCCCGCCCGGGCGCACGGTTTCCGCCGCGGGCGGACGTGGTTTTCCGGGCGTTCCCCGACGAGGTCGTATGGTGTTGTCCGTGATCTCCCCACTCGCGCACTTCCACCCCTTCATTCCTGCCGGAGGGGTCGGCTCCCGGCTGTGGCCGCTCTCCCGGGCCGACGCCCCCAAGTTCCTGCTCGACCTCACCGGCTCCGGCTCGTCCCTGCTCCGCGCCACGTACGACCGGCTCGCGGGCCTGGGCGAGGGCCCGGTCATGGTCGTGACCGGGCGCACCCACGCCGCCGCGGTCTGCCGTCAGCTCCCGGAGCTCTCCGCGCGGGACCTCGTGCTCGAGCCGTCCCCGAAGGACTCGGCGGCGGCCATCGGCCTGGCCTGCATGCTCGTCCAGCGCCGCGACCCCGAGGCGATCGTCGGGTCCTTCGCCGCCGACCACGTGATCGAGCCCGCCGACGCCTTCCAGGACGTCGTGCGGGAGGCCGTGGCCGCTGCGGCGTCGGGGCGGATCGTGACCATCGGCATCCCGCCGAGCTCACCGGCCACCGGCTTCGGCTACATCCGGGCCGGCGCCGAGCTCGGGCTGCAGGGCGCGCCGCACGCCCTGCAGGTCGAGGAGTTCGTGGAGAAGCCCGACGAGGACACCGCCCGGCACTACGTGGCCGGCGGCAAGCACACGTGGAACGCCGGGATGTTCGTGGCCCCGGCGTCCCTGCTGCTGCGCCACCTGGCCGCGAGCCAGCCGCAGCTGCACGCGGGGCTCACCGAGATCGCCGACGCCTGGGGCACGACCGCCCAGGACGAGGTGGTGGACCGGGTGTGGCCCGGGCTGCCCAAGATCGCGATCGACTACGCCGTGGCCGAGCCCGCGGCGGCCGCCGGGGACGTGGCCATGGTCCCGGCGAGCTTCACCTGGGACGACGTCGGGGACTTCGCCGCGATCCGCCGGCTCAACCATGTCGATCCTCAGACCGATCCCGACGTCACGGTCCTCGGCGACAACAGCCGGGTGCTCTCGGACAGCTCCAGCGGCATCGTCGTCTCGGACACGGGCCGGCTGATCGCGCTGATCGGGGTCGAGGACATCGTCGTCGTCGACACCCCCGACGCGCTGCTGGTGACCACCCGGGAGCACGCCCAGCGCGTCAAGGACGCGGTGGCCTCGCTCAAGCAGAGGGGCAACACGGACGTGCTGTGAGCGTCCGGGGCCGTGCGCGCCCGGGAGTAGGCTGGGCAGATGCCTGACGCGCCATCCTCCGCCGCGGCCCTGGAGGCCGGCCTCCCGCCCGCCATCGGCCCCCTGCTCAAGCGCTTCCTCCCCGACCTGATCGCCTTCCGGCGGGACCTGCACCGGCACCCGGAGCTGTCCTACCAGGAGTTCCGCACCACGGACCGGATCGTGGGCGCCCTGGAGAACATGGGCCTCGCCCCGGTGCGGCTCTCGGACACCGGGTGCTACGTGGACATCGGCCACGGCCCGATCGCCGTGGGCCTGCGGGCGGACATCGACGCGCTGCCGATCCAGGAGGGCACGGGCCTCGAGTTCTCCTCCGTCAACGACGGCGTGGCGCACTCCTGCGGGCACGACATCCACGCCACGGTGATGGTGGGCGTGGCCAAGGTGCTCGCCGACCTGCACCGCACCGCCCACATCGCCGGGACCGTGCGGATCGTCTTCCAGCCCGCCGAGGAGCAGCTGCCCGGCGGCGCCCTCACCGTGCTGCGCCAGGGCGTCCTCGAGGGCGTGCCCCGGATGTTCGCCCTGCACTGCGAGCCGAAGGTCGACGTCGGCCAGGTGGGCACCCGGATCGGCGCGATCACGTCCGCCTCCGACACCGTGCGCATCGAGTTCACCGGCCGGGGCGGGCACACCTCCCGCCCCCACCTGACGCAGGACCTCGTCTACGCGATGGCCCAGATCGCCGTCAACGTCCCGGCCGTGCTCTCCCGGCGGATCGACGTCCGCTCCGGCGTGGCCGTGGTGTGGGGCCAGATGCACGCCGGCGTGGCCCCCAACGCCATCCCCGCCACCGGCTTCATGTCCGGGACCATGCGCTGCCTCGACGCCGACGCCTGGCACCGGGCGGGGAAGCTGCTCGACGAGGTCGTGCACCAGGTGGCGGCGCCCTACGGGGTGGACGTGGAGCTGGAGCACATCCGCGGCGTCCCGCCCGTGGTCAACGGGGAGGTCGAGACCACCCTGATCGAGAACGCCGCCCGCGCGGAGCTCGGCGAGGACGCGGTGGTGCTGGTGCACCAGTCGATGGGCGGGGAGGACTTCGCGTGGTTCCTCCAGGAGGTCCCGGGGGCGATGATGCGGCTGGGCACGCGCACGCGGGGCGGGCACACCTACGACCTGCACCAGTCGGACTACGTGGCGGACGAGGCCGCGATCGGCTGCGGCGTCCAGGTCATGGCCAACACGGCCCTGCGCGCCATCCGGCTGCACTCCCGGCGGGCGCGGCCGGACGTCAGCACCGACTGACGCCGGCCTCCCGCCCGCCGCGAGCCCCCTGGGTAGAGTGGCACCACGTCGCGCTCCCGCGTGACCGGGCCCGCCGCCCGGCCGCGCCCGTCCCCTGGAGGAACCATGACCTTCTCGCCCCGGACGCCCCGAGGTTCCCGCCCGCTCTCCGCCGTCGCGCTGCTCGGCGCCTCCGCCCTGGTCCTCGCCGGCTGCGGCGCCGCCCCCGAGGAGGGCGGGGAGGCGCAGGAGCAGGCCGCCGACTTCACCGGCTGCATCGTCTCCGACTCCGGCGGGTTCCAGGACCGCTCGTTCAACCAGAACTCCTACGAGGGGCTGCAGGCCGTCGAGGAGTCCATGGGCATCGAGGTCAACCAGGCCGAGTCCCAGGCCGAGACCGACTTCGAGCCCAACCTGACGTCCATGGTGCAGTCCGGCTGCGACCTCACGCTGTCCGTGGGCTTCCTCCTCGCCGACGCCACCCGGGCCGTGGCCGAGGCCAACCCCGAGTCGAACTTCGCGATCGTCGACGACGCCTCGATCGAGCTCGACAACGTCAAGCCGCTCGTCTACAACACGGCCGAGGCCGCGTTCCTCGCCGGCTACGTCGCGGCCGGCAGCACCCGGACCGGGACCGTGGCGACCTACGGGGGCATGGACATCCCGACCGTGACGGTGTTCATGGACGGCTTCGCCGACGGCATCGACCACTACAACCGGACCAAGGGCGAGGACGTCCAGCTGCTGGGCTGGGACAAGGACTCCCAGGACGGCACCTTCGTCAACAGCTTCACGGACACCTCCGCCGCGAAGACCACCACGCAGAACTTCATCAACGAGGGCGCGGACATCGTCCTGCCCGTGGCCGGGCAGGCGGCCCTCGGCACCCTCGACGCCGTGGTGGAGGCCAACGGCGGCGACGACGAGGTCCGCTTCGTGTGGGTCGACGCCGACGGCTACGAGACCCTCGACCAGGGCCGGGAGTACCAGCTCACCTCAGTGCTCAAGCAGATGAGCACCTCCGTGCAGGACGTGGTCGAGGCGGCCGCCCAGGGCGAGTTCAGCAACGAGCCCTACGTCGGCACCCTGGAGAACGGCGGCGTGGGCGTCGCCCCGTTCCACGACCAGGAGGAGGCCGTGGGGGAGGAGCTCGCCGGCGAGGTCGAGCAGCTGCGCCAGGACATCATCGACGGCACGGTCACCGTCGAGTCCGAGAACTCGCCGCAGGCCTGATCCCGGAGCGCACCGACCACGGCACCCACCGCCGCCGGCGAAGGCCCCGGCCGCAGCCGGCGGCGGTGGCGTGCCCGCCCGGGGCCGGCGGACGGCCCAGGAGGAGGACCACCCCACCATGAAGCTGGAACTGCAGTCCATCACCAAGCGGTTCGGCTCCTTCGCGGCCAACGAGGACGTCGACCTCGTCGTGGAGCCCGGTCAGATCCACTGCCTGCTCGGCGAGAACGGGGCCGGCAAGTCCACGCTGATGAACGTCCTCTATGGCCTGTACCGGCCGACGGAGGGGCGCATCCTCGTGGACGGCTCCGAGGTGTCCTTCCGGGGCCCGGGGGACGCCATGGCCGCCGGGATCGGCATGGTGCACCAGCACTTCATGCTCGTGCCGGTGTTCACCGTCGCGGAGAACGTGGCCCTCGGCGCGGAGAGCACCCGCGGCGGCACCCTCGACCTCGAGACCACCCGCCGCCGGATCCGGGAGATCTCCCGGCGCTACGGCTTCCACGTGGACCCGGACGCCGTGGTCGAGGACCTGCCCGTGGGCGTGCAGCAGCGCGTCGAGATCATCAAGGCCCTGGTGCGGGAGGCGCAGGTGCTCATCCTCGACGAGCCCACCGCGGTGCTCACGCCGCGGGAGACCGACGAGCTGCTCGAGATCATGCGACAGCTGCGCGGCTCCGGGAGGTCCATCCTGTTCATCTCCCACAAGCTGCGGGAGGTCAAGGCGATCTCGGACGTCATCACGGTGATCCGCCGCGGCCGGGTGGTGGGGCAGACGTCCCCGGAGGCCTCGACCTCCGAGCTCGCGGCCCTCATGGTGGGCCGGGACGTGTCCCTGACCGTCGCCAAGGACGAGGCCGAACCGGGGGAGCGGGCCCTGCAGGTCTCCGGGCTGACCGTGGTCGCCGACAACGGCGTGAAGCTGCTCGACGACGTCGGCTTCGACGTGGCCCGCGGGGAGATCCTCGCGGTGGCCGGCGTGCAGGGCAACGGCCAGACGGAGCTGGCCGAGGCGATCCTGGGCCTGCGGGAGCGGGCCACCGGCTCGATCCGGCTGGGCGGGACGGAGCTGCTCGGGAAGTCCGTGCGCCAGGTCCTGGACGCGGGCGTGGGCTTCGTCCCGGAGGACCGCTCCACGGACGGGCTCGTGGGCCCGTTCACGGTCGCCGAGAACCTCGTGCTGGACCTCTACGGCGACGACCGCTTCTCCCGCGGGCCGTCCCTGCGGCTGGGCGAGGTCCAGGCCAATGCCCGCCGCGCCGTGGAGGAGTTCGACGTCCGCACCCCCTCCGTGGACGCCCCCGTGCAGACCCTGTCCGGCGGCAACCAGCAGAAGGTCGTCATCGCCCGGGAGCTGTCGAGGCCCCTCGAGCTGTTCCTCGCCTCCCAGCCCACCCGCGGCGTGGACGTCGGCTCGGTCGAGTTCATCCACGAGCAGATCGTCGCCGAGCGGGACAAGGGCGTGCCCGTGCTCATCGTCTCGACCGAGCTCGACGAGGTGTACGCGCTGGCCGACCGGATCGCCGTGTTCTTCCACGGCCGGATCATGGGCATCGTGGGCCCCGACACTCCGCGCGGCGTCCTGGGGCAGATGATGGCCGGGGCCACCGCCGAGGAGCTCCGCGCGGCCGGCGTCTGGCCGGCCGCCCCCCGGCCGGGCGGGGACGGGCAGACCGGTCTCCAGCACGAGGTCCCTCCGCAGACCGCGGTCCCGCAGACGAAGGAGCAGGCATGAGCGCCACCGGACCGGCCCCTGCGGTCGCCGAGCAGCAGAAGGCGCCGCCGCCCACGGCCGTCGCACCCGGGGCCCCCCGGCGGGACTGGACGGGCTCCGCGGTGCAGTCCGTGCTCGCGATCCTCGCCGCCCTGGTCCTGGGCGGGCTGCTCATCGCCCTGACCGACGACCGGGTCGCCGACGCCGCGAGCTACTTCTTCGCCCGCCCCGGGGACACGCTCACGGCCATGTGGGCCGCCGCCTCCTCCGCCTACGAGGCGATGTTCTACGGCGCCGTCTACAACCCGAACGGCACCACGTTCGCGCAGCGGGTCTACCCGCTCGCGGAGACCCTGACCGTGGCCACGCCGCTGGTGCTGGCGGGGCTCGGCGTGGCCGTGGCCTTCCAGGCCGGGCTGTTCAACATCGGGGCCCAGGGGCAGCTGCTCATCGGCGCAGCGCTGGCCGCCTGGGTCGGCTTCGCCTGGCAGCTGCCGGTGGGCGTGCACCTGCTCGCCGTGGTCCTCGCCGGGGCCGCCGGCGGCGCGCTGTGGGGCGCGATCGTCGGCGTGCTCAAGGCCCGCACCGGCGCCCACGAGGTGATCCTGACGATCATGCTCAACTACATCGCCCTCAACCTCGTCGCCTGGCTGCTCACCCGCCCGGCGTTCCTGCGCCCTGGCTCCTCCAACCCCGTGAGCCCCCAGGTCGCGGAGACGGCGATGTTCCCCAAGCTGCTGGGCGAGCAGTTCCGGCTGCACTGGGGCTTCGCGCTCGCGGTCCTCGCCACGGTGTTCGTCGCCTGGCTGCTCCGGCGCTCCACGATCGGCTTCGAGCTGCGGGCCGTGGGCGCCAACCCGCGCGCGGCCCGCACCGCCGGCATCTCCGTCACGCGCGGCTTCGTCGTCGTCATGGTCCTGGCGGGCGCGCTCGCGGGACTCGCGGGCGTGGCCCAGATCTCCGGCACCGAGCGGGCGCTCACCGCGGGCGTCGCCGCGTCCTTCGGCTTCGACGCGATCACCGTGGCCCTGCTGGGCCGGTCGAAGCCGTGGGGCACGTTCTTCGCGGGCCTGCTCTACGGCGGGTTCCGTGCGGGGGGCGTCACCATGCAGTCGATGACCGGCACGAACATCGACATCGTCCTGGTCGTGCAGTCCCTGATCGTCCTGTTCATCGCCCTGCCGCCGCTGGTGCGGACCGGGCAGGACCGGGTCCGCTCCCGCCGCGGCCGGGGCGCCGCCACCGAGGGAGGCCGGGCATGAGCTCGCAGCATCCGCAACCGCGTCCCGAGCCGGCGCCCTGGGCGTCCGCCGGCAGATCCGCCGGCACGGCAGGCGACCCTGCCGGCGACAGCGCAGGCGGCCGGGTCGCGGCGACCCTGCCCCCGCCGGCCGAGGCCGAGCTGTCCACGACCGCGGCCAACGAGGTCGTGGGCGTCACGAGCTGGCGCACCCCGGTGGTCCTCGCCCTGCTGAGCCTCGTGGGCCTCCTGCTGTTCGGGCTGAACGCCCCGGACAACACGGTCGGCTTCCGCGTCTCGGAGGCCGGCGACCTCTTCCGCGTGCCGGACCTCGTGGTGCACGGCGTCCTGTGGGGCTGGCTCACCGTGGCCGTGCTCGCCGGGCTGACGGGCCTCGCGTTCCTGCGCGCCCGGGCCGGGGCGCACCTGCCCCGGTGGGCGGTGCTCGTGTTCGGCTTCTTCTTCGTCAGCGGCTTCCTCGTGTGGGTCGTGGGCAGCGCCCGCAGCCCGGACGTGTCCCTGTCCGGGCTGCTGGCCGGCTCCGTGGCGCTGGCCATCCCGCTGATCTTCGGCTCCCTGGGCGGTCTGCTGTGCGAGCGCTCGGGCGTGATCAACATCGCGATCGAGGGTCAGCTGCTGTTCGGCGCGTTCTCCGCCGCGGTGGCCGGCTCGCTCTCCGGCAGCGCCTGGGTGGGCCTGCTCGCCGCCGTCCTGGGGGCCGGGCTCGTCTCGCTCGTCCTGGCGGTCTTCTCGATCACCTACCGGGTCAACCAGGTGATCGTGGGCGTGGTGCTCAACGTGCTCGTGTCCGGGCTGACCGGCTTCCTCTTCGCCACGGTGCTGGAGTCGGACCCGGGCGTGTTCAATTCCCCGCCGCGGCTGCCGCGCTTCGCCGTGCCGGTGCTCTCGGAGATCCCCCTCATCGGGCCGATCGTCTTCGACCAGTCCGTGATCGGCTACCTGATGTACGCCGCGGTGGCGCTCGTGTGGTTCGCGCTCTACCGGACGCGCTGGGGGCTGCGGACCCGGTCCGTCGGGGAGCACCCCAAGGCCGCCGACACCCTCGGCGTGAAGGTCAACGCCCTGCGCTTCCGCAACGTGCTGCTGGGCGGCATGGTCGCCGGCCTCGGCGGCGCCTTCTACACGCTGGTCTCCGTCTCGGCGTTCACCCGGGACATGACCTCCGGCGCCGGCTACATCGCGCTGGCCGCGCTGATCTTCGGCCGGTGGAACCCGGTCGGGGCGCTGCTCGCGTCCCTGCTGTTCGGCTTCGCGTCCAACCTCCAGTCCATCCTGTCCTTCCTGGGCACCCCCGTGCCCAGCCAGTTCCTGGCCATGCTCCCGTACGTGGTCACGATCCTCGCCGTGGCCGGGCTCGTGGGCGTCTCCCGCGGCCCGGCCGCCATCGGCAAGCCCTACACGAAGGAGTGAGCGCCGCGTGAACGAGACCCTGCACCCCGGCGGCGGGACAGCCGACGGCGACGGCACCCGGATCGACTGGGACCGGCTGCGGGAGGCCGCCGTGGCCGCCCGCGAGCACGCCTACGTCCCGTACTCGCACTACCCCGTGGGCGCCGCCGCCCTCACCGAGGACGGGCGGGTGGTCTCCGGGTGCAACGTGGAGAACGCCTCCTACGGGCTGACCCTGTGCGCCGAGTGCGCCCTCGTCTCCGCGCTGCACATGTCCGGCGGCGGGCGGCTCGTCGCGTTCGTGTGCGTCGACGGGCGCGGCGACGTGATCATGCCCTGCGGGCGCTGCCGGCAGCTGCTGCACGAGCACCGCGCCCCCGGCCTGCGGCTGCTCACCGTCTCGGGGGTGCGCACCATGGCCGAGGTGCTGCCCGACGCCTTCGGCCCCGAGAACCTCTAGTCCCGGAAAGGACCCCTCATGACCGAGCAGTTCGACGCCGTCGACGTGATCCGGACCAAGCGGGACGGCGGTGCCCTGTCGCCCGGGCAGATCGCGTGGGTCCTGGACGCCTACACCCGCGGGGTCGTGGCCGAGGAGCAGATGAGCGCCCTGGCCATGGCGATCTTCCTGCGGGGCATGGACCGGGACGAGACCGCGTCCTGGACGCGGGCGATGATCGCCTCCGGCGAGCGGATGGACTTCTCCGCGCTCGTGCGCTCCGGGGCGCGCTCGGCCACCGCGGACAAGCACTCGACCGGCGGGGTGGGGGACAAGATCACGCTGCCGCTGGCCCCGCTCGTGGCCGTCTACGGCGTGGCCGTCCCGCAGCTGTCCGGGCGCGGACTCGGCCACACCGGCGGCACCCTGGACAAGCTCGAGTCGATCCCCGGCTGGCGGGCCGCCCTGTCCACCGAGGAGATGCTGGCCCAGCTGCGGGACGTGGGCGCGGTGATCTGCGCGGCGGGCTCCGGCCTGGCACCGGCCGACAAGAAGCTCTACGCGCTGCGGGACGTCACCGGGACGGTCGAGTCGATCCCGCTCATCGCGTCCTCCATCATGTCCAAGAAGATCGCGGAGGGCACCCAGTCCCTCGTGCTCGACGTCAAGGTCGGCTCCGGGGCGTTCATGAAGGACCTCGCCTCCGCCCGCGAGCTGGCCCGCACCATGGTCGACCTCGGCACGGACGCCGGCGTCACGACCACCGCGCTGCTCACCGACATGTCCACGCCCCTCGGCCTGGCGGTCGGCAACGCCGTGGAGGTCCAGGAGTCCGTGGACGTGCTCGCCGGGGGAGGTCCGGCCGACGTCGTGGAGCTCACCGCAGCGCTCGCGGCGGAGATGCTGGCCGCCTCCGGGATCCCCGACGCCGACCCCGCGGAGGCGCTGCGGGACGGGCGGGCGATGGACGCCTGGCGGGCCATGATCTCCGCCCAGGGCGGGGACCCCGACGCCCCGCTGCCGCAGGCCCGGGAGTCCGAGACCGTGGTGGCCGAGGCCGACGGCGTGCTCGCCGAGCTCGACGCCTACCAGGTCGGGGTGGCCTCCTGGCGCCTCGGCGCGGGCCGCGCCCGGCGGCAGGACCCGGTCCAGGCCGGCGCCGGGGTCCTGCTGCACGCCAAGCCGGGCGACACCGTCCGGGCGGGCCAGCCGCTGCTGACCCTGCGCACGGACACCCCCGAGCGCTTCGCGCGGGCCCGGGAGGCACTCGAGGGCGCCGCCGTGGTGCTGCCCGCGGCCCCGGCCGCCCGCCCGGGACACTCCGTGGTCCTGGAGACCGTGCGGTGAGTGCCGGCTGCTGAGCACCGGGGCCGAGCACCGGCCGCCGGGGCGGGCCCGCCTATACTGCGGAGAGAACCAGCGCGAAACGAGAACCGAGGGCGTGCGCACACGCTCGGAAGGGTGGGTCCAGTTGGGTCTGCGAGGCATTTTCCGGAAGAACACCGAGGACAGCACGCCGCGCCGCGAGACCGAGCGGCCGGAGCAGCCGGCCGTTGCGCCCGCCGGCCCGGACGGGCGCGACACCGGGGCCACTGACGCGGGCGTCCGGGACGCCGGTGACCAGGATCGCGGTGCCCAGGACTCGGGTCCCCGGGGGCTCGACGGGCGCGGTGCCGAGCAGCACGGCACGGGTGAGGCCCGGCCGCTGCCCGAGCGCGGCCCGCTGCCCTACCTCGTGGGCCGGCTGACGTCGCGGGGGGCCGACCGGGCCGTGCTCACGCTCGTCCAGCACGGCAACACCATGACCCACCAGACCCAGCAGTCCGTGGGCGACGCCGATCCGTCCGTGGAGTCCGGCACCGTGGACCAGGACTCGCCGCTCTTCGACCCCGTGGCCGATCTCTACAGCGAGGCCATGTCCTCGCCGCGCGGCGCGTGGCAGAACGCCCGCATCGAGGTGGGCCCGGAGCGGGACGGGATCCGGCACGTGGTGACGACCTACGGGTTCCCCGACGGCACCGAGGACGTGCACACCTGGCGGTCCGGCCGTCCCGTGCCGGGTCCCGCCCCGGCGGACGGCGGGCGGTCCGCCGCCGACCAGCACTCCGCGCAGGCGCACCCGGCCGCTGGGACGCCCTCCGCCGGCGAGCGCGGCACCGGTGAGCAGCCCCCCGCAGCGACCGGCGGCGCGTCCGAACCGGCGTCGCCGGGCGCCGGGGGCGCCGCGGCCGCAGCGACCGGGTCCTCCGCGGCCGGCGCCGTCCCCGCCTCCCGGCTCTCCGACGGGCCGACCCCCGAGCCCGTCGCCGCACCGGCGACCGAGCCGGAGACCGAGTCGGCGACCGTGCCGGCCTCCGGGGCGGAGCCCGTCCCCGCGGCCGGCCGGGAGGACGAGGACCAGCACGCTCCCGGCCACGGCACGTCCCACCAGGACGTCCCCGACCACGTCGACCACGAGGAGTGGCACGAGGACGTCGAACCGGCCGCGCCCACCGGGGCGGCGGCCGCGACGGCCGCCGCGGCCGCCGCCGGCACCGCCGCGGGGGACGACCACGACTCCTCCGCCCCCGAGACCGCGGTCTCCACCGACGTCTCCCCGTCCTACCGGGCGCCGGAGAGGCTCCCGGACCGGCCCTCCCAGGACAAGCTGGCCGAGGGCAACCTCGTGCTCAAGGAGGTCGACGTCCTGCGGCGGCTCGCGGACGCCCAGCGTCGCCTGTTCGGCGAGGACGGCACGGCGATGGACGTCTCCACCGTCCTGGTGCGGGTGCGGGCCCTGGGCACCTACTACGACGCCCTCACCCACGTGCGCAAGAACGGCTTCTGGGACCAGCGCCGCACCTTCGACCTCATCCCCGAGGAGCTGCTGCACGTGCAGGAGCTCAAGGACGAGTCCTACGTGGAGGGCAACGGCGCCCCGCTGGCCATGATGTTCCGCTTCCGCCCGGGCATCCCCCCGGAGGTGTCCTTCGACTACGCGGACGAGGAGGCCTTCGTGCGCTACGAGGACCGGCTGCCCGCGCAGAACTACCTCGAGGAGCTGCGCATGTACCCCCGCACCGGGGCGCACATCCCGCAGCACATGAACGAGGCCCTGCAGGACTGGAACTACTGAGACCGACCGAGACAGGGGCCGTCCCGACCGTGATGCTGACCTCCGCCGAACGGCACCCGGGCCGCGTGCCGGACCGGGTGCTGCGCGACCTGCCCAAGGTGTGCCTGCACGACCACCTCGACGGCGCCCTGCGCCCGGCCACGGTGGTCGACCTGGCCGCCGCGGCCGGGCACCGGCTGCCGACCGAGGACCCCGAGGCGCTGGGCCGGTGGGTGCGGGAGGCCGCCGGCTCCGGCTCGCTGCTGCGCTACCTCGCGACCTTCGAGCACACGGTCGCGGTGATGCAGACCCCCGAGGCGCTCGTGCGCTGCGCCCGGGAGTACGTCGAGGACCTCGTGGCGGACGGGGTGGTCCACGCCGAGGTGCGCTGGGCCCCCGAGCAGCACACCGCCGGGGGCCTGTCGATGGCCGAGGCCGTGGAGGCCGTCCGGCTCGGGCTCTCCGAGGGCGTGCTCGCCGCGGAGGATGCCGGCCACATCGTGTCCGTCACCCAGATCCTCTGCGCCCTGCGCCACGCCGACCGCTCCCTGGAGGTCGCCCGGCTCGTGGTGGACAACCGGGACCGCGGCGTGGTGGCCTTCGACCTGGCGGGCCCCGAGGACGGCTTCCCGCCCGCCCGTCACCGGGCCGCCCTCGAGCTGCTCGCGGACGAGCTCGTGCCCGTCACCCTGCACGCGGGGGAGGCCGCGGGCATCGAGTCGATCCGGGACGCGCTGGCCACGGGCCGCGCCCTGCGCCTCGGCCACGGGGTGCGCATCGCGGAGGACATCGACATCGACTACCTGGAGGACGTCGCCGTCGTCGACCTCGGGCGCACGGCCGAGTGGGTCCGGGACCGGGGCATCGCCCTCGAGGTGTGCCCCACCTCCAACCTCCAGACCGGGGCCGTGGCCGCGTTCGGCGCCGGTCCCGAGCGGCACCCGGTGGACATGCTCTACCGGACCGGCTTCACGGTGACCATCTCCCCGGACAACCGACTGATGAGCGGGACCACGGTCACGGACGAGCTGGCCCTGCTCGTGACGCACTTCGGCTACGGGCTCGAGGACCTGGAGCGGCTGCAGCGCAACGCCGCGGCCGCCGCCTTCCTGCCGCTCGAGGACCGCAGCGCCTTGGACGGGATGATCAGCGACGGCTTCGAGGGGATGCACGCATGAGCCAGGGGCACGGAACCGACGACGTCGCGGCGGGGCTCGGCGTCCCGGAGCGGACCGGGCAGCGCTTCGCCGAGCTCGTGGCGGTCATGGACCGGCTGCGCTCCCCGGGCGGGTGCGCCTGGGACGGGCAGCAGACCCACGAGTCCCTCGTGCGCTACCTCGTGGAGGAGGCCTACGAGGTGGTCGAGGCGGTCGAGGCCGAGGGCGGGCCCGCGGCGCACGCCGGGCTGCTCGTCGAGGAGCTCGGCGACGTCCTGCTGCAGGTGGTCTTCCACGCCCGGGTCGCCCAGGAGCGCCCGCGGGCCGAGGGCGGCTTCGACGTGGCCGACGTGCTGGAGGCGATCACCGCCAAGCTGGTCCGCCGGCACCCGCACGTCTTCGACGCCGGGGCCACCGGGGACGTCGCGGGGGAGCAGACCCTCGAGCAGCTGCACTCCCGCTGGGAGGACCTCAAGCGGGCGGAGAAGCCCGAGCGGACCGGGCCCTTCGACGGCATCCCGCCGCACCTGCCGGCCCTGGCCCTCGCGGAGAAG
The DNA here is from genome assembly GCF_039530085.1 of Kocuria aegyptia. Classification (NCBI taxonomy): domain Bacteria; kingdom Bacillati; phylum Actinomycetota; class Actinomycetes; order Micrococcales; family Micrococcaceae; genus Kocuria; species Kocuria aegyptia. The sequence continues at coordinate 139,094 of NZ_BAAAOA010000007.1, forward strand.
ACCCTCGCGCGGGCCCGCAAGCAGGGGCTCGAGCCCGCGCGTCCCGCCGCGGAGGAGCCCGGTGCCCCGCGCACCGAGGAGGAGCTGGGCGAGGCGCTCCTCGCGCTCGTGCGCGCGGCCTCCGCGCGCGGGCTCGACGCCGAGCGGGCCCTGCGCGGGGCCGCCCGCGCGTACGCCGCGGCCCGGAACGGAGCCTGATCCCGTCCCCGGGCCGCTGCCCACCCCCGGCCCCCGGCGCCGAGTCGCTAGGCTGGAGCCGCCGGGGGAACCCGGCCCCGCGGGTGCGGACCCTCGGGCGGCGCCCGGCACCGGGGCCCCGACCGCCCCAGCACGCACGTTCCACCCACGTCAGCGACAAGCTCAGCACCAACGTCAGGAGCAACCCATGGCCATGATCACCGCAGTGCACGCCCGCCAGATCCTCGACTCCCGCGGCAACCCGACCGTGGAGGTCGAGGTGTTGCTGGAGGACGGCAGCTACGGCCGGGCGGCGGTGCCCTCGGGCGCCTCCACCGGTGCCTTCGAGGCCGTCGAGCGCCGCGACGGCGACCAGAAGGTGTACCTCGGCAAGGGCGTCCTCGACGCCGTGAAGGCCGTCGACGAGGAGATCGCCGAGGCCGTGATCGGCCTCGACGCGACCGACCAGCGGCTGGTCGACCGCACCATGCTCGACCTCGACGGCACGGACAACAAGGCCGGCCTCGGCGCCAACGCCATCCTGGGCGTCTCCCTGGCCGTGGCCCGCGCCGCAGCGAACGCCTCCGACCTCGAGCTCTACAAGTACCTGGGCGGGCCCAACGCCCACGTGCTCCCGGTGCCCATGATGAACATCCTCAACGGCGGCTCCCACGCGGACTCCAACGTGGACATCCAGGAGTTCATGATCGCCCCGATCGGCGCCGCGACGTTCTCCGAGGCCCTGCGCACCGGCGTGGAGGTCTACCACTCCCTCAAGGGCGTGCTCAAGGAGCGCGGGCTGGCCACCGGGCTGGGCGACGAGGGCGGCTTCGCCCCGAACCTCGACTCCAACCGGGCCGCCCTGGACCTCATCTCCGAGGCGATCGAGAAGGCCGGGTACACCGTGGGCACCGACGTGGCCCTCGCCCTGGACGTCGCCTCCTCCGAGTTCTTCGAGAACGGCAAGTACAGCTTCGAGGGCCGGCAGCTCAGCGCCGCCGAGATGACCGCCTACTACGAGGAGCTCGTGCGCGACTACCCGATCGTGTCCATCGAGGACCCGCTGGACGAGGACGACTGGGCGGGCTGGCAGGCCCTGACCGCCTCCGTGGGCACCAAGGTGCAGATCGTCGGCGACGACCTCTTCGTCACCAACCCGGAGCGGCTCTCCCGCGGCATCGAGGAGGGCGCCGGCAACGCCCTGCTCGTGAAGGTCAACCAGATCGGCTCCCTCACGGAGACCTTCGACGCGATCTCCCTGGCCCAGCGGCACATGTTCCACTGCATGATCTCCCACCGCTCCGGCGAGACGGAGGACACCACGATCGCCGACATCGCGGTGGCCACCAACGCCGGGCAGATCAAGACCGGCGCGCCGGCCCGCTCCGAGCGCGTGGCCAAGTACAACCAGCTGCTGCGCATCGAGGAGGAGCTCGGGGACGCCGCGCGCTACGCGGGTGCCTCCGCGTTCCCGCGCTACACCGCGAAGTGACCACCCGCGGCGGCTGACCGGCCCCGCCGGTCCGTCGTCGTGCAGGAGGGAGCGGCCGTTCCCGGCAGCGGCCGCTCCCTCCCCGAGCGCTACACTGGTCCCCGTCCCCGCCCTTCGCCCGTGAGGTCACCATGCCCGCTCCCCGCCCGCGCACCACCCGCCTGCTCGGCGGGCGCGACGCCGCGCCGGGCACCCGCGGGCACGACGGCGGGCCGGGCGGCGGATCCAGCGCCGTGGGATCGCCGGTCCCCGCACGGACCTTCAGCGGGCGCTTCCTGATCCTCACGCTCGTGGCCGTGCTCATCGTGTTCCTGGCCGCGCCGACCACCAAGATCTTCCTCGAGCAGCGGGCGGAGATCGCCCAGCTCGAGCGCGCCATCGCCGACATGGAGGCCCAGCAGGCGTCCCTGGAAGACCAGGTGGAGCAGTGGTCGGACGAGACCTACGTCAAGCAGCGGGCCAGGGACCGGCTCCTCTACGTGATGCCGGGGGAGCGGTCCTACCTCGTGGTGGGGGCCGAGGAGATGGACGGGGCCGTGGTGGACTCCTCGGCGGCGCAGGTCGAGGCAGAGAAGCCCGCGTGGGTGGATGCCCTGTGGCAGTCCGTCGTGGCCTCCGCCTACGAGGACGCCCCTCCCGCGGCGGGCACCGGAGCGGCCGAGGGCACGGAGACCGGCGGGGAACCGGGCGGCGCCGACGATCCCGCGGCCCCCGGCACCGCGCCGGAGACCGGTGCGGGAACGGCGCCCGGCACCACGGAGCCGGCAGAACAGACAGAGCAGACAGAGCAGAGCGTCCCGTCCGCACCGGCGGACGGGACCGGCGCGCCGCAGGACGCGGCGACGGACAGCCGCGGCAGCCCCGCGGAGTGAGGAACGGCGTGAACCCCCAGCACGGACACGATCCCGGCGACCGACCCGCCCCCCGGGGACTCGGGGTGACGGCCGGGACGGTCGACCCCACGCCCCTGGACCTCCAGGTCCTCTCCCGGCAGCTGGGGCGCCCCGTGCGCGACGTCGTCGAGATCCCGGCCCGCTGCACGTGCGGGAACCCGCTCGTGGCGGCCACCGCGCCGCGCCTGGCCAACGGTACCCCGTTCCCCACCGTGTTCTACCTCGCCCACCCCGTCATCACCGCCGCGGTGTCCCGGCTGGAGGCCGCGGGGTTGATGTACGCGATGACGGACCGCATCGCCGAGGACGAGGCGCTGGCGGCCGCCCACCGCGCCGCGCACGAGGACTACCTCGCCGAGCGCGCCCGGATCGGGGCCAAGGCCGGCACCGGGCCCGTCCCCGAGATCGAGGGCATCTCCGCCGGCGGGATGCCCGTGCGGGTCAAGTGCCTGCACGTGCTCGCCGGCCACGCCCTCGCGGCCGGGCCCGGGGTGAACCCGCTCGGGGACGAGACCCTCGACGCCATCGCCGAGTGGTGGACCCCCGGCGCCTGTCACTGCGACCCCGCCTGGCGCGAGGCCTGAGATCCACCCGCCCCCGACACCCCGAGGACTCCCCATGCGCGTAGGCGCCATCGACTGCGGCACCAACTCCGTCCGACTGCTCATCGCCGATGCCCGGGAGGAGGCGGGACACACGGTGCTCGACGACGTCGTGCGCGAGATGCGCGTGGTCCGGCTCGGCCAGGGCGTGGACGCCACCGGCTGGCTCGCCGAGGCGGCGCTCGAGCGCACGTTCGCGGCCGCCGACGAGTACGCCCGGCTGCTGAAGGAGCACGACGTGGAGCAGCTGCGGTTCGTGGCCACGAGCGCCACCCGCGACGCCGGCAACCGGGACGTCTTCCTTGCGGGGATCCGCGAACGGCTCGGCGTGAGCCCCGAGGTCATCACCGGCGACGAGGAGGCCGAGCTGTCCTTCCGCGGCGCCTCGACCGCCGTGCCCGGCACGGACCCCGAGGACCGGGTGCTCGTGGTCGACCTCGGCGGCGGGTCCACCGAGTTCGTGCTCGGCAACTCCTGGGGCGTGCGCGCGGAGCGCAGCGTGGACATCGGCTGCGTCCGGCTGACCGAGCGCCACCTCGGCTCCAACCCGCCCACCCCCGCCCAGCAGGAGGCCGTGCTGCGCGACGTCGACCACGCCGTGGACGTCGTCCTGCAGACCGTGCCCCTCGCCGAGACGACCCACCTGGTGGGCGTCGCCGGCACCATCACGACCGTCACCGCGCACGCCCTCGGGCTGCCCGGCTACGACCCCGCGGCGATCGACGGCGCGGAGCTGCCCGCCGAGCGGATCGCGCAGGCGTGCCGGGAGCTCACGGGCATGACCCGCGCGGAGCGCGCCGCGCTTCCCTACATGCACGAGGGTCGCGTCGACGTCATCGGCGGCGGTGCCCTCGTGTGGCGCCGGATCGTCGAGCGGGTGGGTGCCGCCACCGGTGGACGCGTGGACTCCGCGATCGTGAGCGAGCACGATATTTTGGACGGGATCGCCCTGTCCCAGGTCGGCTGACCCGCCCGGACCCCCCCGACCCGGAAGGACACATGTCTTCCAGCGCCCCCCTCCGCCGCCCCCCGCACCACCGCCCCCTCACCCGGTGGGCCGCGGTGGGCGCGGCCTCGGCCGTGGTCGGCGTGGCGGCGCTGGCCCTGCCCGGAACGGGGCCCGCGCAGGCCCGTCCCCCGGGGCCCGCCCCGAGCATTCCGCTCGAGGACCCCGTCAGCGTGGCGCCCGTGCCCAGCGAGGGCGCCACCCGCGCCCCGGACACCTCCCGCATCGCCGAGGACGGGATCCGCCCTCTCCAGTACTGGCTGGACGAGTACGGCGTGCGCGAGGCCTGGGAGGAGTCCACGGGGAAGGGCGTGCGGATCGCCGTCATCGACACCGGGGTGGACGGTTCGCACCAGGACCTGGAGGGCGCCGTGGTGGGCGGCACCGACGTCTCGGGCGGCGGCGCCGACGACGGCCAGGAGGGCCTCGGCACCGAGCCCGAGCACGGGACGCTGGTGGCGTCCGTGGCCGCGGGCCGCGGGCACGTGCCCCCGGGCGGGCGGGACGACGACGACCCCGGCCGGCCCGCCGGCATTGTCGGCGTGGCCCCGGACGCCGAGGTGCTCGCCGTGTCCACGTGGCTGGGCGACGAGAGCCCGGAGGTCCGCAGCGTCGACGAGCAGCTCCCGGACGCCGTCCGATGGGCCGTGGACAACGGCGCGGACGTCATCAACATGTCGGTGGGCTCCAACGCCACCTCGTGGCCCGAGAGCTGGGACGAGGCGTTCCTCTACGCCGAGGAGAAGGACGTGCTCGTCGTCGCCTCCGCCGGGAACCGGGGGTCGGGGCTCGTGCAGGTCGGTGCCCCCGCCACCATCCCCGGTGTGCTCACCGTGGGCGGCGTGGGCCGCACCGGGGAGGCGAGCTGGGAGTCCTCCTCGCAGGGCATCTCGATCGCGGTGGCCGGCCCGTCCGAGGACATGGTGGGCGCCATCCCCGGCGACCGCTACGCCTCGTGGGCCGGGACCTCGGCGTCCGCCCCCGTCGTGGCCGGCACCGCGGCGCTGATCAAGGCCAAGTGGCCGCAGATGAGCTCCGCCCAGATCGCGAACCGCATCGTCTCCACCGCCCGGGACACCGGGGCGCCGGGCAAGGACCCGCTCTACGGCTACGGGGTGCTGGATGTCGAGGCCGCGCTCACGGAGGACGTCCCCGAGGTCGACCGCAACCCGCTCGGCAGCATGGAGCAGTGGGTCCGGGTGCACCGCAGGACCGCGGCCGCGACCCCCACGACGGGCCCCACCGAGAGCCCGGCGCCGGTCACGGAGGAGGTCGAGGCGGAGGTCGCCCCGCCCGAGCCCGTCGCCCCGATCGACGAGACCGGGCTGCTGCCCGTGGTGGTGCTCGCAGGCTTCGGGCTGCTCGTGCTGGGCCTCACGGCGGGTGCCGTGGTCCACATCCGCCGCATCGTGGCCGCCGACCCGGACGGGGGCACCGGCGGCGGGGCCTGAACCGTGGGCGGGAACACGGTGCGGGCGGCCTCCGCCGGAAGTGATATCGACAGCGTTCTGAGTAGACTCGGGGGCATGTCTTTCACTCAACTGGCCAAGGACCGTCCGCGCCTTCTGATCGTCGGCGGCGGCTACGTCGGCTTCACCGTGGCGCAGGAACTGCAGAAGCGGATCAAGAACTCCGGCGGGATCGTCACCGTCGTGGACCCCAACCCGTACATGATGTACCTCCCCTTCCTGCCCGAGGTGGCCGGCGGCAACATCTCCGCCCGCAGCGCGGTGGTGCCCCACCGTCAGCACCTCAAGGACAGCGAGATCGTCGCCGGACACGTGCTCGGGGTCGACCACGCGAACCGCACCGCCACCGTCAAGGGCATCGACGAGGGCGAGACCTTCGAGCTGACCTACGACGAGATCGTCATCGCCGGCGGCTCCGTCACCCGCGCCTTCCCGATCGAGGGGCTCGCCGAGAACGGCATCGGGCTCAAGACCATCGAGGAGGCCCTGGCGGTGCGCAACTGGGTGCTCGAGCGCATCGAGGTCGCCTCCCTCACCTCCGACGAGGACGTCAAGCGCCGGGCGCTGACCTTCGTGGTGGTCGGCGGCGGCTACGCCGGCACCGAGACGATCGCCGAGATCGAGGACATGGCCCGCAGCGCCGTCCAGCGCAACGAGCGGCTCCAGGTCTCGGACCTGCGCTTCGTGCTCATCGAGGCCATGGGCCGGATCATGCCGGAGGTCTCCGAGGACCGCGCGGAGAAGGTCGTGGCCCACCTGCGCAGCCGCGGCATCGAGGTGCTGCTCAACACGTCGCTGGATTCCGCCGTGGACAAGCACCTCAAGCTCGTCAACATGCAGGACAAGTCCTCGGCCGGCGAGTTCGACACCGACACGCTCATCTGGACCGCGGGCGTGCAGGCCAACCCGCTCGTCAGGAGCACGGACTTCCCGCTGGACCAGCGCGGCCGCGTCCGGACCGGTGCCGACCTGCGGATCACCGGCGACGACGGTCCCCTCGAGGGTGCCTGGGCCGCCGGCGACGTCGCGGCGGTGCCGGACCTCACGGGCGCGGGAGTCGGCGGGTTCTGCGTGCCCAACGCCCAGCACGCGGTGCGTCAGGCGCACACGATGGCCAAGAACATCCTGGCCGCCCGCGCGGGCAAGCCGCTCGAGGACTACTACCACGAGAACCTCGGCGCGGTCGCCGGGCTCGGCCTGTACAAGGGCGTGGCCAGCATCAAGAACCTGCCGGGCCTGCCGGAGAAGGGTCTCGAGTTCTCCGGCGTCGCCGCGTGGGCGATGCACCGGCTCTACCACGGCTACGCGATCCCCACCGTGGACCGCAAGGCCCGCGTCTTCACCGAGTGGGCCCTGAACTTCGTCTTCGGCCGGGACATCACCACGCTGCGCCACGAACGGGACCCGCGCACGCGGTTCCAGGTCGCGGCCGGCCAAGCGCCCGCCCCGCGCAAGGCCAACCTCTGATCCGACCCGTTCTCCGCTCGACCCCGTCCCGGCCGCGTGCCGCGGCGGGGTCGAGCCGTCTGAGGGGCCGCGGGGTCGCGGACTCCCTGTGCCCTCGCCGGGCCCGGGGTGCCGGAGCGGTCAGGAGCCGTCGGGGGACAGGTGCCGGCGCAGTTCGCCGTCGTGGGCGTGGAACATCCGCCGGTATCCGTCCCCGGCCTCGAGCAGCCAGGCCACGCCCAGCGCCGGGCTGACCTCCTCGATGGTGCCCCGGCAGCGCAGGACGCCTCGCTGCCACACCTCGATCGGGTCCCCGGGGCGCACCTGGGCCAGGTCGTGGATCACGGCGCCGGTGGTGCCGCCGGCACTCCGGGGCGTCGGCGGCACCGGGGCAGGCGCCGGTCCAGGCCCGGGCGTCGTCCCGGTGCGGGGAGCCGGCGCGCGGCCGGGACCCGCTTCGGTGCGGGCGAGCGGGTCAGCACCGCGGTCCTCCTTCCTGCGGGAAGCCGGCGCTCGCCCGGGAGCGTTCTCGGCGTGGGGAAGCGGCGGGGCGAGGAAGGCCTGGCGGACGTCGAACTCGGCCACCAGTTCCTGGCAGCGGTCCTGCGTCACCGGGTGGGGTCCGTCCGGGGCGGTGAGGTACTCGTGCTCGAGCTGGCGGCAGATGCGGCTGTGCAGCACCTGCAGCTCGTTCAGGTCCAGCTCCGCGAGGGCCGAGGGGAACGGGTCCGCAGGAGCCAGGAACGTGCCGGGCGCCGAGAGCGCCGACGCGGGCGCACGGGAGGGGGAGGGGGCGAGCTGGGACTTCATGAGGGCAACCCTTCGACCGGACACGATGCGGCCGGCTGCTCGACCGTTTCCCAGGCTAGGTCGCCGGGCGCCGCCTGGCCAGTGCTTTGCATGATTTGCACTTCGGTGGCGCGGACGTGCCCGGGGGCGCCGGCCCCGCCGTGGGTCACGAGGTGTGCCCGGGGCGGACGATCTCGCGGGCGTCGAGCTCCACGGTGAGTTCCTGGTGGCGCTCGAGGGTGACCGGGTGGGCGCCGGCCGCGCCGGCAAGGTACTCCCGCTCGAGCTGGCGGCCGACCTTGCTGTGGAGGACGTGCAGCTCGGCCAGGGACAGCTCGGTGAGGTCGACCGGGAACGGGGCATCGGGCGCCAGGTAGGTCCGGCTGATGGGCGGGGCCACGACCTCGCTCATGCCGCCGCCGTCCGGCGCGCGATCGGGGTGCACCGGCGAGGGGCGGGCGCCGGGATACTCGCGCCGGCCGGAGTTCGTCCGGGGGAAAGGGGAACGGGGTGGTCCACGAGGGCAGCCTCCTGCGTGTGCGACGATGTCGCGGCCGGCTGCTCGACCACCGTGCCAGACTACTGGATCCCGGGTCCGGCCGACAGGACCGGCTCCTGCCCGGAGCGCGGGCCCGTCCGGGTGGGGACCGAGGTGAGGAGATAAGGTGGGCGGCGACCCGGTGACGCGGCCGGGACCGGCCCCCATAGCCCAATCGGCAGAGGCAGCGGACTTAAAATCCGCTCAGTGTCAGTTCGAGTCTGACTGGGGGCACCGAAAATCCTGGAAATCCGCGGGAACTGGACGAGTCACTTGCCGTTACCGGTACCCGATCCGCCATTCTTCCTCCGATTTAGACACGAAATCTGCACTGAGGGCGGCGTGCGGTCCAGTGGGGTGCGGACTCCGGTTGCCACCGTCACTCGATCCGCCCCTCCCAGCCGACAGGTCAGAGCAGAGACGAGTTCAGGGAGTAGGGAGTCGGAGGCCGGCAGAGACCCACGAGCTCGAGCGAGGAGGCGCGCCAGCGCCGAGTCGGGAAGCGCGAGCGTGATGCCCTACGGGCTGCCCCACACCTCGACCATTCCTCTCACCAACACCCTTCTTCATCGCGCCCCGCCCGCGCCCAACCTCCCCCTCCCATCAACATCGCCACCACCCGTCACCACCTCACCTCGACACCTGTCACACCTCCGCTACCGCGGCGACCAGCACGACCTGACGGCCGCGCGCAGGGGAGCACTTCGTGCTCGATGACCGGCGCGGGACATCTGCCCTACCGGGCGCCGGGCCTTCTCCCCGGCGATGCCATCGGTGATCATGAGGCATGGCCGATCGCACGGAGCAGGAGACGCCGCAGTTCACCAAGGCCCTTCCGTTGGGTCTCCAGATCGCCATCGGCATCACAGCCATCGTGGTGATCTTCACGGCGCTCGACTCTGTGCCGGGCGGGCCGTGGAACCTGTGGGGTGTGCTCATCTACATCGGCGGCTTCGTCGTTTTCTGGCGGCTGGTGTACCAGTCGGTTGCCCTCCGGCTGGAGGATCAAGCCGTACGCATCCGACTGGGTCGGCGCACCGTGGAGATCCCGTACGAGCAGATCACCGAGGTCGCCGTTGGGCCGCGCACCCCGTGGTGGCGGATCGGGCGGCGCCGCCTGGGGGACGGTGCCACCGGTTACCTGATGGGCGGGCCCAGCGTGCGCATCAGCACAGCGGCTGAGTCGGTGGTGGTCTCGGCCGAGGAGTCCTACCGGGTGGCCGGGGCGATCCAGCGTCAGCGCCAGCACGTCATGGAGAAGCCGGCTGCAGACCCGAAGCACACCGACCGCTGAAGGCACTGCGCGGGGTGGAGCACACCTGCCCTACCAGGCGCCGCGACGAGTGCGCGGGACGCTGGCTAGGGCATGCAGGGCACGGCAACAGGCGGAGCACAGGAGACGGTGACACAGTCGGGAGAGATGAACACTCAAGCACCCCACGCCCAGCAACCGACGACGTCGACGACCACCCGCACGATCACGCGCACGAGCTTCGCTCTGCTCACGGCCGTGCTGTTCGCCGCGGCGATCTTCTTCGGCGACATCGAGTTCATCACCGCGGCCCTGCTCGCCGGAGTGGCCGGCATCGCGCTCGACGTGCGGCATACGATGAAGCTGCCACGGGTCCGGAGCGGCCACCGGGCTGGTCGCTAGGACTCTCGGCCCAGTCGCTCGTCCAGGCGCTCCAGGCGCTGTCGGTACTCGAGGTCGCTGACCTGGAAGCGCCGCCAGATGAGCACCGTGATCACGAAAGTCGACAGCGTGCTCGCCACCGTGAACCACGACAGCACGTCCATCAGCGCGAGCACCACGGCGGTGACGAACAGCAGGCCGCAGGCGATGGCGATGGTCCCGCTGATCGGAGCTCGACCCTTGGTCATCGCGCCTCCTGTGGGTGTGCGTTCCACGAGCGTGGAGCACGTCAGCTGCCCGGACACCGGCGCCGACGATGATGCCATGCCTGGGACCGAGGCCTAGCTGCGGGCGAGGTGGTACTCCGTGCGCACGTGGCCATGGGGGAAGGAGAGGGCGGAGGCCAGCTCCAGCGTGGTGTCACCGCGCACCGTGGGTGCCAAGGGTCGCTCGGTGCCGATCAGCACCGGAACGATCCGTAGACGCAGGACGTCCACGAGGCCGGCCGCGAACAAGGCGTCCGTGAGCATCAGGCTGCCCCACACCACCAGGTCCCCGGTGTAGCGCCGGCTCAGCTCGGCCGCGATCTGCGCCCCGTCTCCGCGCTCCACGATCGCCGGCGTGAACGAGCCCCAGGGCGCTTCCTTCAATGTGGTGGAGATGATGTGCTTGGGCAGGGCGTTGATCGGTCCCGCGATCCGTTCGGCTGACCCGTCGGCACCGGGCCAGTAGGCGGCGAACATGCGGTAGGTGGTGGCCCCGAGCACGATCGCCTCGACTCGGCTCAGCATCTGGAGCTGATCGTCCTCGGTCTCGGAGAAGTCCGCGGTCTCGAACCACGAGATGTCTCCGTCGGTGCGGGCGGTGTACCCATCGGCGCTGACAATCTGCTCTACGATCACCCGTCCCACGGGGCCTCCTCCGATCACGGGGCGCGCGAATCGTCCACGGGTTCCCCGACGTCAAGCCGGTCCCAGGCTACGTCGCAGACAGTACGCTCACGCCCTTGGGGCGGATTGTGGCGGAGGATCGTCGCGCCCGGGAAACCGACCGACTGGATGCGGAAGCGGAGCAAGCAGAGCCCCGCGCTTCGGTGCAGCGGGTCGTCAGCCGGTGGGCTCGGCGGCGTGCAGGGTGCGCAGGTAGACCCAGGAGCGGCGGGCCCGGAGGGCGTAGACGACGGTGAGCAGCGCTGGGCCCCCCAGTGCAGCCAGCCACGGGTACGCCGGGGCGATCGGGGCGCAGAGCAGGAAGGCTATGACGATGGCGACTGCTCCCACGAGCGCCTCGATGCTGAGGCAGGCAACGACGCCGACCGCCTTCCGCACGTCAGGGTGTCCCGGTAGATCCCCGGTCTTCGCGACTGCGGCGAACACCTGCTTCCACTGCGCCTGGCCGACTCGCTTGTCGAACCCGGGACGTGGCGCCTTGGCGTAGTGGTGGACGAGCACGGCCAGTCCGAACACCGCCAGCAGCGGCACCAGCCACCAGATGGTCCGCGTCTCACCGGACTCGTCCAGCACGAGCTGGATGGCCAGCGGCATGCCGAGGATCAACACGGATGCCACGGGCAGCGTGCGCACGAGGACCTGCCCGGCCGTCGGCACGGGCACCTCGTTGGTGCGCTGGGCGGGATGGTCCATGGCGGTGACGCTACCGGCCGGCGTCAGCGCACCGCTCGGGCCACAAGAGGGGAACGACGGCGCGATGACCGGGGTGCCAGGATGCGAGGACCGGGGGACCATGGGGGAAGGGAAGCGACGTGCTGAAGCAGGGGCGGTGGATCTCCGCGATGGCAGCGGCGGTCATGCTGGTGACAGGCGTCGTTCAGCTCGTCGACGGCAGGCAGCACTGGTGGCCCATGATCGTCGGCGCCGTCTTGATGGTGATCGCCGTGGTGCTGCTCGCCCGCGAGCAGCGGCGCGAGGAGGATCGGTGAACGCGAGGACCCCGCGGCACCGGGCGTCGAAGTCGGTCCAGACGCGTCGGACCGAACGCGAAGCCGTCCTCGCCCTCATCGCAATCCCAGTGTTGATCTGGTTCGCGGTGTACACCGACAACGTGCTGCTGGTGACCCTCTCCGCCATCGGCGCGCTCATCGGGACGTGGATGGGTCGCGTGCGGAACACCCGGCGCCGGAAGCACGTGGCGGCGCGGAGGCAGTAGCTCCGGTTCAGCGTGGCAGGTGGCGCTGCAGCCACAGGGTCAGCCACATCCGCAGTCGCAGCTCGTCCCAGGACGGCACGTCCACGACCAGCGCGGCGGGCCCGTAGCGGTGGACCGAGATGACGCCGCCGCGGTCGGTGAGCTCGGCGATCAGCCACTCGACCAGAGCCGGGTGCTGCTGCGCGAGGTCCTCGCGCAGCCCGACGTCGAAGCAGTCCACCTCGGCGACCACGGTGACCAGCGGCTCCTCGGCGGTGGCCGCCTCCGGGCCTTCACCGCGCAGTGCGGTGATCGTGCGCTCGACGTGCGCGCGCATCTCCGTCCCGTTCATCGCGTCTCGGCCGTGGGCGGTCTGGTAGGCGCTGTAGATCGGCAGGCCGGGCAGGAAGACTTGGTGCTCGGCAGCGGCGAGGACTGGACGGTGGAGCAGGGGGAAGTCGTTGATGCGGTGGTGACCGGTCGCCCAGACCGCCTCGGGCACGGCCGCGGTGATGACTTGCGCCAGGTAGGCGGCGAACCCGTTCACCAGCGCCAGCGTCTCGGCCGGCGGGTGCGGGTCCACCAGCATCCCGTGGCGGGTCCAGCTGGGCCAGGCGGCCTTGGTCGGGTCCTTATCCAGCGTCCTCGGGTCGACGCCGAGCTCAGCGAACCGGTTGGTGAGCCACGCCCACAGCGGTGCGACGGAGTCCAGCGATCCGTCGAGCATCTTCGCGGGATCGAGGCCGTGGCTGGTCATCGCTGCGTGAAGGTGTGCGAGTGACGGTGGGAGTTCAGCGAGGTACTCGGCCAATGCCTCGCCGGCTTGCTTCTCGTTCATCCATTCGTACAGCAGGTCCCCCATGGGGTGACTCTACTGCCGGCACTTGGCTGCGTTCAGATGCCGGCCTGCGCCAAGAGAAGCGTGCGCAGGATCTCTGCGTCCAACGTCCGGCAGCGTGTTCGCGCTAGCACGCAGTCCGCACACATGGTATTCATGAGCGCCCCCGAGCGCCTCGAGCAGCTGCGGGCCTTCGTCGCAGCACACGGCCGGGCCCCGTCGCGCCGCACCGGTCAGCAGGAAGAGCGGTCGCTGGGCGAGTGGGTCGCCAAGCACATGAACGCCGAGACCTCACCGGCGATGCCGTGCGCGAGCTGCTGGACAGCGGCACGATGACCGGGCCGGTCAACGATCTGGAGGACTACCAGAAGTTCTGCACCCAGCACATGCGGGCCCCGATGCCGGGCACCAGCGTGGAGCGGGAGCAGTCGCTGTGGGAGTGGGCCAAGGAGCATCAGGACCCGGCCACGCTCGCGAAGATCTCCGCGGCCCGCGCGCAGTGCCGGGTGGCGGCCCCGGGCGGGAACTGCCGGGAGAAACTGGCGGAGCTGGAGCAGTTCGCCAAGAGCTACCGGCGCCCGCCCTCCCCGGAGTCGAAGGGCGGAGGTGAAGGACATCGTGGTGCCGGCCCAGGCGCAGGAGCGCGGAGGAATCCGCGACGGTGGCCGTGGTCCGGTTCGGCTACATTGACCTGCGGGTGCCGTCGCGGTCCTCCAAGGACGCCCGGCAGCGGATGCTGGCCGGGTGGCGGGCCGAGGTGCTGGCCGATGCTGGGCACGGCGATCACGTCCTGCTGTCCCGCCTGGCCGAGCGGATCACCAACCGTCGCCACGAGGTCGCCCTGGTGGCGATGCTCGAGCACCAGGCGGTCATCGGCAAGATCGTCAACACCGCTCCGACGCCGCCCTGTACGGGGCGCTGAGACGTGCCAGGGCGGCCCGGGACGACCGGACCCTGTCGGTGCTCGGTCAGCGACTGCTGGCCGACCTGGAGGACGTGCCGCGGCCGATGCGCACCCCGTCACGCCGATGGACGCTGGCGGCTCTGTGAGGACACTTCCACCACCGGGGTGTGCCGGTGCACAATCTGATCACCCGAGGACCTCGTGAGCGCTGCAGCCCCAGCGCGGCGGGGTCCTCGGTCGATCCAGTGAACGCCCCGGCGGCAGTCGCCGGGGACCGGTCGATCCGAAGGAAGGAGTCGCCATGAACCCCACCGAGTGCCCGTGCTGCGACAACGGAGTCATCAGCCCCTGGCGGGTGAACGCCACGAACGAGATCATCCTGGTCTGCGACGAGTGCGACGCGCTGTGGGAGGACGGCGACGACCGGACGGAACCGTCGGTGACCACGATCGACCAGTACCTGAACCTGCGCGGGCTGCCGCTGCTGTGGAGCGGGCTCGTGCCGGCGCTCTGAGCCGGGCAGGGGCCGTGCGCTCAGCCCGCAGACGCCGGTGCCGCGATGCCGGCTCCGTCCTGGGCAGCGACGTCCTGCTCGTCGAGGAACCCGGTGATCCTCGCGGCGATCTCGGGGGAGCGGGTCCAGTGCAGGTAGTGACCGCCGTCGAGGACGACGAGCTCGTGGTCGTTCACACCCTGCAGCTGTTTCTCGTGGGAGGCTAGCCAGCCGGGGGAATTGTCCACGGTGTCCTGGGCGAGGAGCACCAGCACCGGCAGATCTGCCGGGAACCCCACCTCTTCCAGCTGCTGGGCGTTGTCCCCGATCCGCCGGGTCTCGTCGGTGACCGCCGGGTTGGTGAAGTTCCAGACCGTCATCCGGTTGATCAGCTCCCGCTCCTCGGAGGTGTGGGCGGTGTCTGCCGGCAGGGCGAGATCGGGGGCCGCCAGCAGGACCCAGCGGACCAGCCCGGTGGAGGAGGCCAGCCGGTCCCACGGGACACCCCCGCCCTCAGCTGCCGATGCGTGGTCCTGATCCGCGGCGAAGGCGGGCACGGTGGTGTCGACGCCGACCACCGCGGAGACCTCCTCGGGATACCGGTTGACGTAGTCGAGGATGTAGAACCCGGCCAAGGAGTGGCCACCCAGCACGTACGGCGCCTCGACCCCTGCGGCCTTCAGGGCGGCGTGGAGCTCCTGGGAGACGTTCTCGACGGTCCGCTCCGGGGCGGTCATGTTCGAATACCCGTAGCCGAACCCCTCGACCACCACCACGCGGTACCCGTCGAGCTCCCGCACCAGCGGGGCGAAGTCCAGTGCCGGGGCCGGGGTGCCCAGCCCACTGAGCAGCACGACGGTGGGCCCGTCCGCGGCGTCGTCCACGACGTTGACCGAGCCCCCGTCCACCGCCACCCGCCGGCCGTACGGATCCGTGCTGGTGCGCTCGTACTGGGTCAGGGCGAAGTTGAGTCCTGCCGAGACGAGCACCAGCACCAGGAGGCCCAGAGCCGCGAACCCGGTAAAGCGTGCAAGACGACGCCACCGGGGGCGTCTTGGCCGACCGGTGTGCGCGGTCGGGTCGGTGCCCGTTGATTCCTGATCCGGGTGGCGGTGCGAGGCCATGCCGTGCTCCAAGGGCAAGGGGACAGGTGCTTGGCGCGAGCGTAAGCAGGACCTCTCGGCGCAGCAACGACATGGATCATCGTGACGACTGGCGAGGTGAGCTCCGAAGTCGAGAACGCCCGCCGGGGATCAGCCGGTGGGCGGGCGTGCACGAGCAAGAAGTGACTCGGCCCCTTCCCCACGGGGCCGAGACGTCCCAGTGGATGCGCAGGCGCTGGCCGTAGACACGCGTAGTGCGGGGCCGTGGCGGGGGGCCAAGACGTCGAAGCCGACGTCGGCGAGCAGCCGCACCGCGGTCCGCGGACATCCTCGGCGACTGATCGGGTAGACCGCAGCAGTGCGGACAGCGGTTCGCGGCGGCAACTTCTGGGCTGAGGTGTGCCGGTGGTGATCGCCGCCGGGCAACCTGGAAGGAATTGCCCGTGGGCATCGCCGTCATGGTTCCGGTGTTCATCGTGGTGACAGCCAACATCGTGCTCACCCTGGCGCGGAGACCGATCGCGGCACGGCTGGCGTCCGGTCCGCAGGAGGCCCCGAAGGTCGCCGCCTCGCTG
Source organism: Kocuria aegyptia (assembly GCF_039530085.1). Taxonomy (NCBI): domain Bacteria; kingdom Bacillati; phylum Actinomycetota; class Actinomycetes; order Micrococcales; family Micrococcaceae; genus Kocuria; species Kocuria aegyptia. Next base: position 155,197 of record NZ_BAAAOA010000007.1, read on the forward strand.
GCGGTGACGTCCTTCCATGTGGCGATCCTGGCGATGAGCGTGGTGTTCACGGTGATGCTGATGACCCAGGTCCTCCACGTCAGCCAACCCGTCGGTCTTCGCCACGTCGCTCCGGTCGCTGCCCTGGTCGTGTGCGCGGTCTTCTACGCCCAGGCGCGGTTCATGGCGGAGAAGACGGCCGACCAAGCGCACCGGGACCGGCGGATCGGTGCTGCTCGCGGTGAGACCGCAGAGATCTACGCCGAGATGTTCCGCGCACGGTCCTGGATCCTGGCGCTGGGCCTGATCGGTCCGGTGCTGGTGCTGCTGGTCCGAGTGTTCTTCTTCGGGGTGCTGGGTGACGTCGGGCAGATGCCGGCCGGGATGCTGCTGGACTGAGTGCTACTCCTCGTTCCGACGGTCCCGCTCGTACGTCCTCACGCGCCACTCGAACCACTCGAAGACCGGGCGCCCGATGAGGACCGCGACGGCCGCCGGCACGATCCAGATCGGGAACACCCTGCGGGACATCCAGATGATCCACAGGCCCAGCGCCACCACGGCCGTCCCTGCGCGGATCCCGAGCACGACGCCCCTCACAGCGCGCCTTCGCCGGCGACTTCGTCGTCGGGCTCCTCGTCGGACCCGGCCATCATCGTGGACGACAGGGCGATCGCCGCCAGCGTCCACAGCAGGGTCGCCACAAAGCCCGCCACCGACCGGTGTGCCTCCTGGTAGGGCCAGAGGATGAGCATGCCGATCGTCAGCGAGACCAGCGCCACGGCCAGACTGCGCTGCGCCTGTCGGAACCGTTGCGCGCCGGAAACGGTTCCGACGACCTCGACCACCATGCGCGCTCCCCCGGCCCACCCGACACCGTCCGGGCATCGTGCCACGGGCGCCGACGCCGGCGGCAGACCCACTTCGGGTGACCACCCCGCCCAGCTGCACCGGCCGCCCACACATCCGGCATGGACAACACGGAACCCGACCCCGACACCCTCAGCGCCCACGCCGCAGCACTCGGCCTCACCCCGCCGGAGAAGCACTACACGGTCGAGGAGGCCACCGAGGTGGCCGGGCCAGACGGGGTGCTCGTCGCCATCGTGGAGATCCCCCTGCCAGACCTGTTCGCCGCCCGCGGCCGCGAGGAGAACGGTGAGGAGGGCATGATCGCCCGCCGCATCTTCGAGGACTGCCCCGCACCGTTCCAGCTGGACTACGAGTGCTGCGGCGCCCGCAACGGTCACCCGCTGATCGTCGCCCGCTTCGACATCCAGGACGCCCTCTTCGACTTCGACGGCGACATCACCGACAAGGAGCCGGCCGAGATCCGCGCCTCCGGAGCGGTCTGAGTGCAGCTTCCCCGGTGCCCCAGCACGGAGCCCCGGGCGTTCGCCACCCTCGAAGTCAGATGAGGCCGAGCTGCTGGACCATGGTCATCATGTCGAGGTAGCGGTGCTCGACCTCGGTCGTTCCGCTCTCGTCGTGCCGGTTGAACACCGCCATGGGCACGACCACCCGTCGGCCGGTGGGCTCAACCACCCCCAAGGGAGTCGTCAGCGGTCCGGTGTGCGTGCCCACGAACAGCAGTCGCATCGCTGCTGCGGGGCCATCGACCAGCAGCTCTTCGATCTCCACCGTCATGTCCGGCATCGCCGTGATCCATTGCTGGAAGTCCTGCTGGATAGCTGCTCGTCCGCTCACCGGCTCCGGTGAGGCAGCGGTGTAGACGATGGCGTCCGGGGCATAGGTGGAGGCAACCCCTGCGGCATCGTGGGCGTTGAGGACCGCGATGACTTGTTCTACCTGCTCTCGGCGGTCTCCGCCCGCACTGGGGACCGGTCCGACGACGGACGTATGGGTGTCGCTCATGGTGACCTCCGCTTCTGGTGGGCACCGACCCCCTCCCGTGCGGCAGGGCCGGCACTCGACGGTAGGCACCGGCTGGCCGCGGCACCAAGAGATCCGGTCGCATCGTCGCAGGCTCGTGACCCACGGTGGGCACATGACGGCGCTCCCTGCCGATGACCGCTCCGCGGCCCACCACGGAGCCCAGGGTGTTCCGCTGCGCCGGCTAGTCCTGTCGTTGCCGGTGGGCTCCCCTGTCTTGCTGGACGACCGAGACGATGAGACAGGCGACGGCGGTGAACCAAGCGCTCAGGAGCTCTTCGAAACCGAGCCAGACACACAGGGCGAGCATCAGGGCCAAGAACGCCACGTACCCCACTGCGGCCTCGACGCGGCCTACGCCTGTCGGTCGCCGGCGCGCTGCTGGGCCCGCCGGCGGATCCGTAATCTCTGTTCCCGGGTCCAGAACGGGCCGAGCTTCCACCACACGCCCAGGGGAAGAACCACCACGCCGAGCAGGGCAGCCACGTCCCATCCGTAGAGCAGTCCGACGATGACGATCACGAAGGTGCTCAGCACATCGATCAGCACGGCTGACCACCATGTCCGTTCGAGCCGTGACAGTTTCTCAGTCATCGCTGGCTATCCCTTCCGCGGCGGCGCCGGTCCTGCCGCCACTCGTAGAGCGTGAGGCCGACGGCGATGAGCACAGCGGCCACGGCGAGCCCGGTCAGAGCCCGCTCGAAGTGGGTCTCCGGCGGCCAGGACCCGAGCTGGGCCAACACCAGGAGTGCCGCGCCGACGAGCATCGCGATCAGGTGCCCGCGCAGCTGCCTGTCCTGGCCCATCGTGTCTCCCGTGCTCGTTGTGGCGGTCCGCGCATCGTGCCACGCGCCCGTGCGGCTGGCGGGTCCAGCTACGGTCGGTCCGCGCTGCGGGGCACGAGCACCTGGAGCTCCGGTACTGGGCGGGACCAACCCTCCAGCGGCGGGACGTCCTCGTCGAAGCCCTCGAGATCCAGCTCTGCCCGCACCCCGGCGGGACCGCTCATGCCGATCCGGCCGCTGGGCGAGCACGCGGCGACCCACGTCTGCGGCGGGGTCTGGTCAACGCTCACCAGGCAGTTGCCCTCGGTGGTCGAGCGCAGCAGGAAGAACTGGTGCCCGTCGTGGGAAGCCAGCAGCCTTGAGCTTTCCTCGTCCCAGTTCTGGACCTCGGCGCCATTGGCGATGTGCGAGGGCAGTACATCGGCGGGCGCCTGTTCCTGCTGGTAGATGTCGTCCTGGCTCTGGGCCGGCTCCGCTTCCGCGCAGGTCGCCACGGTGAACGCCACGAGCAGCGTCATCCCCAGCATGCTCGACCTCGGTTTCACGGGCGCTCCTCGCTCGACGTCGTCGTTCACGCATCGTGCCACGGGTCGCCCGCCCCTGTCTGGCCCCTTATGGGTGGACCTGAGTGTCGCGGGGCGGAGGGCGTGCCACACTCGGCAGCAGGAGAAGACCGCGGCCGCTGAGCCGATGGTTGCTCTGGGGTGCAGAGAAGGATGCCGTGAACCCGGTCGATGTGGAACGGTTCTACGCCCACGTGCTCCAGGGCCGCCTACCGATGCGTGCTGGTTGTGGATGGGTCCATCAGCGACGACGGGTACGGCCGGTACTGGTTCAACACCCCCGCCGGCCAGAAGGTCGTCTCCGCTCACCGCTTCGCCCTGGCCAGCGTCCACGGCGGCCTGGAGGCGATCGAGGACCAGACCGCCCTGCACTGGTGCGATGTGCCGCTGTGCGTGCGAGCCTCCCTCCAGCCGAACACCCATTTGCTGCTCGGCACCGCCCCGGAGAACATGAAGGACCGGGTGCTCATGGGACGGATGCCTTCGCCGAACGCCGCGCGGTGGCGGAGGCGCAGCCGCGCCGAACGCACCTCCCGGTCCCGGCACCTGCGCGAGCAGCTCAAGCAGCACGGCTGGGATCAAGGACTCATCCGCCAACTGGTCCATGACGTCGACCCGAACCACCCCACGCTGTTCTGACGCCCCAGCTCCTCATCCGGGGCCAGCGACCGCCGGCGGCCTCCCGCGGCGGGCATCCATGGCCCGGGCGTGGGCAAGGCTCATGTGCCCACCCGCGATGGCGGCCGTACCGAGGATCGGGCCGACGACCACGGTGGACGACGGAGGCCATGAAGCTCGAGGCGTCCGTGTCATCGGGGGAGCAGCCATCGGGGAAGTACTGGCGCTCTTCGATGTGGTGAGTCATCAGTTCTGCGTCTCGGCCAGCTGGTGGGCACGGGTGCCCAGCGGCGGCGTCAGACCTCGAGCTTGAGCGCGGTGATGTAGCGCGCCCCGCACAGCGCCTCATAGGCCTCGCGGGTGTTGGCGCCGTCCACGGCGACCTGGGGACCGTCGGCGGTGATCGTCCCATCCACGAAGCGGGCGTTGTACATGGCCTTGGGCGCTCACCGGCAGATCGTCTTGATCTCCTCGACGCCTGCGCCAGCAACCCGGCGACCCCAGGGAGGGGCTCAATGCGGAAGTCGGTGCGCAGCCCGTAGGCCATCACCGGGACGTTGGCTTCCACGGTAATCAGGAACAGACCTTCGACCTGGACGGGGGTGAGGACCTGGGCCTCGTCGACAAAGTCGCACTCAAGATGGTGGGCGCCAATGTGGACTGATCCTCGAGACGGCTTGCGTGCCGCCGGATTCGGTTGTGGTGCCTGCGCGCCCTCCCTCTCCCGGGCTCGGTATCGTTCTCGTGACGTACAGAGCTTCTCCAGTAGGTGCAACGCCCCGCGGTGAAGGACACACTGTTCGACGGGATGGTGGTCCCCTGCCTCGACGGTGGATTGCTGGGTGAGGGGCCTACCGAGCTGCTGGAAGTGGAGCTAGTTGTTGTGGGGCATGAGGTTCTTGGCGCGGGTGCGTCGATGAGATGAGGAACGGGCTCCTCGT